>CAKUFI010000002.1 GCA_934647305.1 uncultured Clostridia bacterium | reverse complement strand
CGGCAGTGCCGACAGCCGCTTGCTGCCACCGGTTCTATCGACGACCTCAGGGGCCATAGATTGAAGCCCCTGAGGTCTGCGGTTTTCCGGGAACTCCCGGAAAACTCATGCCGGCGTTGCCGGTCGGCAGTGCCGACAGCCATCTGCTTCCGCGGGGTCTAGCGATGACCATCGGCCGCCATAGATTGAAGCGGCCGAGGTCTGCGTTTGCAAACCCTTCCACCTGCGCTGCGGGCACCTCTCCTGAAAGGAAAGGCATGGTCGGCGCAATCAAGGCTCCCTTGAAAGGGGAGCTGTCACCGTATGGTGACTGAGGGGTTTCCCGCGGATGGCTTTTCAGGCAGGACATGTCGGCGGGAGGACTGAAAAAGCCCCCTCGTCTCTTATGAAGAGCGCGAAGGGGATATTTGCCTGAACAGTTCGCTGCCCGTTCTTCGAACCAAGGCACATTCGGGGAGCTGCATCTCTTTGCCTTATGTCTTTTGCGGAGCAAAGCGCTTTCTGGGAAGCGGCGTCAGTTGTGCCTGCCCTTACCGCGGCTCATGCGGGGCAGCGTACCGAGTCTTCTGACCACGAAGAATCTGGAGGCTCTAATTTATGGTCAACAGATTCGCCTGGCCGGTGCCGTCTCCAGCGTTGCCCCCCAACGTCCTTCTACTCGGCGTAGCGGACCTCGATGCACAGGCCGCCCTCGGGGGATTGGGAGAGGAAGAGGCCGCTCCGATCACCGTAGATGAGCCGGATGCGCTGATTGACGTTTTGCAGGCCGATATGCTGAGCTTGCTGAGGGGCCTGGGTGTGGAAGCGTTCGTTGAGGCGGTCGATTTCCTCCTGGGGCATGCCCACGCCGTCGTCGCTGACCTGGATCACGAAGCCCTGACCCTCGGCGCGGGCAGCGATGCGGATGCTGCCCTGGCGGCGCTTGGGTCGCAGGCCATGCTCGATGGAGTTTTCGATGAGCGGCTGCAGGGAGAGCTTGACGACGCGGCGGTCGAGCAGCTCTTCAGGCACGTCCAGGTTCCACTGGACGCTGCCGCCGTAGCGGAAATCGATCAGGTTCATGTACAGGCGCACGTGGGTCAGCTCCTCGCGCAGGGGCACGACGTAGCTGTCGGTGGCCAGGCTGATGCGCAGCAGCTCGGACAGTTCGCAGATCATTTCGCTGCCCTCGTTTTCCCTGCCAACCAGCATGACCACCTTGTCGCCGATGGCCTCGAGGGTGTTGTAGAGGAAGTGAGGATTGATCTGACTCTGCAGGGCGGTCATCTGCGCGTTTTGCAGGCAGGCGACGCGCTGGTCGATTTCTTTGCGCATACGGGCGGTCTGCTCCTGTTTGGCGGCGATGTAGGTCTTCAGGTAGGCTATTTCGTTCTGCCTGTGCTGCTCGCCGAGGGTCGTGGGCTCGGCCGGTTCCTCGGCGGCCTGCATCAGGGCGTGTATGGGCTGATAGGCGCGCGCGGCCAGAAACAGCGACACGACCAGCTCGACCGCCAGCGATGCGGCGATCATCCACCGGAAAAACCCGGCCGCGTCCGAACGCAGCGCGCCGAAGCGATCCAGCGTGGTCAGGTAGAAGTACCTCAGCAAGCCCGAGCTCGACGGGGCGCTGGAGATCAGGCAGCGCTGTCCCCACAGGCGATACTCACCGGGCGCAAAGTCGTCCGTCCACAGCGCGGCCAGCTCATCCGCTGCCTGACGCTCATTCTCGAACAGGCGGTACTCGTCTGCGTAGAACAGGCTTCGGTCCGCCTGAGAAAAGGCCGCCAGCACCGCCTCGCCGTCCCGGCGGTAGCTGCCTGTGCCCAGGCTGTTCGCCAGGACGCGCACGTCCACATTGAGCGCCACCGCGCCTCGGAGCGCGCCCGCGTCGTTCTCGATAGGGTACATGATCGTGATCAGAAAGGGCCAACTGCCCGCCTTGTAGCGCGCCAGCCACTCGCGGTCGGTCAGCTTGGAGACCGGCAGGTATGCTGTCTTTTCCTCGGTCTCAAAGCTCAGCACGCCGCCCGGCTTTTCAAAGTAGATATACACCGAGTCGATGCAGCGCGTCACTCGCATGTACCCGACGACCGACTTCTTGAGCTCAGAAAACTGGTTCTCGTAAAACTGCTCAGGCAGACGCTCGTAGGCCGCCAGGCGCAGTACGTCCCGCTGCTGCGAGGTCACGTAGGCCATGTTCTTGAGCAGCGCCAGCATGGATTCGACAGCGTTCTGACTGCGCGAGAGCTCCAGGTCGTTCATCCGCTGCATCTGCTGGGCGGCAGAGGCCAGCATACGCGCGCTGTACGCCCGGTTGATCGCATAGACCGGCAGCGTCACCACCAGGATACTCGCCGCCAGGTAGCGCACGAACAGACTGTGAAACCGGTAGTCCCGCATGTACCGCTTCAGCGACTCCCACCATCTTCTCAGGCGGTTCATCGGCCTTCCTCCCTTCGCCTGTGCGCGTACTCGCCCACCGTGCAGCCGTAGTAGCCCGCGAACACCTTGCGGAAGTACTTTTCGCTGCCGTAGCCCAGCTGTTCGCTGAGCGCCGCCACGCTGCGCTGTCCGCCCGCAATCAGCTCGGCCGCCTTCTCCATCCGGCAGGCCAGCACGTATTTGCCCACCGTCCGGCCCTCGCACTCGAAAAAGCGCCGCATCAGCTGCCGCGCGCTCAGGTTGACTGCTCCGGCCACCGCGTCGATCGAGCAGTCGCCGCTCAGGTGCGCCTGGATGTACAGCTTCGCCTGCTCCACGACAGACTCATCGCTCTCGGGCAGGGAGAGCATCAGGTCGGTCAGTTTGCCCGTCACGTACTCGGCCGAGGCCAGCCGGCTCTGTGCCTCCAGCGCGCGCAGCGGCCCGGAGACCCGTTCGTCCTCGCACCGCGCGGCGATGTAGTCGATGCACTGCGCCGGGCTGCCTGCGCCGTCCGGCAGCGCCAGGCCGCATCGCCCTGCGATCTGCTCCAGCAGCTCGAGCACGCGCCCGCCCGCCGCCGTCTGAAGCGCCTGCTGCCGCCTTGCCTCGCCCGCCTGATCCAGCCGCTCCCGCAGCCGCGCAAAGGTCTCCTTCAGCCGTTCGGGGCGTATGGGCTTGAGCAGGTAGTCGAACACGCCGTTGCGTATGCCCTGCTGCGCCATCTCGAAGTCCTGATACCCGCTCAGGAAGATCACCGCGCAATCCGGGCAGCTTTCGCGCACGTACCGGCTCACCTCGATGCCTGAAACCTCGAACATCACGATGTCGGTCAGCACCGCGTCGGCGCGATGAGTCTTCAGATACTCGATCACGTCGCTGCCGTCCGAAAACGCGCCCGCGACCTCGAACCCCATCGCCGCCCAGTCATACCGCGTCTCCAGGCTCCGGCGAATGATCGGATCGTCGTCGGCAACCACCAGCTGGTACATTCGCTCGACCTCCCATATATCTTAATCAGTGGTTTAACTGTTTTTGACATACGCCTCCATTATACCAGACCCGCCCGCCTCGCTTCAACCCCTAAAAAGGTCATCTCCGGGGGGAAATTCCCGCCGCCGGGGGCAGGAGACGCGAACGATCCGACTGCCTTCAGGCGTTCCCTGCGGGGGAAAAATCCTCGGGCGCGGCGTGGGAGAGGGGCGGTTTGCAGAGCGGCATGTACTATGTTAAATTTGAAAATTCTGTCTCGGGCTATAGACAACCGCCCCCTCTCTGTGGTATAATCTTTAACTGTCAGCGGGTGCCAATGTAGCTCAGTTGGCAGAGCAGCTGATTCGTAATCAGCAGGTCAAGGGTTCGAGTCCCTTCATTGGCTCCATCGAGGTGTAGCGCAGTTTGGTAGCGCGTTTGGTTCGGGACCAAAAGGTCGCAGGTTCAAATCCTGTCACCTCGACCATTGCCCGGTTCTTCAGAAATGAAGAGCCGGGTTTTCTGCTATCCACAATACGTCCGAAATATGCCGTTTTCTGTGGATAATTCGGCGTTTTTGCAGGATTGGCATTGTCAAAAATTCAGAATTAACAAACGAAAAGCGGGCGCAAAATTAATTGCACCCGTTTTGGTTTTCGCTTTTAGGCATGCTGTATACGCGTGGTGCGACGTGTTCGTAGACTGGTGCTTCGTCACCGCCTACGGCAGGGACGCGGCGCTGAAGCTGCTGTGTCAGCCACTGAAGAGCGCGGGCGCGGGATGCCGATACTCCCGCAGCTATTACAAGGCGAAGGGACGGCTGTTCAGCGCGCCGCAGCCCGGCGACCAGATTTTCTTCTGGCCGAAGAACGCCATAGGGGGTCCGGCGGTGCAGCACACAGGGCTGGTTTACAAGGTAGACGGCACCTATGTGTACACCATCGAGGGCAACACCTCCGGCACATCCGGCGTGGTCGCCAATGGTGGCGGCGTGTGGCGGAAGAAGTACCGGCCGGACTACAACCGCATCGCGGGCTACGGCCGCCCGGACTACGGCAGCGGAGACAGCGCGTCCACCGACACGCCGGTCACGCCCGCAGAGCCGAGTGCGCCTGAACCCGCGCCTGTCCTGCCCGAAACGCCCGCCGTGCGGAAGGACGCCGTGACCATCGTATCCAGCGGCGGCAGGGTGAACGTTCGCGTCGGCAACGGCACGAAGTACACGCGCATCACCGCCGTGAAGCCGGGCAGGACCTATCCGTGGGTGGCCACCGCCGAGAACGGCTGGCACGCCATTGAAATCGCGGGTAAGGTCGGCTGGGTGTCCGGGGAGTTCTCCCGGAAGAACTGACCGAGCAATGCAGGGCGGCCGCCGGGTTTTCGGCGGCTGCCCTTTTACATGACAAGGAGGTGAGCGCCAAGTGGCCGATAAAATTACCATTAATGCGCCGTTTTCGCAGGAAACCCGGTCGTTGGGCCGCATCGGGCGCGTAGGTGAGAATATCTCCCGGCAGGTTGTGTTCGATTGTTCGAGCGTGCTGGCTGATCGTCCGAACGCGGGCATCGTCTGCGTAATTCAGCGCCCCGGCGATAAGCAGCCTTACACGGGACAGCTTGTGCGCGATGGCAGTACAAGCAACTACGAATTGGTACTGACAAGTACCGAGGTCGCCGCGGCGGGCAGTGTGCGGCTCGAACTGCGCATGGTGGACGGTGAGGAAATCCTGAAGGCCGCCATCTATACAGGCACGGTTGCAGATTCCCTGCCCGGCATTGGCGACACCCCGAGAGACCCCATTGCAGACGCTTTGAATCGTCTGGAAAACGCCATCGCGGCGGAAGGGCAAGTTCCTACTGCCGACGGCTCTGGCGCTTGGGCGTGGGAATCCCAGATTGAGCTGGACGCCGAGCTGACTTCCGAAGGCAAGGCAGCTGATGCGAAGGCGACAGGCGACGCAATTCGCGAACTGACGGCGCGTCAGAATGTCCTTGTGGGGAACGCTTCCGGCTCGCCGGTTTCCGTTTCCGACGCTTTCGCCGCGCCTTTTGCCGGGCTGCGCGTCTGCGGCAAATGCATGCAGGACGGCACGCCGTCCCCGACTGCGCCCGTGTCGGTTGTCAACGCGGGCGACGGCGGAACGGTGACGGTCACTGTCAGCGATGGCGCGGACAAATCGCAGACGCTCATCCTGCAAACGCCGAACGCGCTGCCGGGCATCTCGGTCGCATCCGGCGGGAACTACACGGACGAAAACGGTCAGCAGTGGGTCTGCGATGAGGTGGATTTGGCGCGCGGGGTGCGTGTGCAGCGCATCGCCAAAATCAAGCTGTCATCCTCGATGAATTGGCAGACAGCGAATTCGAAGCGGGTTGACCGCTATTTCAATACGTTCAACGACATCAACGCGGCAGGAATGCTCTGCACGCATTTCAGTTGTTCTGTAGACGGCGAAACAATAGGCGGTATTATCGCAAACTCCAAAAACCTCGGTTTCGCTTACGCGGAAAAGGGTACGACGACCGTTTCCGACTTCAAAGCATTCCTTGACGCGAACGATGTTTATGTTTGGGCGGTACTTGTCGCGCCCGTTGAAACCGCGCTTTCATCCGCTGAAATCGCCGCGTACAAGGCGCTGACCACCTACGCACCGACGACCAGCGTAACGGTAAGCGGCGGTGCTGGTGCAGAAGTGAAGTATCAGCGCGACGTGAACCTTGTGGTGAAGGCATTGGAGGACGCGATTGCATCCATGACGACGACCTAAAGGAGGCATCTGTATGGACGATATATAAAGGAAGCAACTCCGATACTTCGGCGCAGGACACGACTGCCCGCTGCCTGGGAATGCCTTCGCTGAAGCTGACGAAGGCCTCCGCGGCGGAGACCCGGCAGGCGCAGAGCGTGATGATTCCGGCCGCAGGCGAGTATACCTTCTCGGCCTATGTGAAGCTCGCCGCGTCCTGCACGGGCGGCCTGTTCCTGCGCGTCCGCAGCGGCAGTCAGGTCTGGACGAGCCGCGCGGCCACGCAGCCGACCGCCTCCTGCGGCACGGGCACCGCCTGTGAGGGCTGGGATCGCCTGTACGTGACGGCGGCGCTGACCGCGGGCAGCGCGGCGGTCGAGCTGGTCAGCGCGTCTCCGTCCGGCAGCGGCTGGTTCGCCTGCCCGCAGCTGGAAAATGGCGGCGTGCCCAACCACGCAAACCTGCTGACGAACGGCGATTTTTCCGGCGGCGCGACCGGCTGGACGGCCTATGGCGGCAGCGACAGCGCCCTCAACGGCGTGGTCAGCGGCTCGCTCGGCCTGCCCGCGGGCCTGAGCGGAAACGCCCTGCGCATCGCGAGCGCCTGCAATCTGAACGACGCGGAGCAGCGCCAGAACGTCTCGATCAAGGGCGCGGCGGGCGACGTGTTCGTGCTCGGCGGCTGGGTGAAGTCACAGTCGGTGACCAGCGGCGGCACGCACTTCAAGCCCAGCCTGCGCCTGCGCTTCCGCAGCGGCAGCACGTGGACCGATTCGGCCTATTGTGAGTTTGAGCCGCAGCGCGCGGACTGGCTGTTCGGCCAGTGGGCGGTGGCCGCGCCGAGCGCCTATAGCGAGGTGCAGTTCGTGTTCCGCTACGCGCGGAATCAGGGCACGGCGATGTTCACCAACCTGTTCCTGCACCGCGAGGAGTTCGGCCAGAGCTTTGCCTACGACGGCAGCAACCGGCTGACCGGCGTCTCGACGCTGTCCGCGCAGAAATCGGCGATGGGCTACGACAGCGCGCACAACCTGACCTCGTACCGGCAGCCGGGCGCGCCGGAGAGCGCGAAGTACACGATGAACTACGGCTCCTCGACCGACGAGCGAAAGAAGCACCTGCTGCTGTCCAGCGTGACCCCGATGGGCCAGCGCGATGTGTACACCTACGATTCCTTCGGCAACAGCCTGACCGGCGTGCGCCAGAAGTCCGGCGACAGCGCGTACATCCGCACCGAGACCGCCTACGACGCATCCGGCGCGTATGCCGTGCAGGCGAAGGACGCGCGAGGCCACGCAGTCACACGCAACGTGGACGCGGAAACCGGCCTGCTGACCAGCGTCACTGACCCGAACGGGCAGACGGTCAGCTATGCCTACGACGCCTCTAAGCGCGTGACCGGCGTGCAGACCACGGCGGGCGGCAAAACCTACAAGAACGCCTACACCTACTCGAACGACCGCATCCAGAAGGTGCAGCACAACACGACCAGCGACACGCCGGATGTGGAGTATACCTTCGGCTACGACGCGCTGGGCCGCAAGACCACGGTGAAGGTGGGCAGCCAGACGCTCTCGACGAACGTGTACGCCTCCGACCGCAGCGGTCTGCTCTCCGAAGTACAGTACGGCAACGGCGGGAAGGTGAAGTACGCCTATGACGCGTACGACCGGCTGACCGGCGTGCGGTATGACGGCGAGACCTCCGACCGCTACGCCTACGAATACGGCGCGGACGGCCAGGCCAGCGTGGTGCGGGACAACAGCCTGGGGCGCGTGGCGCAGACGGCCTGCGACCTGTCCGGGCGGGCGACCGAGAGCCAGCTGCGCGACGCGAGCGGCAATGTGCTGTACCGCGCGGGCATGACCTACGACGCGAGAAACCGCCTGACCGGGCTGAACGAAACGGCGAACGGGCAGGCGCACGCGACGACCTATGCCTACGACAACGACAACCGCGTGACCGGCATGACCTTCGACGGCGGCAACGCCATCAGCTACACCTACGACAGCCTGGGCCGCATCGCCAGTCGCACGGCCAGTCCGCTGAGCACGACCTACGGCTACGTTGCGGGCGGCTACGGCACGGGCAGCACCACGCCGCTGGTGGCGAGCATCCAGCAGACGGCCATCCCGTTCAGCTACGCCTACGACAGCCGCGGAAATATCACCAGCGAGACCCGCAGCGGCCAGACCACGACCTACGAGTACGACGCGCTGGGTCAGCTGACCCGCGTGAACGACCCGCACGAGAACGCGACGTGGGTCTATACCTACGACCGCGGCGGCAACATGACCAGCAAGGTGCGCTACGCGTACACTACCGGCACGCCGAGCGGCGGCCAGACGACCAGCTTCACCTATGACAGCGCGTGGAAGGACAGACTGACGGCGAACGGCCAGTACCCGCTGACCTACGACGCGATTGGCAACCTGAAGAGCTACGGCGGCTGGACGTTCGAGTGGGAAGCCGGGCGGCAGCTGAAGCGGCAGACGCAGAACGCAACCGTCGTGACCTATGATTACGACCACAACGGTATGCGCGTGCGCAAGACGGTGGCCAACACCAGCGGCTACGTCTACACCACGTACAACTACACCTGGCACGGCGGCCAGCTGGCGCACATGACGAAGGGCACGGACGAGCTGCACTTCTTCTACGACGCGCAGAGCCGTCCGGCGAAGGTGGATTACAACGGCGTGATCTACACCTACGTCCACAATTTGCAGGGAGATATCGTCGGCATCCTTGACGGGAACGGCACGGTTGTGGTAGAATACAAGTACAGCGCATGGGGCACACAGCTGAGCCGCACGGGCGAGCTGGCGAACACGCTGGGCTACGCGAACCCGTTCCGCTACCGCGGGTATATCTATGACGACGAGACGTGGATGTACTGGCTGAGAAGCCGGTACTACTATCCTGAGCTGCATCGGTTTATCAATGCGGATGTGTTCATCAATATGTACAAGGGGTTGATGACGCACAACCTATTTGCGTATTGCACCAATTCGCCTGCTATATCATCCGACGAAAACGGGCATTTTTTGAAGTCTGCTTTGAAGATAGTTCCTGGTGTTGTTGCAGTTTCCAAGATTGTCGTGCCCGCGATCGGGGCGGAAGTCCAGCTCCTCATTAACCGGGATAAAGCCCGAAGAGCACTACAGGATAGCGGAAAAACGCAAACTGACTATCTTACAAACTACCCCTATGGCGGGGCGGCAAACGCTGTTTTTGAAGGTGTCTTTGGCAAATATGAGTGGTTTTACAATCAAGTGAACCATAATGCACCCATGGATTACAAGCGCAAAAATCGCAAGCCATGGTGGGCGTTGGGATGTGACAAGTTCTATTTCCGAGGGAAGATAATTACTTTCGAGGAGTATGGAAACTTAAACTTCGGCTATGTTGGCAAGGCATTAGGCATCTCTGATGCGATAATCTTCGCGGGTGGAGGTTTCGCAGCTGTAACTGGTGGAGGTGACACAAGTAACCGCATAGATTATTTCTTCGATAGCGAGGAAGACCACGAAAGCATCGCTTGGGGAATTGAAATCTATAAGGGAGCTTGGGGCAACAACTAAAGAGGGAGGTTCAAATGGGGAAAAGATCACTTCATGGAGTGCTCGCATTAGTAGCGATAAGTGGAATTGTCGCCTTTATGTGCGCATCACCTATCCCAATCACGCAGAAAAAGGCAGAAAAAAGAGTACTGCATGACTTTAATACAAACAGAGAAGAGTTTGTTAAAGTTGTAAATGACGTCTCTTTGAATACCATGCCATTGGCTACCGTATTGGGAATTAGGCCTATAAAGGAGTTTTCAATTCCGCACAATCTTGCTGATATAGGTATTAATTCAATATACTCGGCAGACGGCATTCTTTTTTTCGAATATAAAGATCTCATAATGTGGTTGACCCCGTTTGGCATTCTCTATACAAATGATATCGCTTCTATTGATGAGTGGTATAGGCTCCTCCCGATAGATGACGGTTGGTATTACTACCGTATAGTTTCCTGATAGCTCCGTCCAATTCCATCGCCCCGCCTTCACCGGCGGGGCGTTTCTCATGCCATAATTCCTTGACGCGAACGGCACGGTTGTGGTAAAATACAAGTACAGCGCATGGGGCATCCAGCTGAGCCGCACGGGTGAGCTGGCGAACACGCTGGGCTATGCGAACCCGTTCCGCTACCGCGGCTACATCTACGACGACGAGACGTGGATGTACTGGCTGCGCAGCCGGTATTACTACCCCGAACTGCATAGGTTCATCAATGCGGACGAAGTCGAATACCTTGGTATGGATGGGGAATTGCTCAGCTATAATCAGTATTCCTATTGCCGTAATTCGCCAATCAATCGGTTTGATGCGGAAGGAAATTGGTCTCTGCCTAACTGGGCGAAATTGGCTATTGGCATTGGAGCAGTCGTCCTTGGAGCAGTCGTTGTTGCCGCAACAGCTGCAACTGGCGGTGCCGCAGCTGCATTTGTTGGAGCTGCAGTTACGGGATTGAAAGCTGCTGCGGTATCTGGAGTGGTTGGTGCAGGTGTTGGCGCTGGAATGCGCGCTGCCAACCATCGCGTCTCAACTGGCAGTTGGAGTGGTGTAGGCGAAGCTGTTGTAGACGGTGCCATTGATGGCTTTGCAAATGGATTTATGACTGGCGGAATTATGGCAGGCGGTTCACAGATACTCAGTAGTGGTTTCAAAGCAGCTGCTAATGCAGGTGTTCCAACAGGAAGAAATGGTGGATTGACTATTGGTAATAAAGTACGCATATTATCTCCTAATCACCCAAAGGGGTATGAAGCAGGCGGGACGTTATTGAAAATTGGAAGCAAATATAAAAATGTACGGTTTGATGTCGGTACCAAAAGCCTGTTTCATATGAATATCCAGCTGGCAAAGACTGCAAATTACCATCTCCCGATTGGTATGGTGGGTGCTGGCTTGTGGGGCGGTATTGCACACGATTAAACTTGTGGGGAGGCATTGTACGTGATTAAATTAACAAAAAGCTTTTTATTCAATCCAGCAGAAATACGGATTTCTGGTATTAAATGTAGCTTCACTAATATAGTTAAAATCTCCACTGCGTTTGACTTCAAACAGATTGCAGTGACGATTGATTCTGTAACAGAAGGAAGTCCGTTGTTAGAATTTGTAAAGGATCAAGGTTTGGAACACTTTGCAAGTCCCCGTTCAACTGGTTATGCAGAAATATCTGCGGTTGTACCGTATTCTTTATTTAATGACTTTTTGGATAAAGCAATTAAAGAGAATCCAGAAAATATATTTATGTTTAATCTTTTTGAACACGCGAGCAGTGTTATATGTTTACAGCGCTCTTTTGAGAAATTGGTGACTGAAGGGATTACCGATGTGTTTATATCCATTGCTTTAGATGAAAATGCCTTGCTAATTTGTGTAAATAAATCTTTGATCTTACCTCAGAAGTTGTTCAAGAGATTGAAGACATTATGTTTTGACTAACATTATACACAATGCCAGCAAGCAGCGCTTTGAGGGGACAAAAGGGCGTATCTCCCCAATGCCCCAAGTTCTTCAAGATGATCGGGAAAGCTGCTGGAACGGCTTTTGGTGGATGGGCTTTGGGAAAAGTATCGGGTAGAATTCAAGATATCTTTGTGGATGCATTCACTGTTCGGCCGGGCACCTACACAAGCATACAGTGCCAATACGAGCGGAACTTCAAGGTGCTGTTCTTTGTTCCTGCTGTGGAAGTCCATAGCTACGAACTGCGGATTTATCCGGACTATTGTGAGGTGTGGTATAGTCATTTGTATAGTGACTATGACAGTACGATTACCCCGCAGCAAAAGCTGGGTGAAATGACGTTGGTTGAGCTTGAAGAGGCGCTGGGAGGTTGGTAGTCTTGAAAAGGATTCGCTTTCCTTATGGTGATGAAAGAGCTAATAAGTACGTAGGATATGCTGATAGTGTATTTTGTAAGAGCATACCAATATGCTACCTCCTTCGAAGAGTTTTCGGCATCACTCAGTTTGTGCAGCGGCGATTGGGAGTTACTGAATTTTGGTCGGATTTGATCATCGTGGTTGGTCTTATTGCACTTGTGTTCATTGAACAGATCATAACATACCATATTGATAAGCGGATTCAGAAGTAATTGAGCGCCCCGCCCTCACTGGCGGGGCGTTTCTCATGCCATAACGCCTTGACGGGAACGGTACGGTTGTGGTAGAATACAAGTACAGCGCATGGGGACGCGCGACGTACGCGAGCGACCAACTGCCGATCTCGAACTGGCTGTGCCTGCTGAACCCGTTTAGGTACAGGGGCTACATTTACGACAGCGAGACGGGGATGTATTACCTCAGAAGCAGGTATTACAACCCGGAAATTGGACGGTTTTTGAATGAAGATGGCGCGATCATTCCGGGACTTCTCAGCACGAACCTGTTTGCGTACTGTTCGAACAATCCGCTTTCGAGAGTAGATACATCCGGCTATGGATGGAACGAGTTTTGGCAGAGTGTAGGGAATTGGTTTTCCGATCTTGGCAACAGAATCGGTGATGAACTCAAATACCAGACGAAGATCAAAACCGAAGTCAACATCCGCATGGCGAAAAGCCTTGATGAGAAACTTTTACAGGCTGGAAATTGGATCAAGAAGAAAGCCTCTGATGTCGGCAACGCGTTGGGCAGCTGGTGGAATGGCAGTGCTAAACCTTGGATTAAGCAGGCGTGGGAAGATACAGGGAATTTTGTCAAGAATGTGCTCAGTGCGCAGCAGCAGGCTGACATTCTCTCTGCACAGATGACGTATAACGCTGGCATGAAGATTTGCAATTGGGCAGTCGATGCGTATAGATGGACAACTGCCAGTGTTGATAATACTTTGCATGTGCTGAGCGGTATAATGGGCGGTACTGGTGTTATTGCTACAGTTGTTAGTTATGCTGCAACAGGTGTCGTTGCTGCAGTAGCAGGTTATGTTGGTGCCGTTTGCACTGTAGTTGGCTTCGGCATTTTTATTGCCCAGAGTGTACGACTTAGAGAGGATGACTGATTTATGAAAAAAGGTCTTGTGATTGCTGGAATGTGTGTATGGTGCGCACTTTCTGTTTGGCTTCAAATTCACTATTTGAGACCGGGTATAACGTTTGGGGAATGGTGCATTATCGCTGTTTGCGTCGTGCCGTTTTATGCAGTGCTTTTCATTGTAAGTTGTCGGAATATCAAAAAGAAACGCTTGAAGCACAAACGTTAAGGTGTCGTCCCCGCCGCATTCCAGCGGCGGGGATTTTCTCATTTCATAGCTCCTTGACGGCGAGCGGCCAGTACCCGCTGACCTACGACGCAATCGGCAACCTGAAGAGCTACGGCGGCTGGACGTTTGAGTGGGAAGCCGGGCGGCAGCTGAAGCGGCAGACGCAGAACGCGACGGTCGTGACCTACGACTACGACCACAACGGCCTGCGCGTGCGCAAGACGGTGGCCAATACCAGCGGCTACGTGTACACCACGTACAACTACACCTGGCGCGGCGGTCAGCTGGCGCACATGACGAAGGGTACGGATGAGCTGCACTTCTTCTACGATGCGCAGGGCCGTCCGGCGAAGGTCAGCTACAACGGCGTTATCTACACCTACGTCCACAATTTGCAGGGAGATATCGTCGGCATCCTTGACGCGAACGGCACGGTTGTGGTAAAATACAAGTACAGCGCATGGGGCATCCAGCTGAGCCGCACGGGTGAGCTGGCGAATACCCTGGGCTACGCGAACCCGTTCAGGTACCGGGGCTACATCTACGACGATGAGACGTGGATGTACTGGCTGCGCAGCAGGTACTACTATCCTGAGTTGCATCGGTTCATTTCGGCGGATAACGTGATGGACGGCGCGGGCCTCTTCGGTGCCAACCTGTACGCATACTGCAAGAATGCGCCGGTAGGAGCAAGCGACCCGTCCGGGCACTTTGAGATCTCCTATTCAGAAGACAGAGCTGCGCCTAACTGGAGACCGATAGGCGGGGCCTCGGGAGATCGCATAATTGGGGCGATCATTGGTGCGTTAGGCACGTTGGTATCCGGCGAGATTCTCATACATATTAGCAAACCGAAAACCAAAACTATAACAAAGACGAAAATCAAAGTCGAGACGACAACCGCACCGTCACCAACTCCGGCTGTTTCGCCTTCGCCTACGCCACAACCCCATCAGGAATACTTCCCTGTAAGTCCATTTGATTTTCATCCCTTTGGATTGATCGCTAATGCCTATCCCATTGGAGCGAACAGTCCAATAGTGATCAAATGGAATATCCCGTTCACGAAGATTTCTATTTTTGAATGGGATTACGATACAAAAAATGGCTCTCATTACCATGTAATGCTTCCATCAATGAATAATAGCCATCTTGAAGGAGGACACTACTGGCCGGGAGATGCCGTACCCGAACCGTGGAATTCTCTGTTCTTTGGCAATATGAACAGCGAACCTTGGAAGTACTTAGAATGAGGTGATGACCTATGGAAAATAATGCCCTAGCGTCCATCGGCGATTGGATGGCAATACTTCACGACGCTGTTTGTGAAAAATGGACATTCGACTATGGCCGTAAAGAGCTCATGTTGTTCTTTCAATCTGATGACGGCAAGCAACACAGAATGATCTATCGCGGCGTGTATGCGCATCAGATGGTAAGCTGTGATTTCTGGGGCCCGTCGCCGCATATCTACGGCTGCAAGGCGGTAGAGAAGCAAAGCGGATTTTTGTATAACCAGCTGGTTCAAACCGTCGCGTGTGAAGCCTGCGAAGAGCCTTTTATCAGTGAACTCGCGGACAGCATTGAAACGGAAATGCAATTCATTTCCGGAGACGTCTTGTGCGTGTTATGTAAGTCTATTTCTGTAGAATAGAGCTCAACCATTTGTCCAGCCCCGCCCTCACCGGCGGGGCGTTTCTCATGCCATAATTCCTTGACTCGAACGGCACGGTTGTGGTAGAATACAAGTACAACGCATGGGGCGCTCAGCTGAGCCGCACGGGTGAGCTGGCGAACACCCTGGGCTACGCGAACCCGTTCCGCTACAGGGGCTATATCTACGACGACGAGACGTGGATGTACTGGCTGAGAAGCCGGTACTACTATCCGGAGCTGCATCGGTTTATCTCGGCGGACACCCTCTTCGGGCGACTTGGCGAGCCTCTTGATCACAATCTGTATGCCTACTGCAGAAACAATTCAACGATGTTGATAGACCCTTATGGTACTGCAGCGATTAGTGATCTGGTGTTTAGAGGGGACTACTCAACGGCAATCACGGATGAAGTGGTCAAGGAAGAAGGGTGGATTCAAATCAGGAGAAAAAGCGTGTATACATATGTGCCTTACTGTGATGCAATGCTCATTGCAGGAGTTTCACAGTTGAGCGAATGGCTGAAAGGAAAAGTCGAAGACAAGCTGAAAACAGCCATGGGAGTTAACAGGAAAATTGTCCTGCAGAAATTGTCGGAATATCTCTTGAGCAAGGCTGTTTCACGACGTGAGAGAAGAATCGCTGTATTTCTGCCAAAGTGGCTTCTGGTCTGTATGGTGGCTTATGACGTGTATGATGCGGCGAGTGAAACGGCTCAGAATTGGCAGTACATCCAGGCAATATGTGATGCGACTCCAAATGGATACACTGGAATCGTACAGGTAGACTCTACGATCTATTCGAACGATCGTAGAATTCTTCCCACCACAATGACGGAGTATTTTGAATGGACAGATTACCTGTATCTCTGTGGATAGGGTGAACGGCGAATGAACAGTCAAACAAGGAAAGCGCTTTGCGCCTTCACAGGGGCTTGCATGACGGCACTTTGCCTGATAGCGGCATATATCCTTTTGCTGTATCTTACGGCGATCACGCTTATTGACATGGCGCGATCATTCCTGCTGCAAGGCATCGCCTTCCCCAAATCGCGCTTTTGGGCGCCACTTGTCGCGTTTATTCTCTATCGTGCATCCGACAGAGGACGCCTCGTTTCTATTCTCTTCACGGAAAAAGCGTGGCGCATTCCTCGCGATTCTTTCTATCGAAATCGCTTCAGGCGCCTGAGAAGGATGATGACCTGGGCATCCCGCGTATACAGTTCAGGCCTGTCTTTCCTCATTTGGGTGAGTGCCTTGCTGTTCATATTCCTGTACATACGCAGCCGGTTGAATTGATAGGAAGCTATGTTCCATGGTATGCTCCTTCTATATGTGACGATGAAGAATGCATTGTCAATATAGAGGGGGCATATCTACACCACGTACAACTACACCTGGCGCGGCGGCCTGCTGGCGCACATGACCAAGGGCACGCATGAGCTGCACTTCTTCTACGACGCGCAGGGCCGTCCGGCAAAGGTGGATTATAACGGCACGATGTACACGTACGTGCATAACCTGCAGGGCGACGTCGTTGGGCTGCTTGACAATGCGGGCAATCTTGTTGTAGAATACAAGTACGACGCATGGGGCAAGGCGATTGCTACCACCGGTTCGCTGGCAGCGACGCTGGGCAAGCGCAACCCGTTCCGCTATCGTGGCTACGTCTACGATGAGGAAACGGAGCTGTACTATCTGCGCAGCCGCTACTACAGCGGTCTGCTGGGCAGATTTATTACGCCTGACGTGGTTTATAAAGGGAATCTCTACACATACTGCTACGGAAAACCGCTTGAACATATTGATTCTTCTGGCCGGATGCCCGTGACCGTACTCAATGCGATTAGTGGTGCATATAATCTCGGATTGATCGATGATTCGTCCGTGTCCGCAGCGGTCATCGTGCTGAATGGCGGCAACGTATACAATGCCTTCCATGAAATTGCACAGCTCAACGTTGCAAAGAAATTGTACTCTATGGGATATGTGCCAGTTCTTGAGCACGGTATTCCCGGCGTCGGCGAAGCAGATATTGTTGCCGGAACTTTTGTGTGGGAGGTCAAGCCCATCGGTACAACTGCGGTTGATCAGGCGGGTAAATACATGGCCAAAGGCGGGTTGGTTGCAGGATTCGATATTGACGAGATAACGGGGATTCCTATTGTTGATGATATTAAGATGCGGGTTGCCAGTTCAGGTGGTGGCGTTTTGCATTATTCGTTCTATAATGATCGAAGAGATGTCCGCTCCAGCGAGGTGAGGTCAAACGTTAAAGGACGGCTTTTCTGGGCAGCATTAGCTTTCATTACGGTTATGGGCGGTACGATACTTGAGGATGTATTAAGTGGCGGGGCAGGTATCGCAGATGACATACCGAGTTTGGGCGCTGCGGGAAGCCTTGCAGCCCTGATTCTTGGTTGACAAAAGAAGGAGACGTGGGTATGGGAAGAAAATATGGCTCGTTGCATATTCGGGCAGAAGGCATCAGCAAAAATATTGATGCGCTTATTAGTAATTGTATCAATGCCATGAGCGCAGTTTTTCCCACTAATGTGGAACAAGTAGCTGCATTGCTTGGATTGAACCTGTCTCAACAGCAAATTCCGCTTCTCAATCAGCTTACTCGTTCCGCTAGTTACGGCCATGCGAAACAAACAGTGGTCGAGCACAATGGATTTGTGAGTATATATGATCAAAGAGTGACGTTTGAAAACATCCAGCCGATTGCCAAAAAGGTGAACACTCTTCTAAATCTTCCAGTTTTCTTTTCATCCGTTTACGATGATGATGTGTTCATCTTTGGGCTGTGTGAGAATGATACGATTGTTTCTGTTAACGTAAGCGGAGATTGTGAAGCATATGGTCTGACACACGAGAACTATAATATCGAGGGATTAGAGCGGTATTTGTCGAATGGTGAGAATAAAATGCCGGAGTTAGAAAAACTATCTGGCGCAGATTTGGAATCCACATTGAGTAGCATATTGGGTTTTCGGCTGGATTCTGATGATAGATGATCTCATATTTTGGCATCCCGTTAATCTGTGTGGCAGCGAAGCCTCTTTGTACGAATATGACGACCTTTGAACAGCACCTACCCATAAAAATAGACTTCATTCTTTTCACCACCCCGCCGCATTCCAGCGGCGGGGCGTTTCTCATACCATAACACCTTGACTCGAACGGCACGATTGTGGTAGAATACAAGTACGACGCGTGGGGCGCTCAGCTGAGCCGTACGGGTGAGCTGGCGAACACGCTGGGCTATGCGAACCCGTTCCGCTACCGTGGGTATATCTACGACGACGAGACGTGGATGTACTGGCTGCGCAGCCGGTACTACTATCCGGAGCTGCATCGGTTCATTTCGGCGGATAACGTGATGGACGGCGCGGGCCTTTTCGGCGCCAACCTGTACGCCTACTGCAAGAATGCGCCGGTAGGAGCAAGCGACCCGTCCGGGCATGGACCGATCTCCTATTCAGAAGACAGAGCTGCGCCTAACTGGAGACCGATAGGCGGCTCCATGGAAGATCGCATAATTGGGTCGATCATTGGCTCACTGCTGTATGTATCTCTTAGAAGAGTTACAAAGGTAGTAAGCAGAGTAAAGACCATTACTTCTGTCAGAGTGACCCCTGATCCTTCTGCAACGCCCGCGCCGGATGATCCGCCGGAGGAGGAGAGAAAGTACTATTTGGCGGTGGCATATGGACATGCCTCTCCCATGCTGATTTCTCCGGCTATGACCGAAAATGAGGCCTATGTCTTCCTTCGAGTAGCGGATTTTGAGACCAAGCTGATACAGCTTGCCACTGCGAAGTATTCAGAATCGGGCATCCCGGCTGCATTGGGCGTGTATACAAGATATGGGCGTGATGCGTACAATCTGGCGAAGCGGTTCGGTGAACCCCGGCTTGACGTTGCGTCCGGGGCATTCTATGAGCATTATAACGTGAACTTTGGTTCGTACAGTTCACTGCATTTCTGGTATTTTGTAAGGGGATGATTTTATGAAGGTCGCTCTGGTTGACGTAATGGATCTGATGAGCCTTGGAGGTTATTTGGACAGGCAAACCGGGAAATATATCCCGCCCAAATGGCAGGCGGATGAGTGCTACCCAGAACTCGGCCTGACGAGTGAGGACTACCAGCGCTTCGCCGCAAATCCCGACAGGTACCTGACAAGCCCTGTAGTACGCCTGAGCGGTGCAGTTTGTAAAAATGCGATGGCTATGGGGAACATCACCCGCGAACAGCTGATGAAGCTTGGCTTTAAGCGGCCGGAGCAGTGGGAACTGTTTTACAGGGAACCGACGACGGTGGAAGGTGCTACTCCGCGCTGCCCCGATGAAGACTGGGAGGCCTCGAAAAGGGTTGCTGACTATATGCGTGAGCGTGGCGTATATGGAGACTACTTCACAATGTATTCAAACCCATTCATACAACTTGCCAAAGAATGGATTGCCCAGCACGGCCTTGAGTGTGACGATTCACAGTCTTAAGCCTGCTACCCCTTCGCCCCGCCGCATTCCAGCGGCGGGGCTTTTCTCATGCCACCATTTTGTTGGCCTCAACAAAATGCTTCGCCGACCATTTTGCGCACGTCCGTAAAATGCTATCATGTTCGTGAAACCACGAAGATGATGCTGACCATTTTCGTGAGCCCACGCAAATGGTCAGCGCGTTCCGCCTTGCCACTGTCCTGCTCTTCCACACCCTTTCCACTCCCGTTGCTACCCCAAACGCAGAACGGCTCACAGAGGCGTTTCTGTGCGAAAGAGGGGCATATCAAAAATGACCACCTCTCAGCTGCGAACAGCCGGAGGGGGCATGGTGGCGTGTATCTGTCCGCCCTATATACAAATAAAGAAAGAAGAGGATTTTTCCCCTATGGGTGTTGTCCGCCTGAAAGATATTCCATCGGGGGTGGATGTGTTCTTTCGCAGAGAAATTGGTTTGACGTTTCCCCTGTGCCGTGTTATAATAGAATCAGGAACGGAGGATGCACGCAATGGAGAGCTACGAGAAAATCAAACTGGAACCGCTGTCGGATTCCGTGTTCAGCTACATCTTTGCAGACAAGGACTTGACCGTTTCCATGCAGGAGCTGATTGACAGCGTTTGACGGATGCGGGCGACCCGCTGATTGGCAAGGTGAAATCCGTACAGGCACAGTACAGTGTGCAGAAGCGCATGGTTTCGACCCACGGTGGACGCTTGGACGCACGTGTGGAGGCTGCCGATGGCACGCTGTTCGACATCGAGGTGCAGATTTACCTCGAACCGTCCATGAACGACCGCTCGTGGTTCTACGGAAGCGCGCTGATGAGCGAAGAATTCCGCGAAGGTCAGCCCTACCACGAGCTCCCCAGAGTGCGCGTTATCAATCTGCTGGATTTCGTCCTGCGTGAGGAACATCCCGACCTGCTGCAGCCCATCGGCCTGCTGTATAGGAAAGAGCCTGCAACGGCGACGGATGCATTCCGCATCTACAACATCGAACTGCCGAAGTTCCGAGACACTCACCCGACGCTGGAAAGCGTCAAAGATGATCCGCTGCTCCGTTGGCTGTATCTGCTGGACGTGGGCTACAAAAATGACCATGAATTGGAGGTGCTCAGTAATATGACCGAAGGAATGAGGGCTTTTGCCAAGCGTTACAAGGTTTCGCTCAATGACCCAGACCTGCGCCGTATGTACGACTACGAGATGAGCGCCAAGCGCGAACAGGCTTCGCGGGACTATAACTCGGAGATGCTCGGCGAAAAGCGCGGTGAAGCGCGTGCCTACGAGAAGGTTGTCCGCAGTACCCTGAGCAAAAATCTTTCGCAAGATGTCATCTATGCCTTGGTTGACGCCCCTCGCGAGGAGGTAGACGCTATCATCGCCAAGATTCGAGCGGAGGATTGACGGATTGCACATCACCCCAATCCTGCATTTTTTGAAAAGGTCGCAGGAGAGCGGCGGGAAATTACACCCGTTTTTACACCCGTTTGGCATGTTAAGCGTGATTTGCCCCCTGTCAAATGCGACAAGGATTTCGCTGAATTGTGCCGATTTTGATGTGTAATATGCTCAATTAGATATATTGAACTCCGGTTCAAATCCTGTCACCTCGACCATTGCCCGGTTCTTCAGAAATGAAGAACTGAGTTTTCTGTTATCCATAAATCGGTGAAAATCCCTTGATTTCTGGGATAAACCGATTGAAATCGCATCTTTGAGTGTTGAAACAGTCATAATTTACAGGGGCTGTTTCCTTCAAAAATAGGCTTGCACCCACTTTTGCGCCCACTTGGGCTTTTGTTACTTGGCTTGTCCTGTTCATTTTTCGTGGTCATGTATGCCTTTCGTGCAGTCCACATTTTTAAACCGTTGTGCTTTTTGATCAGAACTCTCGCGAACGTACTGTCCATCTACAGAAATTTAAAAAACCATTTTGGGCAAGCGATGCGGATAGTTGAAGCCGCGTCTGCGCGAAGGAAGGCTTTCTGGCGTTCTCCGCCTGATGAAGTCGCAAATCCGATCCGCGGAAGCGCCGTGCCTGTGGAGGAAACCGCGCAGCCGGAAAGTGCCGACATCCTTGAGGAAATCCGCAATCTGCTCAGGTAAAAAAGAAAACAGGCTCAAACCGTCGGACGTCCGCTCTGCCCAAGCGGGCATTCGGCAGATTTCGCATAAACCCGCTTGGGCTGGGGGCGAAAAACAGCGCGTTCCACAGGATGGACAGCGCCAGTGTGAATCTGTTCAGCCTTGAATTAGAAATTCGCCGCGGCCGCCCTTGCCGCATCCATGTGCGGCCCGAACACACCTGCGCACTGGCCGATGACGTTGATCACATTGGCTGCGATCGGGATGTACAGGGTCACGTTGGCCTTTCTTGTCCTGCGGCACGGCGACACGCCGCCCCGCTGGTGAAGCCGACCACGAACGTGTCCGCGATGTCCACGAATATCAGCAGAAACTGCTCGATAAACAGCGGGACGCTCAGGTTTCTCAGCTCACTGTTCGAAAACATGAAAGGTGACCTCGATTCATCTTTTTTTTCGAGAGTCGGCGCGCAGGCGCGGGGGAGAGGGCCTTTGTCATTTGCCCCGCAGCATAACCCTGGCCGAAAACAGGCCGCCCTGGTGCTCGAAGGTGCTTGCGCCGCCGTTTTTCTCGGCGATGCGGCGAACCGACTGGACGCCTATGCCGCTTCCCTTGCGCTTGGAGGACTGGAATACGCCGTTTTTTTCCGAGACCTCGCCGTCGAAGGCGTTTTCCACCTGAATGAGCGCCAGCCGGCCAGAGTGCACGTGGGCCTGCACGCCGATGCGCCGGCGTTCGGGTGCGGTTCGGGCGCTGGCCTCGAGCGCGTTTTCCAGCAGGTTGGACAGCACGAGGCACAGGTCAATTTCGTCCACGGGGAGCTGCGCGGGCAGGTCGATCTGCGCCTGAAAGGGGACGCCCTCCTGCCGCGCGAGCGCGCAGTAATAGCCGATCACGCTGTCGGCGGCGCGGTTTTCGCAGAAGCTCATGTCCAGGCTGGGAATTCGCTGGGCGGCTTTATTCAGGTATGCCCTGATTTTCGCCAGGTCTCCCTCATCCGCCAGCGCCGAAAGCTGGTTGAAGTGGTGCCGCGTGTCGTGGCGGGCCTGACGCGCCTCCTCAATGGCGGCCTTGAGGCTCTCATAGCGCTCCCGCTGCATGGAGAGGAAGTGGTTTTCCTGCTGAAGCCGGGCATTGCGGTTCAGACTGTTGGCCATCTGCAGGAAAATGACGTTGAACCACATCAGCAGGAGCAGGAGCACTAGGCTGAGGATGAAATACCCCTGAAGGACTCGGCCCGTATACAGCGTTTCGCGGTAATTTGGCACCATGAACACGTTCAGCGCGATGAAGATCAGCGGCAGAATCCAGAACACGTACCAGGTCTGCGCAAAGTTATCGTCCTCGATCATGCTGCGCACGATGTGAGTGGCGGGATACCAGGCGGCCGCCACTGTCAGCCAGCACAGCGCGTTCTCACAAATCACGGCGCGCAGGCAGAACCACGGCTCGATTTCGGGTGAGCTCAGGCGGATGGTAAAGGCCGCGTCGAGTGCCCGGGAAATACTGTTCAGGCACGCGAACACCGCGCAGACCGACAGCGCGACCGTCGCGGATTTCCACAGCGAGACGCGCAGCGTCCCGACGTAGATTGCCGAGGCGGCCGCCGCGAGCAGGGCAAGCGCCAGGCCCGTGGGAACGCGCAGGGTATAGCAGGCCAGTCCGCCCCCGGCGACCAGCGCGGCAAGCAGCGGAGAAAGCCATATGAGCAGCCACGAAACGGGCTGCTTCAGGTAGGTTTTCATCGGGATATAGGCCAGCAGCAGGCCGGGAATCACCACGGCGAGCTCCAGCACCGGGCGCAGCGCCTCCGTCATGCGCAGCCCCCCTTTTTGAGCAGGAATTCCATGAACGCCTGCCGCGCGGCCTTCGTCAGCTCCCGGCTCACCAGCACGCGGCTGCCCTCGTCCATGAGAAAGGCGCCGTCCTCGAAGTCCGATGCGTGCTCCAGGTTGGCGATCACGCCGCGGCCGCAGACGAAGAAGCGCGGATCGTCTCGAAGCGGCGCGGTGAAGTCCTTAAACGGCATGCGCGTCGTCAGCGTCTTTTTCGCGGGCGTGTGGATGTGGATCAGGTGCGAGAAGTGCTCTGCGTAGACGATGTGCCGGTAGCTCAGGCGAATGTCGCCGCCGCCGACCTTCACGTCCAGGTATTTGTCCGCCTGCGGGGTGCGGGCGAGGATTTCGCCCACCAGGCGGTCGACGTCCTCCTCGGTAAACGGCTTGACCAGGTAGTGCATCGCGCGCACCTGAAAGCCCTCGAGGGCGTGGTCGGTCGAGGTGGTGGTGAAGATCAGCAGGCAGGCCGGGTCGAACGTCCGCAGCGCCCTTGCCGCCTCCATGCCGCTGATTCCGGGCATGTACACGTCCAGAAACGCGGCGGAAAAGCGCTCTGCCCTCGCCGCGTCAAGGAACGCCTCCCCGTTTTCATATTCAAAAAAGTCCGCCTGTACACTGCGCCGGCCGAGCGCCCTTTCAAGCCGCCCCCTGAGCAGCGTCCGCTCGGGCGCCTGGTCATCCACAATCGCGATTCGCATGCGCAGGCCTCCTTTCCTATTCGGATTTATCTTATTATAGCACGGCGGTTTATACGAGACAATCTTTCCTGTGTCAAAAAAGCGGAAGACTTCTTCGCGAATTCGTGCCATTATCGCGCCTTTCGTGCCATATCCCTTGCAAAAAGCGCGGTTTTCTATATACTGAATTCGACAAGCGCAACAGGCCGCTTCTGAAAGGAGGAATGCTGTGTACCGAATCGCCGTATTGGCCGACCGGGACAAGGCGCGAAAGAGCTATCTCGAGCAGATTGTCCGGTTCTGTCACAGAAAGGGGCTGTTTCCGCAGGTTGAGGGCTTTGAAGGTCAGGAGCAGTTCTTTGAAAGCGTGCAGCGCGCCGCGCCGACCCACGCGGTGATCGCCCTGCCCGGCGTGGCGGGACTGAACGCCGCGGAGCACCTGCGCTCGCTCTGCCCCGCATGCGGGATGATCTGGTGCAGCGATCTGGACTTTTCGCTTCAGGCGTTCCGGCTGAGGGTGGAGTACTTTATCCTGGAGCCTGTGAGCGAAGAGAGCTTTCGGCAGGGCCTGAACGTCTGGCTGGAAGGCAGGAACTTTCGCCCAACCGACTCGAAGCAGGCAACCGCTGATTTGAAACGACGTTGAACGACAAAAGGAGGACATGAGAAAATGAAAAGACTGATCCGTACCGCCCTTGCGCTGGCGCTGGCACTGTGCCTGAGCGCGTCCGCGGCCTTCGCCGCCGCGCTGCCCGTGAAGGCGCTCGCCCCCAAGCGGGTGGACGTAAACCCCTACATGGCAAAGAGCGACGCGAACATTCATCACGACGGCTATAACACCGATTCGACCGACGAGATCCTGCCCCTGGGCATCTATCCGGAAATCAACGTCTCCTATGAGACCACCAACGCCAACGCCTCCCCGGCAATCTACTTCGACAGCTACGGCCACGCAGTCGTGCCGCTGCTGGGCGGCATCGCGATTCGCGACCTGAACGCCGAGGAAACAAAGACGCTGGGGTACTTCTCCCCCAAGCAGCACGACGGCGGCGGCTACATGATCCAGAGCTCCTACACCTTCCTGGACAACGAGAACCGCATCGTCTGCCCCACCAGCAACAACCACGTGCTGATGCTGCGCGCCACCGACGAAGAGGGCAATGTGCTGCCCGAGTTTGAAAAGGTGCTGGACATCGATATCAAGGCCGCGGCCGAGGCGGCGCTGGGCAAGGAGCTGACCCAGAACCTGCTGTCCGTGGTGTTCGACTATGAAGGCAACCTGTGGTTCGCCACCGGCGGCTTCCGCATCTATCCCGAGCGCGGCCAGCAGGGCGTGATGGGCTACATCGCCCGCAGCGCCATCGAGGCGATCCTCAAGGGCGAGGAGGCCGACCTGGCCAGCGCGGTCTACGTGTGCGACCTGTCCGCCGGCGAGGGCGCGGAAAACGGCATCGCGGCCTCGAAGGACGGCGCGGTCATCCTCACCAACCAGAACTGCTACCTGCTGCGCGCGAACGAGGGCGTGGAGGTGGTCTGGAAGACCCCCTACGAGAGCGTCGGCGCGAAGGTCAGCGGCGAGGGCGACAGGACGACCGGCGGCGGCCTGGCCTGGGGCGGCGGCTGCTCCCCCTCGCTGACCCCCGAGTTGGTGCTGTTTACCGACAACCAGGAGATCGTGAACCTGATCGCGCTGGACATGAAGACCGGCGAGAAGGTTGCCAGCCTGCCGGTTCTCGACGACCTGCCCGAGGGCTATCAGGTGGCGGTCGAGAACTCCGCCATCGTCTATGACGACGGCCAGGGCACGGTCAGCACGATCGTGTGCAACTGGTTCGGCGCGGGCAGCGCGGGCCTGGCCAACCCGGACAGCGACTCCTCCATCCAGAGCTACGCCAACATCTACGACATGAACTGGCTGACCCAGGGAAACAGCATGATCGCCCCCGGCGTGCAGCGCGTGGACACCGTCAAGACCGAGACCGGCTATGAGATGAAGAGCGTCTGGAGCCGCAATGATCTGAGCGACACCTCGATCATGAAGCTGTCCACCGCCACCGGCTATATTTATGGCTATGTGCAGGATCTCAATACCCGCATGTGGCAGTACATCATGCTGGACTGGGAGACCGGCGAGACCGTGTTCTCCATGGACGTGGCCAACAAGTTCGGCTACAACAACATGGCCATCGGCATGTATGCCGGCAACAGCGGCAACGCGCTCTACTGCCCGACCGGCTACCTCGAGCTGCTCAGGCTGCAGGACCGCTTCGTGCACCTGCCCGAGATGCCCTATCGCAGGGTTGACCTGGACAAGGCGGCGCGCAATGTGCTGACGGATGAGCAGTTCACCGCGGACGGCGGCGAGGGCAGCGTCGCCAGCTGGCTCAATACCGTGTCCGTGCGCAGTGTGCACCCCAACACCACCGTGGCCTTCCGCATGAACAACCTCTCCGGCGACGCCGCCGGCATGAAGCTCTACGCCTACGACGCGCAGGGCAGGCTCACACAGGTCGCGCCCGAGCTGTGGACGATCACCGACGAGAACGGCCAGGCGGTCGATTCGCTCGAGGACGGCGCGCTGTACGAGCTGCGCGTGACCGTGGCCGACAACGGCGGCTTCGACCTGGACGAGGCGGAACGCAGCATCAGGGTCTCCGTCGTGCTGGGCAGGTAAGAATGTCTTCTTCGGTCTGACGTATGCCGCGCCAGACCGATTTTTCAAAAACGTACACGGAGGAAGAAGAAGGATGAAGAGAATCCTTTCGCTCGCGCTCGCGGCGCTGACGCTGTGCGCCTGCGCGTCCGCGCAGTCCGGCCTGAACGCCGAGAAAAAGCCGGCGACCGACATCACCGCGCAGAAAAACGCCCAGGTCTATCAGCTGCTCGACTTTTCCGACGAGCAGGAGGGTGAATTTGCCAGCCGCGGCCTGATCGCCGCCCCGGAGAGCCTGACCATCACAGCCGAAAACGGCATGACCATCTGGTCGCAGGACGCGTATAATTTTGTTCGCGAGGCCGAAACCGCGCCCGACACCGCCAATCCCAGCCTCTGGCGCAACACGCAGTACAACGCCCGCTACGGCCTGTTTGAGGTGACCGACGGCATCTATCAGGTGCGCGGCTATGACGTTTCGAACGTCACCTTCGTGCGCAGCGAGCACGGCTGGATCGTCATGGACTGCGCCAGCAGCCGCTACACCGCCGCCGAGGCGCTGAAGCTGTTCCGCCAGGAAATGGGCGACGACCCCATCGTGGCCATCGTCATCAGCCACGCCCACGTCGACCATTACGGCGGCATCGAGGGCCTGATTTCCGCCGAGGACGCGGCCGATCCGTCGCTGCCGCTCTCCGAGCAGATCGCCTCCGGCAAGACCGCGATTATCGTGCCGCAGGGCTTCGTCGACGCGGTCATGAAGGAAAACGTGTTCGTCGGCTCCGCGATGAAGCGCCGCGCGATCTATCAGTACGGCAACTTCCTGCCATACGACGCGCAGGGCCGCCTGTCCGTGGGCATCGGCCTGACCGTCCCGCTGGTCGGCACGGGCTACATCGCACCCACGCTTGAGATCACCGATGCGCTGACTGAGCTCGAGATCGACGGCGTGAAGGCGGTCTTCCAGCTCACCCCCGGCACCGAGTCCCCCGCGGAGATGAACACCTATTTTCCGGAGATGAAGGCGCTGTGGATGGCCGAAAACTGCACCGGCACCATGCACAACCTCTACACCCTGCGCGGGGCGGAGGTGCGCGACGCCAACGACTGGGCGCGCTACATCACCGAGGTGCAGACGCTCTTTGCGGATGCGGAGGTGGTGTTTCAGTCCCACAACTGGCCGCACTGGGGCAGGGAGGTCGTGGACGAATACCTGACCAACACCGCCGCCGTGTACAAGTTCATGCACGATCAGACGCTGCTCTACATCAACGAGGGCTATACCGCCGACGAGATCGCCCAGATGATTGAGCTGCCCGAGGCGCTGGAGAAGGTCTGGTACACCCGCCAGTACTACGGCACGCTCAGGCACAACGTCAAGGCGGTCTACCAGAAGTACATGGGCTGGTACGACGCGAACCCGGTGAATCTGGACGCGCTGGAGCCGACCGAGTACGCAAAGAAGCTGGCCCAGTACCTGGGCGACGCGGACAAGGTGCTGGAAATGGCGCGCGCCGACTATGAAAAGGGCGAGTATCAGTGGGTCGCGGAAATCACCAACGCGCTGGTCTTTGCCGACCCGGCGAATCAGGATGCGCGATACCTGTGCGCCGACGCGCTGGAGCAGCTGGGCTATCAGGCCGAGTCGGGCGCGTGGCGAAACGCCTACCTGGTCGCCGCGTTCGAGCTGCGAAACGGCACGGAAAGCTACCCGCAGACCGGCCGAATCGGCGTGGGCACCACCGCGCAGGGCATGGACGCGCAGACCATGCTCGACTATATGGGCATCATGCTGGACGCGGAAAAGCTGGCGGACAGGAGCTTTACCGTAAACCTCCGGCTCGAGGGCGACGACGATTACCTGCTGAAGCTTCACCACGGCGTGCTGCTGTACTATAAGGACGCGCTCTCGGACGACGCCGATCTGACCCTCTCGACCGTTCGCGCGGGCATACTGGCCATCGCAAACGGCAATCAGGAGAACATCGAAAAGCTGGTGACGATCGAGGGCGGCGACGAGGCGCTGTTCAAGGCGCTCTGCGAAAGCATGGCCGCGCCGAAGCTGTACTTCAACATCATCGAACCGTAAATATGGAGGAGGAATTGTATGAAAAAAGCATTCTGTCTGATTCTTGTGCTGCTCGCGCTCTTTGCGCAGGGCGCTGCCTTTGCCGAAAGTGAAAGCGCGGATACGCTGACGAGCCTGCTTTCGGAAACCTGCGATGTGCAGGAGGGTCACTTTGAATACCTGGACACCATCGCGCTGGCCAGTCAGGGCAAGCTGATCTCCTGCTTCGGCAACAACGCGGGCTCGGGCTACCTCGTGCCCATGCTTCCGCCCGCGCCCAATCAGGATCCCGCCCCGGCCACCGAGATGGGCAAGTACAGCTGGCCCGCCGAGCAGCCGTCCGCGCTGTACGACCCGTCCGCCGAGAACGAGCCCGCCAATCCCTACTTCAGCCCGGTCGGCTGGACGTATAAGCTGCGCCAGGACGAGGCGGTGGTGCTCGTGGGCACGCTGCCGCCCGAGTGCAAGTACTTTTCGCTGATCAATTACGTGTTCTCCTCCGCCGTCAAGGCCGGCAAGACCTATGGCGAGCGCAGCTTCTTCCAGTACGGCAGCGCGGAGTCTGGCGCGTACCATCCGGTGTTCGCCAGCCTGGGCGAGCCGGTGAACATGAACAACATCCGCTATGCGGGCGGAGAAACCTGCTTCGGCGGCCAGTTCGCCTACATCGCCTCGGGCAATCAGGACACGGCGCAGGCGGTTCGCGACGCGCTGATTCAGGCCGGCTATGACGAGCGCATGATCAACATCGCGCCGTTCTATGCCGACACGCTGCGCATGGGCCTTGAAAAGGGCGCGGACGTATTCAACATTCTGATGCGCACCTCCCAGCCCGCGGACGAGGCGGCGTTCGAGCAGTGGGTCGCGGCGCTTTCCGAGACCATGAGCGTTTACCGCGTCACGCCCAAGACCGAAACGCCCGAAAACGCCTACGCCTATCCGACGCTCACGCCCCGCGGAACCGGCGTTCACGAGGTGCAGACGCTGCCGGAGGCCGACAAGGCGCTGGACACGATTCGCCAGAACCTGCTCGAGAAATACGGCGCGGAATACGACTATGAGGAGCTGACCGCGCGCATCGCCGTGCCGGAGGGCATGACGGGCTACCTGAACGACGAGAACGCTCAGGGCGATAACCGCGACACCAGCTACCTGATGACCAACGATTTCACGCTGAATTCCGACGAGGACTTCGTCGTGGTCTACGGCGTGAACCACGTGAAGACCGGCAAGGCGACCTACGCCAACACCGTGCTCTACGCGCGCCCGATGCTCAACGGCATCGTCAGCCTGTACGACTCCATGTACGAGGGCTCCGCGGCTGAGTACCTGCCCGGCCAGGACAGCGGCAGCTACTATGTGATGAAGATGGCGCGCACCGCAGGGGACGACTACACCGCCCTGATTCCCTACAGCACCGACAACCCGAACGGACAGTTCTACGGCGCGGACAACGGCGCGCAGCTCCTCCTCGCGTATCGCGCGTATGTGGAGCCGGAAACGGGCGTGGGCCCCTCGTATTACGAAATCGTCTACGACCGGGCCATCGTGTTCCACAAGAAGTAAACTCAATCGCAGAGCGGTTGGCTTCGGCCGGCCGCTCTTTTCCATGTTTTTTTGAACGTGGTCATTTCCTATTATAAAGCGGGGCGTGCCTGAGCGGCGCATTGACCGGGCGAAAAGGAGTCGACTGACATATCAAAATTAGTGATGTTATAGATTAAAGAAATCGTTGACTCGGCGGGGGAAAGCGTGTATAATCAGTGCATCGGTTGAAGAGAGCCGACGATCGTTACACGGTGAAAGGAATGAAATACCATGAAAAAACTGATGAAAATGCTTGCCCTGACCATGGCGCTGTGTCTTGTGTGCCTGACGCCCGCGTTCGCGGAGAGCGACAAGGTGTATCATATCGGCATCATCCAGCTGGTGCAGCATCCGGCGCTGGATCAGGCCAGCCAGGGCTTTATGGACAAGCTGACCGAGCTGCTGGGCGAGGGGAATGTCGAGTTCGACTATCAGAACGCACAGGGCGATTCGTCCAATTGCGCCACCATCGTCAACGGCTTCGTGGCGGGCAACGTGGACCTGATCCTGGCCAACGCGACCGCCGCGCTGCAGGCCGCCTATAACGGAACCGAGACCATTCCGGTGCTGGGCACGTCGATCACCGACTACGCCACGGCGCTTGACCTGACCGACTTCGACGGCACGACCGGCTTTAACGTCTCCGGCACGTCCGACCTTGCGCCGCTGGACGAGCAGGCCGCGCTGATCAAGCAGCTGTTCCCCGATGTGAAGAAGGTGGGCCTGCTGTACTGCACCGCCGAGCCCAACTCCAAGTACCAGATCGACGTGGTGACCAAGGCGCTGACCGACATGGGCATTGAATGCGCGCCGTTCGGCTTCTCCGACTCCAACGACATCGCGTCCGTGACCACCAACGCCTGCTCCGAGTGCGACGTGCTCTACGTGCCGACCGACAACACCGCCGCCAACAACGCGGAGGTCATCAACAACATCTGCCTGCCCGCCAAGGTGCCGGTGGTTGCGGGCGAGGAAGGCATCTGCGCCGGCTGCGGCGTGGCCACCCTGTCCATCAGCTACTACGACATCGGCGCGGCCGTCGGCCAGATGGCCTACGACATCCTGGTCAACGGCGCGGACATTTCCACCATGCCGATCCAGTACGCGCCCCAGGTGACCAAGAAGTACAACGCGGCCAACTGCGAAGAGCTGGGCGTGACGGTGCCTGAGGATTTCGTCGCCATCGAGTAACGGCGGCGGGACGTACAAGATTTATGCGCGGCCTCCCCACCCCGGGAGGTCCGCATGCTGTTATTCAGCGCAAACAACAGGAAATGAGGGAACGAACGTGGAGATTATGAGCTTGCTCAACGCCATGCCCGGCGCGTGCGCCCAGGGACTGATCTGGGGCCTGATGGCCATCGGCGTGTACATCACCTACCGCGTGCTGGACATCGCCGACCTGACCGTGGACGGCACCATGTGCACGGGCGGCGCGGTGTGCGTCGTGCTGATGATGAACGGATGCAACGTATACGTGGCGCTTCTGTGCGCCTTCATCGCGGGAATGCTGGCCGGCCTCGTGACCGGCGTGTTTCACACGGTGATGGGTATCCCGGCGATTCTGGCAGGCATACTGACCCAGCTGGCGCTCTATTCGATCAACCTGCGCATACTGGGCAGCGCCAATCAGGGCATCAGCGCGCGCAAGTACGACCTGCTGCTGTCGCTGCTGCGCATTCCGCAGGCCATTTTGGTGGGCGCGATCTTCACGGCGCTGCTCATCGCGCTGATGTACTGGTTCTTCGGCACCGAGCTGGGCTGCTCGCTGCGCGCCACCGGCAGCAACGTGCACATGGCCCGCGCGCAGGGCATCAATACTGACCGCGCGACCGTGCTGGGCCTGATGCTGTCCAACGGCATCGTGGCGCTCGCCAGCGCGCTGTACGCGCAGTATCAGGGCTTCGCGGACATCAACATGGGCCGCGGCGCGATCGTCATCGGCCTGGCTGCGGTCATCATCGGCAAGGTGATCTTTGGCAAGATCTTCCGCAACTTCGCGCTCAAGCTGCTGGCGGTTTCGCTGGGCGCGGTGCTGTACTACGTGGTCATTCAGGTGGTGCTGTGGCTGGGTCTGAACACCGACGACCTGAAGCTGCTCACCGCGCTGGTGGTGGCGCTGTTCCTGTCCATCCCGCACCTGAAGGGCAGACTCGGTTCGCATCGCAGAAGGGAGGCGTGAGGCATGCTGGAGGTTCAGAACGTGCACAAGGCGTTTAACGCCGGCACGATTAACGAGAAGAAGGCGCTGTGCGGCGTCAACCTGTCGCTGGAGGATGGCGACTTCGCCACGGTCATCGGCGGCAACGGCGCGGGCAAGTCCACGCTGCTCAACGCAGTCGCGGGCGTGTGGCCGATCGACAGCGGCAAAATCCTGATCGACGGGGTGGATGTGACCCGCCTGCCCGAGTTCAGGCGCGCCAGCTACATCGGCCGCGTGTTTCAGGATCCCATGATGGGCACGGCGGCCAGCATGTGGATCGAGGAGAACATGGCGCTGGCCATGCGCCGCGGCCAGAAGCGCACCCTGCGCCCGGGCATTACGAACGCCGAGCGAGAGAAGTACCGCGAGATGCTCGCCAGCCTGGGCCTGGGCCTTGAAAACCGCATGACCAGCAAGGTGGGCCTGCTTTCCGGCGGCCAGCGGCAGGCGCTGACGCTGCTCATGGCCTCGATGAAAAAGCCCAAGCTGCTGCTGCTCGACGAGCACACTGCCGCGCTCGACCCCAAAACGGCCGCCAAGGTGCTCGCCACCACCGACCGCATCGTGGAGAAGGATCACCTGACCACGCTGATGATTACCCATAATATGAAGGACGCCATCGCGCACGGCAACCGCCTGCTGATGATGCACGAGGGCCGCGTGATCTTCGACATCCGCGGTGAGGAAAAGAAAAAGCTGACCGTGGAGGATCTGCTGAGCCGCTTCGAGCAGGTCAGCGGCGAGACCTTCGCCTCCGACAAGGCCTTGCTCGGATAAGGGCGCTCGCAGAGAGAGGGGATGACGGATGGAGTTTCGCAACCTGAGTACCTTCGTGCGGGTGGCTGAGCTGCGCTCATTCTCGGCGGCCGCGCGGGAGCTGGACTACTCCCAGTCGGCCGTCTCCATGCAGATCGCGCAGCTGGAGGAAGAGCTGGGCACACGTCTGTTCGATCGGGTGGGGCGCAGCATCGCGCTGACCGAGCAGGGGGCGCGGTTTTACGGCTACGCGCAGAACATCCTGCGCATGACCGAGAACGCCTGCCGCGAGATGAACAACACTTCGGGCGTGTCCGGGCAGCTGCGCATCGCGCTGGCTGAGTCGCTGTGCATGATCGGCTTTCCCGAGGTGCTGGGGCGCTATCACCAGCTCTATCCGCAGGTGCAGGTGATCGTGTCCACCGCCACCACGACCGATATGTTCCGCGCGCTGGCTCAGAACGACGTGGACCTGGTGTATCAGCTGGATACGCGCGTCTACCGCAGCGACGCGGTGATCGCGCTGGAGGAGCCTGTGCGGGTGGTCTTCGTGGCCCCCAGGGAGCATCCGCTCGCCTCGAGGAAGACGGTGACTCTGGCCGAGTGCGCCGCCTGCCCGTTCATACTGACCGAGAAGGGCATGAGCTATCGCAGTCAGCTGGACGAGTGCCTGGCCCGAAACGGGCTGGAGATTCAGCCGTTCCTCGAGATCGGCAACCCGGAGATCATCGCGCGGATGGTGGCCAAGGGCATGGGACTGTCGCTTCTGCCCGAGTTCATCGTGGCCGAGCACGTTCGCCGGGGCGAGATTGTGCAGCTCGAGGTGGAGGGCTTTTCCGCCGGGCTGTGGCGGCAGCTGATCTACCACAAGGGCAAGTGGATTTCCCCGGCCATGCAGGCCATGATCGACCTGCTGTGCGCGCCGCGGGGAAAGTGAGTTCGCGAAGTAAACAGGGCCTGACAGTCTGAGCGGCTGCCGGGCCTTTCTTTTTCAGTTTCAGGCATATTGCGCGGGCGCTGCGATTCCTTCGCTGCGCTTTTTGCTGTCCGCCGAGCGGCTGTACATTGTGCTTCTTCCCGGGTGGCCGCAGTCGCCCGTCCAATGCGATTCCCGCGGGAATCGCTTCCCTGCAGCCGCAGCGGGGGCGTGGGGGCGGGGAAGCGCGTTATGAAACGGCGCGGGGGTACGGGAGAAGGGGCGAAGCCGCTTCCCCCGCATGGCCTGGGAGCGGGTGCCAGAGGATGGCTTTCGCGTGGATTTACGGATTTCTATGCCGAATAAAGCAAACTTTACCGTAAAAGCGATTTACTTTGCTTGGATTTTTCCTGGAATCCGGTATGATAGAATTGTACAGAAGTAAGCGAAAGACGGCGGCGCAGGCGCGCCGCGCCGGCCCGGGAGCGGCCGTGAACGGAGGAAAAACATGTCTATTTACAACTGGATCAGCCTGATCGGCGGCATCGGTTTGTTCCTGTACGGAATGAACGTGCTGGGCGGAGCGATCGAGAGCTTCGCGGGGGCCAAACTGGAGAAGACGCTGGAGAAGCTGGCGAGCACGCGCATCCGCGGCATGCTGCTGGGCATGGGCGTGACGGCGGTCATACAGAGCTCGGCGGCGACGTCGATCATGGCGATCGGCTTCATCAACGCGGGCATCATGAACATGGAGCAGGGCGTGTCGGTCATGCTGGGGTCGAACATCGGCACCACGATCACCGGCCAGATCCTGCGCCTGAGCGACCTGTCGGGCAATCAGTTCCTGACGCTGATCAATCCCTCGACGATCGCGCCGCTGTTTATCGCGGCGGGCGCGGGCATTCGCCTGATGACCAAGCGTGAAAAGCAGCGCAATATCGCCTCGATCATGATTGGCTTCGGCGTGATTTTCGTGGGCATGTCGATGATTGAGGAGGCCTCCGCGCCGCTGTCTCAGTCCGAGTCGATCCACGAGCTGTTTGCATACCTCAATAACCCGCTGATCGCCCTCCTCGTCGGCATGGTGATTACGAGCATCCTTCAGAGCGCCTCGGCCTCGGTCGGTATTCTGCAGGCGGTGTCCGTGACCGGTCAGATCACGATGGGTATGGCGATACCGATGGTGGTCGGCATGAACATCGGCAAATTTGTGCCGATCGTGCTCTCCAGCCTGGGCACCAACCACAAGGCCCGCCGCGCGGTGCTGGTCAATATCCTGGTGATGATCACCGGGTCGCTGATCTTCCTGGCGGCGCTGATGGTGCTGCGCGCGGCGCCGAATCCCTGGCTGCTGGGCGACGTGGCAGGCCGGGGTAACATCGCCAACTTCAACACGATTTTCAACCTGTCCACCACCTTCCTGCTCTTCCCCGCGGTCATGCCGCTGGTCAGCCTGGCCAAGCGTCTGATCCCGGGCGAGGAGGAGTCCCGCGCGGACAGGGAGCTGGCCCGGCTGGACGATACCTTCCTGGCCACCCCCTCGATCGCCATCGAGCAGTGCTTCCAGGTGGTCGTGGCCATGGGCGAGGCGGCGGTCGAGAACATCGAGTGGGCCGCGTCGCTGCTGGGCAAGTACAACGACGCGGTGGTGGCGCACCTGGACAGCAATGAACAGTTCCTGGACAAGGCCGAGGCCACGCTGGGCGAATACATGATGAAGGTCAACAGCCACAACCTGGACGAGGAGCAGACACAGCGCATGACGCTGATCATGCACGCGCTGGGCGACTTCGAGCGCATCGGCGACTACTGCGTGAACATCGCCGAGGTGGCCGAGTACAACGCGGAGAACAAGATCGAGTTTTCCGAGGTGTGCAAGTACGAGCTGCGGTACCTGATGGACGCGGTGCACGCCATTACCGACCTGACGCTTGAGGCGCTGCGCAAGGAGAGCGAGGATGTGTCCCGGCGCGTGGAGCCGCTCGAGGAGACCATCGACAGCATGATCGAGCTGCTCAAGCAGAAGCACATCGACCGCCTCAAACGCGGCGAATGCGGCATTCAGCGCGGCATTTCCTTCATGGAGGTGCTCACCAACGTGGAGCGCATTTCCGACCACTGCTCGAATATCGCCGTGCATACCTGGCAGCGCGTCAGCCACACCGCCGGGTTCAATCCGCACGAGGAGCTCGAGAGCATGCACAAGGGCAATTCGGAGGAGTATTCCCGCCTGTTCAACGAGTACACCAGCATCTTCCTCGCGCCGGTGGCCGATGAGCAGGATCTCAAGGCGCTTCGTACCGCGGCCGCGCGCCCGCAGAAGGCAAACTGAGTTCAGACAGTCCGTCCAATGAGAGACGGGCTGTTCTTTTGACTGATGGTTAGAGATATTTAACATAGCGGATGATTGACAAAATGAGGCCTATGTGGTAAGATATGAGCGTGGTCAGGGCCACAAAACCTCGCGGAAAGCCCGCGGGGATTTATAAAAGGCAATGGTTAAATGTGACTAACTGAAGGAAAGGAGACTGACGCATGTCCCATCGCTTTGAAGAGGATCTCATCCGTCACTGCGCGGCCACGCTGGCCGGACACAAGTGCGGCAGCCTGTTTTCCTGTCAGAGAGCGCCGGGCGAGGACATCCGGGCGAACCTTGAGCAGGCGAACGAAGTGCTTCGCGAAAAGGGCGTAAGGGCCTGTCTGCTGCGCGAGTGCGAAAAGGGCGGCCTGGTGTACGTCTACCGCCCGTCGATGCTGGCGGAGCGCCTGAGCCGGCCGGACGTGCAGGCCTTTCTCAGGGCACAGGGATACGAGAATTTCGAGGTGCCCGGCGCGCTCGAGACGCTGCGGACCCATGTGCGGCCGGGCGAGGAATTCCCGCACGAGATCGGCGTGTTCCTGGACTACCCGCTCTCCGATGTAATCGCCTTCATCGAGCACAAGGGCTGCTGCTTTCAGTGCGCGGGCTGTTGGAAGGCCTACTCCAACGTCGCCGAGGCGCAGCGCCTGTTCGCGCTGTACCGCAAGTGCAGAGAGGTTTACCTGAGCTGCTACGCGCGCGGATTCAGTGTTTCGCGGCTGACAATCGCCGCCTGACATACAAAAAATTGACCTACAGGAGGTATTTCAAATGAACAAGGTATGCGTAGTTTACTGGAGCGGCACCGGTCACACCGAGGCGATGGCTCAGGCGGTGGCCGAGAGCTCTCAGGGCAAGCTGTTTACCGCGGCCGAATTCGGCCCGGATCAGGCGAAGGAATATGACGCGATCGCCATGGGCTGCCCTGCGATGGGTGCTGAGGTGCTTGAGGAAGAGGAATTCCAGCCCATGTTCGACGCGGTGAAGCCGGTGCTGGCCGGCAAGAAGGTCGCGCTGTTCGGCTCCTATGGCTGGGGCGACGGCGAGTGGATGCGCAACTGGGAAGAGGAATGCCTGGGCGCGGGCGCGACGCTCGCCTGCGACAGCGTGATCTGCCAGGACGACCCGGACGAGGACGCGCTGGCCGCCTGCCGCGCGCTGGGCGAGGCACTGAAGTGATCATGCTCCGGCGCAGGCTCGTGAGCCTTGCCGTGATCCTCTCCGCGCTGCTGTTTTTCGCACTCCTTCAGGCCATGAACCTTCCCGGATAGCCGTCAACAGTCTATTTTGGGAACCCGTTTTCAGCAAATCCAGTGAGCGGTCCGCGCCTCCTTATACAAAAGACGGTGCACAAAACACTCCCTCCTTCACGAACCCGACTGCATAGCTCCTTTTTACCGCGGACGCGCGTCAGCTGTTTGCCACCTGCCGGATCGACCCTTTCCGGCAGGTGTTTTTTACCTTTCAGGGATTGACAGGCGGCAGGAAAGGGGGTATACTGTGCGGTGTTAGATGCCTTTAACGAGCGGACACAAAACGCGACTTCGGTCTGTTTTATGCCTGCGAACGACCGACTGCGAGAAAGAAGGGGTACACAATGATCGAAACAACCGTTGAAGTCAGGGGCATGATGTGCGGCATGTGCGAAAGCCACGTCAACGACGCGATTCGCGCGGCGCTGCCGGTGCGCAAGGTGACCTCGTCGCACACGAAGGGGCGCACGGTGATCGAGAGCGACAGTCCGCTCGACGAGCAGGCGCTGCGCCGGGCGATCGAGGCGACGGGCTACGAGGTGGGCGCGATCACCTCGGTGGAGAAGGCCTCGGGCGGGCTGTTCGGCCTGTTCAAAAAGCACGGCTGAGGCCAAAGCAGACCGTGGTCTGTTTTCACTGCCTGCCGCAGACTGATGTCGAAAGTATTTCAGACCTGTGACAACTCCAACAAAACTGCGTCTCTCGCCGCAAAAAACCGGGCCCCAGAGATTGCGGACGTGTCACAATGACGGCGAAACCTGCAAAATTGTACGCTGCCTCCGATGATTTGCAATAAACTCTATCCACTTTTGAAAAAAAAGAGAAAAATTTCAAAAAATGGGCCAAATAGGGTTGCGGATTTCCAGGTTTTGATCTATAATAAGCGTACAGAATTCTATTAGGGGCAGGCATAGATACTTTCCCTAATGACGCAGGACGACTGTTTGTTGCGTCACGTGAAGAAGTAACATTCTTCCGCGACAATCCTAGAGGAAAGGAGTGTGTAGATTGTCTACTTCTGGATGCCAGTGTGGGGCTGCTGCACCCGGGAGAGGTCCCTGCCGAACCTGACGGAGTTCTAACTACAACCAAGAAAGAGGAGATTGAAGCTTATGAAGAAGTTTCTTGCTCTGGTTCTGGCTCTGCTGATGGCTCTGAGCTGCTTCAGCTTTGCCGGCGCGGAAGGCGAAACTCCGTGTACTAATCATGACTTTACGGGCGTGACGCCCACTGTCAAGAAGGCCGCTACCTGCACCGAGGACGGTCTTGAGATTTGGAAGTGCAACCGTTGCCATAACGAGGTCGAGAGGATCGTCAAGGCGACCGGCCATCAGGGCGGCACCGTGAAGATGATCGTCGCGGCGACCTGCACCACCCCCGAGCTGACCACCTTCGTGGGCTGCTCCGTGTGCAAGGACGAGAAGGTCGAGTACACCGTGGAAACCAAGCCTATGCTCGGCCATGACTATCAGGACGTCAAGGACGGCAAGAAGACCCCCGCGACCTGCACCGCCGCCGCGACCAAGGAAGTCGAGTGCACCCGCTGCAAGGATCGTCAGATGGTCGTTGATCCTTCTGTGAACGAAGGCAAGCCCCTGGGCCATGACTATTCTGAGAACTCCGTGACCAGCACCAAGGCCCCCACCTGCACCGAGGCCGGCTATGAAGGCGTAGCCTACTACTGCAAGAACGGCTGCGGCGCCTACAACCCCAACAAGCCCTACACCCTGAAGGAGCTCCCCGCTCTGACCCACACCAAGGACGACGCTCAGTTCGCTGCTTTCATCGCTTACTTCTTCGACATGAACGAGAAGGGCGAGTACGTTGTCAAGCCTGGCCACACCTACAAGGATGGCAAGCAGGTTATCACCGGCGTCTATCCCCACTCCGACGTGTACGGCAAGAAGAAGGGCGTTGAGGTGGACTACAAGTCCGCTACCTGCACCGAGGCCGGCCACATGATCGTGACCTGCCTGGATTGCGGCAAGTCCTGGACTGCTGTTATCCCCGCTATCAAGCACAACTTCGTTGCTGCGAAGGTCAATTATGTTGACTATGACGGCGAGGAGCATGAGGTTGAGTTCCCTGTGGCCGGCACTGCGATCACCACGGAGCAGTGGAAGACCTTTGTGAAGGAACATCATCAGGCTGACTGCACCATTCCCGTTGCGGTGAAGTATGTGTGCGGCAACTGCAAGGCCGAAGTGGAAGGCGATGCTCTGACCCTGGAGCATGAGTTTGACACCGAGAAGGGCGCTGCGATTGTTTCCTATACTCAGCAGAAGTACGGCGAACTGAAGCCCACCACTTACGTGGTTACCGCGACTGACAACGGCATCAATCACATTGCTATTTGCCAGCCCTTTACCATCACCATCGAATGCGCCTACTGCGCTCAGACCAAGACAGTGGATGGCAAGGTTGAGAAGCACAACCTGGATCTGGATCACATGATCCCCTACGAAGCGGCCACCTGCACCAAGGAAGGCACCGCGCTCGTGAAGTGCAAGAACGCCAACTGCACCTACACTGAACTGCGCACCCTGCCCAAGAAAGACCACGAGGCCGACCCCAAGAAGACCGAGATCGTCGCCGCGACCTGCACCAAGGCCGGCACCCGCACCTTCACCTGCAAGCACTGCGGCTACAAGTGGTCTGAGGTCATCCCCGCTCTGGGCCACAAGTGGTCGGAGACCGTGAAGGAAGGCACCTGCACCAAGCCCACCGTCACCACCAAGACCTGCAACTACTGCGGTGAGACCGAGACCATCACTGGCGAACTGGGCCATGTGGTTGCCAAAGACGCCGACGTGAAGACCCAGTACAACGTGACCTTCACCAAGAAGACCGTTCCCGGCGGCTTCATCCCCGAGAACATCAAGTGGACCGACTGCGCCAAGGAAGGCCGTCTCCAGTACTACTGCTCCAAGTGCTGCACCCTGATCACCGTTGAGAACAAGGCCGGCAGCGAGCACAACTGGAAGCTCGACACCACGAACTACGCGGCTGGCACCATGTACGAAGGCTTCGGCGCTGGCTACACCGCCGCTGCCCCCGTCAAGGTTGATGATGCGAACTGCAAGGTTGTCATCACCGGCCACTACTACTGCACCAAGTGCGCCCAGACTGAGGAGCGTAAGACCGAGATCAAGATCAAGCATGAGGCCACCACGACTGAGCCCCGCTATGTCGAGACCGGTAAGGAAGCTACCTGCAAGAATCCTGGCGAAGGCTACTTCGAGTGCAAGCACTGCCACGCCCTGTACAAGGCCGTTGTCGACACCAAGAACCACAACTACGTGACCACCTGGGACGCTGCCAAGAAGGCTTGGGTGTATACCTGCTCTCTGTGCGGCGACACCAAGACCATGGAGTTCACCGCTGAGAAGTACAACATCGACCTGTCCAAGGTTACCTACGGCGCTCGTACCGAAGGCACCGGCAAGGTCACTCTGAAGGATTCTCTGGTGCCCACCTCCATCTTCGGCACCCGCTATGCCTACATCCGTTGGACCTGGACTGGCGCCAACAATTCCAAGTGGGTCTCTGAAGATACCCGTGTCATCGCGGCCGACGGCACCTTCGACATGAAGGGCATGAAGGCTCCCGCTGGCACCAAGCTGACTGAGGTTCTTGTGATCGTCACCGGCGAGAAGAACGCTGACAGCATGCAGCTGGGTGACTTCTCCAACTACGGCTACGTGATCAAGTAATTGGTCAATAACTAAGCAAGGAGAACCAAAACATGAAGAAAATTACTACTATCGTTCTGGCTCTGGTGCTGATGTTCGCCCTGGCGACCAGCGCTTTCGCCCTGACGGCCAACGCTTCCTACAAGGATGGCGTTCTGTCCTGGAACGTGACCGACTACGAAGGCACCGTTGGTGTCTACGTTGGCGGCACCCAGGTTGGCGCTCAGGCGACTGGTACCACTACTAACGTGAAGCCCGGCGATGTCGTCATCTTCCGTGACCTGGCCGGCAACAAGGACACCTTCACCGTGCCCGGTGCGGCGACCGAGGTTCCCGTGACCGAGGCCCCCACCGCGACTCCCGCCCCCACCGAGGAGCCCACCGTCGCGCCCACTGAGGCCCCCACTCAGGCCCCGACCACCGCTCCCACTCAGCGTCCCACCGCTCGCCCCACCAAGACTCCCTCCTCTGACGTGCCGAAGACTGGCGATTCCGCCAACGCCGTGTACGTGATGGGTGGCCTGATGCTCCTGGCTGGCGCTTGCCTGGTGCTGAGCCGCAAGGTGAGCAAGTAATCACCCCGCATACAGCATTCTCTGGTTTTCCCCGTGAAAACCTCTGATGCCTGTCAAAGCCCCATCCCGGAAGCGTCCAGTATGCTTCCGGGATCTTTTGAATAATCCATTCTCTACCATTTTCTGGAGGTGCGCAGCAGATGGCACACAAAAATCGAAAGCATCGCGAATCCTTCGCCGATAAGGTGCGGGATACGCTGAAAGTCTGCTCGACCATCGTTCTGATTATGGGCTGCGTGTACTTTGGCGTGCTCATTCTGGCGGATAAACACGTGAAGAAGGTCAATTCAAGCCTTCAGGACCAGTTTTCCACCGCCCAGAACACTGTCACCGAGCTCCCAACCGCAACCCAGGCCCCGCAGCAGCTCGCCTCGGCCGCGACCAGCGTCCCGACCGCCGAGCCCACCGCGACCGCTGAGCCTGCCGGTACCGCGGTTCCCGCCCAGCAGAACCTCGACGCGCAGCAGCCCGTCGTCACTGAGCCCGCCGTGCCCGCCCTTCAGCCGCAGTTCGAGCAGCTCTATGCCCAGAACAGCGACCTGATCGGCTGGATCAAGGCCGGTAAGGACATCGACCTGCCTGTGCTCTACCGCGACAACAAGTTCTATATGGATCACGACTTCTATGGCGCGTACAGCAGCGCGGGTTCGATCTTCCTGGACGAGCGCAACAACTCCGACATGAGCGACGACCACATGCTGATCTACGGCCACAACATGAAGAACGGCTCCATGTTCGGCACGCTGAAGGCCTATCGTGACGTCTCCTTCCTGCGGCAGTACCCGATCATTTCGCTGCAGTATGCCTGGGAGAGCGAGCCGCGCAAGTACGTGCTCGTGTCGCTGTTCGACGCGTCCATGACCCCCACCGACCCCAGCTACATCAAGATCACCGAGTTCAATTTCGACACGCCGGAAGAGAAGCAGAACTTCATCGACGCGATGCTTCGCAAGTCGACCTACGACATTCCGCTCGACGTGAACGCGGACGATCAGCTCATCACGCTGGTCACCTGCTCCTACACCCACGACGACGGCCGCTATCTGCTGACGGCGCGCCTGCTGCGTGAGGATGAGACCGAGGAGCAGATCATGCAGCTGTTTGAACAGGTGCAGCAGTAATACCGAAAGCGCGGCTCGCGAAAGCGGGTTGCGCTTTGTCTATGGCATTGTGCCTTGTTGCAGTTTGACTGTTTGCGGTGCGTCTAACGAACGCGCCTGAAAACAGGCAGAACAGAGGGTCTATTTGGCTAAGAAAACTGTGAAAAGAGGACGGTGTACAGGCTTCTGTGCGCCTTTTTGTTTAGATGGCACATGCCGTGTGGACTGGCTGCGAGAGGGCAGCCGAATCCTGAGCTGATGAGAGAAAAGGGGGACGCAGCCTGCGCGAAAAAGACTCGGAAACGCATTTCGTGTTGCGCTTCAGGTGCAGTCGGCACCTGAAAGGAAACAAAGGGCACGGGATGCACGACCTGAACGAAAAAAGCCCTCGAGCTGAATCTCGGGGCCGGGGTCAGGCGGGAAATTCGACGCGCACGCAGAGGCGACCTTCGCGGCAGGCGGCGGAAACGCGTCCGCCCATCTTTTCGGTCAGAAGGCGGGCAATGGACAGGCCCAGCCCGGTTGAGCCGCCGGCCGACTGCACGCTGAAGAAGCGGTCGAAGAGCCGTTCTGCCTGTACGCGGCCGAGGCTGCGCGCCCCGTTTTCGAAGGCGATGGAACCGCCGGGCGAGAGCTCGACGACCAGGTCACCGTCTGAGTAGCGCGCGGCGTTCATCAGGATGTTGTCCAGCACGCGGCGAAGCGCCTGCCGATCCAGCCGGCGAATCACCTTTTCCTCGGGCAGCGAAACGGAGGGCGCAATTCCCCGCTCGGTCAGCACGGCGTAAAGCCCGGCCAGGCTCTCTTCCAGCACGTCGTTCAGGCAGACCGGCTCGATGTGCAGCTGCTCGGCGGTCGAGGCGGCGACGGAATAGCGCAGCATTTCCTCGGTCAGGTCGCGCAGGGCGTTCGTGCGCTCGCGGATCACGGCCAGGTACTGCTCGGCCCGGGCGGGAAGCTCTTCCTGCGAGAGCAGGTCGAGGTAGCCGCAGACGGCGGTCAGCGGGGTGCGCAGGTCGTGGCAGACGTTCGCGACGTCCGCCTTGAGCCTTGCGTCACCCATCTGGAGACGAAGACGCTCGGCCCGAAGCGCCCGAAGCTGCCCGTTGAGCCTGGCAGCCAGCGCACGGGCCGAACGATCGCCGCTGGAAAGAGAGATCAGCGTGTTGGTGTCCGTGCGCAGCTTTTCATCCAGCTCGTCCGTGAGCTCGCGCAGGGCATGGCGCAGGGAACACAGCCGCACAAGCAGCACGAGTACGGTCAGCGCCAGCGCGCCGGTCAGCACAATCCAGCCGATCTGCATGAATGCCTCCTTATTTCAGGTCCTTGCGGCGGAAGAAAAACATTCCAGCCAGCGTGGAGAACAGCGCGATGCAGCCCGAGCCGCACAGCGACAGCACCGGACGCGTAATCTCCTGATTGGTCAGCAGGATGGACTGGCCGAAGGGCAGCGTGTCCACGGCAAACTGATAGACCGCGCGCCGCCAGCCGGAGACGTACGCCGGATTGGGCTCAGGCTCGGTCATCTCGAAGCCGTTCGCGCCGAGCGCCATGCTGGAGGCCATTTCCGGCTCGGAAAGCGCGTTGTACAGGCTGCTGGAGAGCACGATCAGGCCCAGCATGAGCAGTATGGCTGCGACGGCGCCATAGGCGCGGTTGGTGCAGAGCATGCCCAGCAACGTCAAAACGGCGGCGTTTGCTACGGCGATCATCGCGATCAGCAGCGCAGCCTGCAAAACAGATCGGGCGGGGGAGACGAACCAGCCGAACTTAACCGCGCCGAACGCGGCGCTCAGCAGCCAGCCGCCCATGACGGCCAGGCAGCCCGCAAGGGCAGCGGCCAGTGAGGCGAGGTAGACCTGACTGCGGCTGTGGCCGACGATCAGCTTGTTGCGCAGCGTGCCGTCCTGATATTCCGCGCCCAGGAACAGGCTGATAAACACCGCCTCGATCAGCACCAGGAAGGGGAAGGGCTGCAGCAGGATCTCGTCGAGCGTCCCCAGGTTCTCGCCGTCCGGATGAATGCCGATCATGACGATCAGGGACAGCAGGCAGGCCGCCGCGGCGCACAGCAGGAGCAGCAGGCTCTTTTTCAGGCGATAGAAGTTGGCGCGAAGCAGCTTACGCATGGTGCTCACCTCCCACCAGGTTCATATAGAAGCTTTCGAGGCTCTCGTTCTGCTCGTGAACGTGCAGCAGCTCGCATTGCCGCGCGCTCAGCGCCCGGGTGAGCCTGGTTACGGAGAGCGGCGTGAACAGCTGTGCCTCGGTGGGCGAGAGGATGCGATACTCTGCGCCCAGTTCGTCCAGCGCCAGGGCCAGCGCCTTCACGTCCGACACGGTCAGGCGCATGCACTTGCGCGAGGCGTTTTCCAGCTCCTGCGCGCTCATTTCGCGAACCATGCGCCCGCCGTCGATGAAGCCGTAGTGGGTGGCCAGGCGCGCCAGCTCGTCGAGTATGTGGCTGGAGATGAGCACGGTCAGTCCCTGCTCGCGGTTCAGCTTCAGGATCAGCTCGCGCATCTCGATGATGCCCTCGGGGTCCAGGCCGTTGACCGGCTCGTCCAGCGCCAGAAAGTCGGGCCGTCCGGCCAGCGCGATCGCGATGCCCAGCCGCTGCCGCATGCCCAGGGAAAAGTTGCGCGCCTTCTTGCGGCCGGCGTCGCCCAGGCCGACCAGCCTGAGCAGCTCGTCGATTCCGTCAAACGAGGGCAGCCCCAGCACCAGGTACTGCTGCATCAGGTTTTCCCGCGCGGTCATGTCCATGTAAATCGAGGGAGTCTCCACCACCGCGCCCATTCTGCGGCGGCTGCGGGCGATGGCGGGAAGGGTGTGGCGCACGCCGTAGAGCGAGTAGCTTCCCTCCGTGGGCTGCTGCAGGCCGCAGATCAGGCGGATGAGGGTGGTTTTCCCCGCGCCGTTGCGCCCCACGAAGCCGTAGATCGCGCCCTTGGGGACATGCATGCTCAGGCCGCTGAGCGCGGTGAAGCCCCGGTAGCGCTTGCACAGGTTGTTTGTCTCAAGCACGTATTCCATCTGTCGGTACCTCCTTTTGTCAGGGTGTATCCGAAAAACTCTATGAGACTCCATCGCGGCGTGCTTCGCACCGTTTCCACGTCGGAAACCGTCGATTTCGCCCTTGCTGAGCCTGCGGTTTCCCATTCTGGAACCGGCAAAACCGCTCGGGCTGTCGCCTCTTCCCTTTCCGGATGCGCCCTGTTACCGGCAGTATACCAGGCAATGGTCAAGACGCCGGTCAGGAAAAGCGTCAAGATCTGGTCAGTTTTTCAGCCGGAACCCGATGCCCCAGACCGCCTCGATGCAGTCCGTGCCGGTCTTTTCCTGCAGCTTTCGGCGCAGGTTGCTGACGTGCTGCTTGAGCGAGCGCTCGGTGCAGTCGGGCGTGTCTTCGCCGATGCGGTCGAGCAGCACGGATCTGGCGAGAACCTGGCCCGGGTTGCGGATGAGCAGCTTCAGGATGGCATATTCGGTGCGGGTGAGCGAAACCGGCTGCCCGGCGGCACAGACCGCGTGCGAGGCGGTGTCCAGCGTGAGATTCCCGCAGGTGTAGACGGCCGACAGCGGCGAGGCCGGGCGCTCTCTCAGGCGCACCGCCACCCGCGCCAGCAGCTCCTGCGTGTCGAACGGCTTGGTCAGGTAGTCTGCCGCGCCGCCCAGCAGCAGATCGACCTTGTCCTGCACCGCCGCCTTCGCGCTCACGACGATCACCGGAATCCCCTCGAGGCGGGGCAGCAGCTCCTCGCCGGACAGGCCGGGCAGCATCAGGTCGAGCAGCGCAAGGTTGGGCCGGCGCTCCCTGAGCACCAGCAGCGCCTCCGTGCCCGAATACGCCCTGAGCACCGCGTAGCCCGCGCGCCGGAGCACCTCTTCCTCCAGGTTGCCGATCGCCTCGTCGTCGTCAATTACCAGGATCGTCTGCATGCCGTTTCCTCCTTGAGCGCATTGTTTCTCACATTATACCACGTTTTCCCGCACCGCACAATCGGGCGGGCATGGACGAAAAAGCCCCCGAAGGCGCGGATGGCCCCGGGGGAGAGCGGACTGAGCCTATTCGGCCCGGCCCTCCAGCAGCATTTCGATGCTGACGGAGGAGAGATAGTCGTCGATGAGCTGGTCGAGCCTGCGCCACATGGGCAGGGTGAGGCAGACGCCCTCGCGCTGGCAGGGACTGCCGTCCTCGCCCAGGCAGGAAACCGGCGCGAGCGACCCCTCGGTCAGGTGAATGACCTGGCTCACGAAGATCTCCGAGGCCGGGCGCGACAGGCGATAGCCGCCCTCCTTGCCGCGGGTGCTGACCAGCAGGCCGCCCTTGGTGAGCAGCGCGACGATGCTCTCCAGGTATTTCAGCGACACCCCCTGCCGCTGAGACACGGCCTTGAGCGGCACGCAGCCCTCGCCCGCGTGCTGGGCCAGGTCGATCAGCACGCGCAGCGCGTAGCGCCCCCGAGTGGATATCATCATGGCGGGTTCCTCCCTGTCTGCGGAATGACTTGGCGGTATTATAGCGCCCTGGCGCGCGGATTGCAAGCGTTTTCGCGCAAAAACTCTACCGACTGCATAGGAATTTGCGCCTGAAAACTTTTCCGGGATGAACGATTGCGCTTTGTCCGAAGTCATGCTATAATCCGACTGGAACGATGAGACAAAAGGAAGGACCTTCTTCATGGGCAAGGAACGGACGCGCAACCCCTTTTACGGCCAGATCATCCGGCTGGTGATCCCGGTGGTGATTCAGAACCTGCTCAGCGCGGCGGTGAGCTCGGCCGACGTGGTGATGCTCAACTACGTCAGCCAGGACGCGATCTCGGCGGTGTCGCTGGCCAGCCAGTACGCCAACGTGCTGTTCATGATCTACTATGGCCTGGGCACCGGCGCGACCATGCTCTGCGCCCAGTATTACGGCAAGAAGGACTACATGGCCATCCGCGCGGTGGAGGGCATTGCGCTGAGGTTTTCGCTGATCGTGTCGGCGGTGTTCGCGGCGCTGGCGCTGTGCGTGCCAGAGCAGATGATGCGCCTGTTCACGAACGAGCGGCGGCTGATCGAGCTAGGCGCGGACTACCTGCGCTATATGAGCGTGGCCTATCTGTGCTGGAGCGTGATCGAGGTGTACCTGTCGGTGCTGCGCAGTATGGAACGCGTCACGATCTGCATGGTGCTCAACATGGTCGCGTTCGGCCTGAACGTACTGCTCAACGCGGTGTTCATCTTCGGCCTGTTCGGCGCGCCGAAGATGGGCGTTTCGGGCGTGGCGCTGGCGACGGCAATTTCGCGCGTGGTGGAGCTGCTCGGCTGCATCGTGGTCTCGATCTGCTCGAAGGAGGTCAAGCTCGACCTGCGTTACCTGTTTATCCGCAACAAGCCGCTGCTGAGCGACTTCGTGAAGCTGGCCCTGCCCGCGCTGGGCAACGACGTGGTTTGGGGCGTCGGCTTTTCGATGTACTCGGTGATCCTGGGGCATCTGGGCTCGGACGCAGTGGCGGCCAACTCGCTGGTCACGGTAGTGCGCCAGTTCGGCACGGTGCTGTGCTACGGCATGGCCAGCGCGGGCGGCATCCTGCTGGGCAAGCTGATCGGCGAGAGGCAACCTGAGGAGCTGATCCGCAGGGACGCGTCGCTGCTCATTCGCTTGACCATTACCTGCGGCGTGCTGGGCGGGCTGCTGGTGCTGGCGGCGACCCCGTTTGTGCTGCGCTACGCTACCCTGTCCGAGACCGCCATGGGATACCTGAAAACCATGCTGCTCATCAACACGTACTATATCACAGGTACCGCGCTCAATACCACGATGATCTGCGGCATCTTCCGCTCGGGCGGCGACAGCAAGTTTGGCTTCTACTGCGACCTGATCGACATGTGGGCCTACGCCGTGCCGCTGGGCTTCTTCGCCGCGTTCGTGCTCAGGCTGCCCGTGCGGTGGGTGTACTTCCTGCTCATGACCGACGAGTTCGTCAAGTGGCCCTTCGTCATCCGCCACTATAAAAAGGGTCAGTGGCTGCGCAACATCACCCGCGACAACCTGTTCGAGGCGAAGTAAATTCGCCCGACGCCTCCCGAAGGCCGCGCGTCTTCGGGGGTTTTCTGTGCAGGGGGACCGTACCGCCGTGCCTCCCCTGAAAGGGAAGGCGCCCGCAGCGCGGGCGGTGGGGTTCAGGCGCAGAATTCGGGAAGTCCAATCTATGCTTCCCGGATTCGTCGAGAGAATGCGCGGCAGCAAGTGGAACCGGGCCCTGCCCGGCCGGCGGCAGCAAGTGGCAGTCGGCCCTGCCGACCCTGGATGCGTTACTTTTCAAGGCGATTTGGTAAAGGTGGTTTGCAGGGAGAGGAAAGTGTGGTATAATGTAACCTAGGTGATTTATAGGGTGGGTTTCTGCCCTTTGAAAGGAATAAAAAGGCATGTACGAAAAGCTGAAGGGGAAGCTGATTCTGGCGTCGGGATCGCCGCGCAGGCGGGAACTTCTGAGTCGGATGCGCGTCCCATTCGTGGTAGAGGTATCGGACGCGGACGAGCACCTGGCGGGCAGTCCGCGCGACGTGGTGGGCGTGCTGGCCGAGCGCAAGGCGCGCGCGGTGGCGAAGGGCCATGCGGACGGGCTGGTGCTGGCGGCGGACACGCTGGTGTCGCTGGACGACAGGGCGCTGGGCAAGCCCGCGGACGAGGACGACGCGCGGCGGACGCTTCGGGCGCTGTCGGGCAGGGGACACGAGGTGTATACGGGCGTGTGCCTGCTCGACGCGGCGACCGGCGAGGCGAAGGTCTGCGTGGAGGAGAGCCGGGTGCATTTCCGCAACCTGAGCGACGAGGAGATCAACGCGTACGTGGCCTCGGGCGAGCCGCTTGACCGGGCGGGTTCGTATGCGATACAGGGCGGCGCGGCCGGGTTCGTGACCGGGTACGAGGGCTCGTATGACAACATTGTGGGCCTGCCGACCGAGCGGGTGAAAGAGCTGCTGAAGGAGTACGAATAGCATGGCGATCTTTGGAAACACCGGCGTGGGCATCGACCTGGGGTCGAGCGTCACGTCGATTTACCTCAGCGACGAGGAAAAGGTGGTGCTGCGCGAGCCGACCTGCGTGCTGGTGAGCGCGGAAAACGGCCAGGACGTGCTGGCGGTGGGCTCGCAGGCGCATTCGCTGTCCGGGCGCACGGCCGAGGATACCGACCTGGTCAAGCCCATCGAGCGGGGCTGCGTGGCCGACGTGGAGCTGACGGCGCTCCTGATGGTGGCGCAGTGCGAGAAGGCTATGGGCAGGAAGAAGCCGCTGGAGAAGGCGACGCTTCTGTGCTCGCTGCCGGGCGGGGCGAGCCGCGTGTCCCGAAGCGCGCTGTTTCAGGCCATGACCGCCACCGGCGCAAAGAAGATCGCCTCGCTGCGCACGCCGGTCGCCGCGGCGCTCGGGGCCGGACTGGACATTTCCGCGCCCCGGGGCGTGCTGGAGATCTGCCTGGGCGGCGGATTGACCGAGCTGGCGGTGCTGTCGATGAACGGCATCGCGGCCATGCGCAGTCTGCCCTTCGGCGGCGAGACCATGGACGAGGACATCGTGCGCTGGTTCTGGCGCGAAAAGGGCGTGCTGATCGGCATGCGCACCGCGGAGCAGCTCAAGCGCGAGCTGGGCACGGTGCTGCCCGAGGACGAGGATGAAATGGCCGGGGACGACCCGGTGCTCGTCAAGGGCAAGGAGGCCTCGACCGGCCGGCCGGCCAGCGTGGAGACCTGCTCGCAGGACGTGAAAAAGGCGCTGGAGGAATCGGTGGTGCGGGTGATCGACGCGATGAAGAACGCGCTGTACAACATCCCGCCCGAGCTGTCGAGCGACCTGCTGGAGACCGGCATACAGCTTTCAGGCGGCGGGGCGCTGCTGACCGGCCTGAAGGAGCGGCTGGAGCGCGAGGTGGGCGTGCCGGTGCACGTGAGCGCGCATCCCCAGCGCGACGTAATACTGGGCCTGGGCGCGGCGGTCTCCGACGAGCGGCTGATGACGCTGCTCGAACGCGGCGGTGCGCTGGATCTGACGGGCGACTGAGCAATGGACGGAGGAAGCAAAGAACATGCCAAAGCGTGAAACGCCGCTGGGCGGCGGCGTGAAGCGGCCGGTCATTCGGCCGGCCAAAAAGAGCGCGGCCAGGAAAAAACGTTCCCGCGCCGGCCAGATCGCCTTCAGCGTGCTGGTGTTTTTGGCGGTGGCGGCGGTGGCGTTCTTCATCTGGGCGCGCACGCAGGGCGAGCTGTCGGTGACTGAAAACGCCGTGGGCTCGCTGCTGTCGCCCGTGCAGAGCGCCGTGCGAAGCGCCACGGCCTGGGCGCGCGACCTGGCGCAGGAAATCCGCGACCGAAACGCGCTCAAGGATCAGAACGACCAGCTGACGCTGGAAAACATGTCCCTTCAGTACCGCGTCAGCCAGCTGGAGGAGGCCGAGCAGGAAAACGAGCGGCTCAAGTCGCTCCTGAACGCCCAGTCGACCTATCAGGAGCTGGACCCGATCTACGCCAAGGTCATCGCCAAGTCGGCCGGCGCGTGGTTCTCGACCTTCTCGATCAACAAGGGCACGCTCAGCGGCGTGACCGCGGGCATGGCGGTCGTGACCGGCGACGGCCTGGTCGGGCGCGTGTACGAGGCGGGCCTGAACTATGCCAAGGTGCTCTCGATGATCGACAGCCGGTCGTCCATCGCCTGCCTGATCGAGCGCACCCGCGACAACGGCGTGCTCAGCGGCCAGCTGGACTCGGGTACGGGCAGCGACAGCTGCTACATGTACTACCTGCCCGCGGTCAACAGCGTGACCCCCGGCGACCGGGTCATCACCTCCGGCCTGGACAGCATGTACCCCAAGGGACTGCTCGTGGGCACGGTCAGCGAGGTCAGTCGGCAGACCGAGACCTCCAGCCAGTACATCGTGGTCACGCCCCTGGCCGACTTTAACCACATCGAAGAGGTGCTCGTGCTGCGCACCGTCATCGAGACCGACTCCGATCAGGCGCTGCCCGTCGTGCCCGAGCCGACCGCTCGCCCGACCGCCACGCCCGATCCCAACGCGACCGAGACGCCCGTGCCCGAAAGCACGCCCGCGCCCTCGAACGCGCCCAACGAATGGGCCTATCCCACGGTCACGCCCGACGGCAACAGCACCATCTACTCCGGCGAAACCATGCCCGAGGACGCCTGGGCGGCAGGCTGAGCCTGCACCCGGTTGCTGCCGCGGGTTCTATCGACGAATTCGGGAACCATAGAATGAAGTTCCCGAATTCTCCGAATCCGTAAGATTCCTTACGGATTAAAGGTCGGCGTTGCCGAGATCGGCGGTGTCGACAGTCACCTGCCGCCGTCAGGTTGAGCCTGCACTCGGATGCTGCCGCCGATACCACACGAATCCTTCGGCCATAGATTGGAGCCTCAGGATTCTTCGCGGTTCAAAAACTCAACACAAAGGGGGATTGCGCGTGCTGCGCAGGATTTGGTCGATTGTGCTGGTGCTGCTGGCGCTTTTGCTGGACTGCACGATACTGCCGGTTTTTTCGAGCAGTCCGCTGATGCCCCTGTGGACGCTGATGACGGTGCATTGCCTGGGCCTGCTGCTCGGGCGCTCGAGCGGTGCGCTGTACGGCCTGATCGCGGGCATACTGGTCGATATTTCGGTCAGCACGCCGCTGGGCCTGATGACCGCGCTGTACACCGGCATGGGCTATCTGGGCGGCTGGTTCGCCCGGCGCAGGATTCGCAGGCCGCTCACGCCGCTTCTCTCGTCGCTGATCGGATTCGCGGGCTACGAGCTGTTTCTGACAGTATACGTGCTCTTTGCCAGCGGCCAGATGACTTCCGGCGCGCTGACCGACGCGGGGATCCGCGTGCTGATACACATGGTGCTCTCGCTGGTGCTGTGCTGGCTGTATGAGAAGCTGCTCAGGCCCAGCCGCTCGCGCTACGCGAGGATTTAGGGCGCGCCCCAAACACTCTTTGTAAACGCAGGATGACTCACCCGGAGGTGAATGAAAACAGATGAAACCGACCCGTATTCGCCTGGCGGTTTACGCGCTGGTGATTGCGCTGCTTTTTGGCGCGATGACCGTGCGGCTGGGCAAAATGACCCTGGTGCAGGGGGACAGCTATGAGGCCCTGGCCGAGAGCAAGAGCCAGAAGACGCTTTCCCAGTACGGCGGGCGCGGCACGATTTACGACACCGCGATGAACCCGCTGGCCTACGACCGGGTGAGCTATAACCTGCAGTTTTACCGCGACCCGACGATGACCACTGAAAAGGACCGAAAGGCGTATACCGAGGCGATTATCAAGGTCATCGACATCGTGCAGCGCAACGGCAAGACCATGGTCAACGACTTCTGGCTGGAGCGCGGCGAGGACGGAAAGTGGCGCTTCAACACCGGCGCGACGACCGAAAAGGCCGACGCCTCGCGCATCAAGTCCTGGCGGCAGAACTTTGCACTGAGCAGCGAGGATCGGTATCCGGTCGAGAAGCTCTTCGACACGCTGTGCCAAAACTACTGCATTCCGAACAGCCTGACCGAGGAGCAGAAGATCCAGGTGCTGGCCGTGTGGCAGGAGCAGCGCATGAACAACTACCGCTCGCTGCCGGTCACGATCGCCTACGATGTGGGCTACGACGTGGTGTGCCAGATCGAGTCGCAGTCGATGGACCTGCCGGGCATGAGCATCGAGGAGGGCACTGAGCGCGTGTATCCGCAGGGCGAGACCGCGGCGCACGTCATCGGCTACACCAGCAAGATCTCCACCGACAACATGGACACCTACGCTGAAAAGGGCTATCCCAAGGACGCGACGGTCGGCTCGTCCGGCATCGAGGCCTCGCTGGAGGATCAGCTGAGCCCCTACCTGTCCTATCGGCAGGGCAGCAAGACGGTCGAAATCAACAAGAAGGGCAAGATCATCCGCGAGCTGTCCTACGAGGAGCCGCTGGACGGCAACAGCGTGGTGCTGACGCTCGACCTGCAGCTGCAGAAGGTGGCCGAGCAGGCACTTGCGCAGACGATCACCGACATTCGCGCCATTCAGGAGGAGCTGATCGTCAACCCGGAATGGCTGGCCAAGGAAAAGGTGGCCACGACGCTGGCCAAGTATGAGGAGGACGGTACCCAGATTTCGCTGGTTGAATCCGGTGCGCTGGTGGCGATGGACCCGAATTCCGGCAAGGTGCTGGCGATGGCCAGCCTGCCGTCGTTCGACCTGTCGATGTTCGAGGGCGGCACGGTCTCGGCGGCCTACTGGAAGGAGCTCTCCGAGGACGAGCGCAACCCGATGTACAACCGCTGCATCAGCGCCCGAGACACGCCCGGCTCGATTTTCAAACTGGTGACCGGCCTGGGCGCGCTGATGGAGGGCGCGACCACGCTGACCGAGGAAATCAGCGACGAGGGCAAGTACATGGGCCTGGATACCTCGCGTCAGCCCCGCTGCTGGATCTCCGAGGGACAGCGCTGGAAGCACGCCGACCAGACCATCGACAAGGCCATCGCGCACAGCTGCAACTACTACTTCTACGAGATGGGCTTCCGGCTGGGCTCGAGCAACCTGGTCAAGTGGGCGGCGCAGCTGGGCCTGACCTCGCGCACGGGCATTGAGCTGAACGGCGAGTCGCTCAGCTACGTGGGCGACCAGCAGAAGCTGTACGACCCCGGCAGCTCGATCAGCAATCAGTACACCTCCAAGCCGCTCTACGCCTACTACAAGATCAAGGAGGCCTTCGAGCGCATCGGCGACGAGCGAGGCATCGTCTACGATCAGGATCGCATCGACAAGGCGGCCAAGATGCTCATGGACATCGCGGGCGGCGACCTGGCCAAGGACGACTGGCCGGCGCAGATTCGAAACATCCTGATCGGCGAAATGAACCTGCCCAGCGACTATATCGCCCGGCACCTGCTGGTCAACGAGTTCTACTACTACATCAACGACCTGCGCTGGACGGCCAGCGAGACCATCATGGCCGCCATCGGCCAGTCCATCACCCAGGTCACCCCCATCGCGGTCGCGCGCTACATCGCCGCCATCGCCAACGGCGGCACGGTTTACAACGCGCAGATCGTGGACAAGATCATTTCCCCCAGCGGCGAGGTGGTGCTGGACAAGCAGCCCACGATCGCCAACGTCATTACGGGCGGCGAGGAATACTTCGCGGCGCTGCAGCAGGGCATGAAGGACGTTGCCTCCGGCGAGGACGGCACGGCTTCCAAGGTGCTTTCGCCCTACGCCGACTACAGGATCGCCGCCAAAACCGGTACGGCGCAGAGAACCGACCTGGACGTGGAAAACAACGCCTGGATGGTGGCCTACGCGCCCTACGACAACCCGAAGATCGTGGTCGTGGTCTACATCCAGAACGGCTACGCCGCCGGCAACTGCGGACACGCGGTCGGCGAGGTGGTCAAGGCCTATCTGGACAGCCTGGAGGAAACGCCCTCCATGGCCGTGAACGAGGACAACACCCTGGCCGACTGACCGGGGACATTGAAAGGATCTGAGCGCATGGGACGATCGATCGTCATCACCTCGGGCAAGGGCGGCGTGGGCAAGTCCACGCTGTGCGCGAACCTGGCGCTTGCCCTGGTCAGGCGCGGGAGAAAGGTGCTGCTGCTGGACGCGGATACGGGCCTTCGCAGCCTGGATCTGCTCGTGGGGCTGCAGGATCACATCGTCTATGACCTGAGCGACGCGGCGCAGGGCCTTTGCCGCCTGAAGCAGGCGATCGTCAAAAGCCGCAAGCATGAGGGGCTGAGCCTGATGGCCGCCGCGCAGAACCGCGACTGTACCTGCGTGACCCCGCAGCAAATGAAGGCGCTGGTCAAAAAGCTGACCGGCAGCTTCGACGAGGTGCTCGTCGACTGCCCGGCCGGCCTGGACAGGGGCTTCCGCACGGCGATTTCCGGCGCGCAGACCGCGCTGATCGTGACCCAGGACGAGCCGGTCTGCCGGCGGGACGCGGAGCGCGCGCACATGCTGCTGAAGCGGGAGGGCGTCGACGAATGCCGCCTGCTGGTCAACCGGATGCGCTGGCAGAAGGGCAGCAGCTCGACCGGGCGCGCCCGGGAGCTGGCGGAGGCGCTGGAAGTGCCGCTTCTGGGTGTGGTACCCGAGGACGAGGCGGTCGCCGCCTGCGCGCAGGAGGGAAAATTCCTGCTCGAGCGCGCGGACAGTCGGGCCGCACAGGCTATTGAGCGCATCGCCGGGCGGCTGCTGGGCGAGGAGAGCGATATTCCGGACGTGACGCGCCGAAGCCTCTGGGAGCGCCTGCGGGGAGAATAAGGAGAAGAAATGCTGAAAAGGGAAAAGGCCGCTCCGGCCACAAAAAAACAGAAGAGCAAGCGGTTTGCCCGCATGCTGGATACCATCCGCGTCAACAGCGCCAGCAAGCGGCTGTTTCGGCACTTTGAGTGGCCGCTGGCGATCCTGGTGCTGATATTGTCGCTGTACGGGGTGCTGGCCATCTTCGCGGCGACCGGCAGTCCGCTGACGAATGCCGAGGACATGACGCTGATCCAGAAGATCCGCAGCCAATCCTTCACCTATCCGCGGCTTCAGCTGATCTGGATGGCGATCGGCGGCGTCGCGATGATGGCCTGCGTGTTTTTCGACTATCACCTGTACGGCCAGCTCAAGAACGTGTTTTACTGGGGCAACGTCATCATGCTGCTGATCGTGCTGGGCATGGAAAAGGGCCGCGGCGCCGCGACGATGTTCTATCGATGGGGCGACGGCCGAACCTTCCAGCCGGCTGAGCTGGGCAAGCTGTGCATCATCATCGCGTTGGCCAGGCTGTTTGCCGACCGGGAAAAGCCCATCCGCACGGTGGGCGAGCTGATCCGGGTGACCTGCTATCTGGCCTTGCCGCTGGTGCTGATCGTGCTGCAGCCGGACGTGGGCACGGCGCTGGTGTACATCGCCATTTTCGCCGGACTGATCTTCGCCTCGGGCACCGACATCAAGATTATCCTGGGCGTGATCTGCATCGGCATCGTGATCCTGGTGCCCGCGTGGTACATCCTGAGCACCTCGAGCGGCTTCCGCGTGGAGCGCATACAGGTCTGGCTCGACCCGAACTACGACATACTGGGCGCGGGCATGCAGACCTATAACGGCCGCCTGGCGGTCGGCTCGGGCGGACTGTGGGGCAAGGGACTGTTCTCGGCGGGCAACTTCGCCGCCCTGAACTACATCCCCGACGACCATACCGACTTCATCTTCGCCATCGTGTGCGAGACGTTCGGCTTCGTGGGCGGCGGGCTGATGACCCTTTTGTTCCTGCTGCTGATCCTGCGCATGATCGTGCTGTCTTCTCAGGCACAGGACGCGTTCGGCAGCTACATCATCATCGGCGTGGCGTCGATGATCCTGTTCCACACCTTCGAAAACATCTCGATGGTCATCGGCCTGATGCCGGTTACGGGCATCCCGCTGCCCTTCGTCAGCTATGGCGGCTCCAACTACCTCACCAACATCATCGGCGTCGGCCTGGTCATCAACGTGGCCATGCGCAGCCGCGCCCACACGCTCCGCACACCCTCGCCGCAGCGAACCGCCCGCCCGGCCAAATTGTAGGCGGGCTGAGGGGCAGGAGCGATTTGACTCTTCCCGACAGGAGGACAGACCATGTACGACGAACTGACCCAGGTGGACATCGACAAAATGCAGGCGGAGATCGACGAGCGCATGAGCGTACTGCGCCCCAAAATCATGGAGGAGGTGCGCACGGCGCGCGCGTTCGGCGACCTGAGCGAAAACTACGAATACAAGGCCGCGAAGCAGGAAATGCGCAAGAACGAGAGCCGAATCCGCTATCTCAAGCGCATGGTGGCCACGGCGAAGGTCATTCCGGCGAAGGAAACGCCTGCGGATGAGGTCGGCCTGTTCTCCTGGGTGACGCTTCAGTATGAGGAGGACGGCGAGCGGGAGGAGATTCAGCTGGTGACCACCCTGCGCCAGAACGCGCAGAAGGGCCTGATCAGCAAGGAATCCCCGCTGGGCAAGGCGCTCATGGGCCGCCATGTGGGCGAGCGGGTGCGCGTCGAGGTGGAGGGGCAGGCGGGCTACTGGGTGGTGGTCTCCGCTCTGCGCCCGGGCGAGGACGACGCGTCGCTGCCCATCAGCCGGTACTAAAGCGCGTTTTTTCCAAGGAGGAGCTATGCGGCCAGAGCCATACATCTTTGATTTTGACGGCACGCTGGTGGACTCGATGCCCACCTGGGGCGGCAAAATGCTGCACGTGCTGGACAAAAACGGCGTTTCCTATCCCGAGGATATCGTGCGCACGCTCACGCCGCTGGGCGATTTGGGCAGTGCGCGCTATTTTCAGGAGCACTTTCACCTGAACAAAGGAGTGGACGAGCTGCTGGCCGAGATGGATGAGTTCGCCCTACCAGCCTATCGGGACGCGATACAGGCCAAGCCGGGCGTGCGCGAGGCGCTTGAGGCACTGCGCGCGGGCGGACACAGCCTGAGCGTGCTGACCGCTAGTCCGCATCGCATGCTCGACCCCTGCATGGAGCGGCTGGGACTGCGCGCGCTGTTCGACAATGTATGGTCGTGCGACGACTTCGGCCTGACCAAGGCGCAGGTCGAGATCTACGCGCAGGCGGCGGCGCGGCTGGGCAGGCCGGTCGGCGAGTGCGTGTTTCTGGACGACAACCTGGGCGCGCTGCGCACCGCGAAGCAGGCGGGCATGCGCGTGATCGGCGTGCAGGACGATTCCTCCCGCCCCGACGAGGCGGCCATCCGCGCGTTGGTCAGTCAGTTCGTGACCGACCTGCGGTCGGTCGGCAGTGCCGACAGCCGCCTGCTGCCGCCGATTTAATCGACGAAATTGGGAACCATAGGTTCAAGTTCCCAATTTCTCCGGTTTTCCGGGACTTGCCCGGAAAACATCTGTCGGCATTGCCTCCGCGGACCCATCCGTCCGCGGCGCGCGTTCCATCGACGACCATTGGCCGCCACCGGGCAGTGCCGGCTCCAGTTGCTGCCGGTCGGCAGTGCCGACAGCCACCGGGCAGTGCCCGGCTCCAGCTGCTGCCGGTCGGCAGTGCCGACAGCCACCGGGCAGTGCCCGGCTCCGGCTGCTGCCGGTCGGCAGTGCCGACAGCCACCGGGCAGTGCCCGGCTCCAGCTGCTGCCGCCGGACAGAACACGAATCTGTCGGCCATAGATTAGAGCCTCCAGATTCTTCGTTTTCGGAAAACTCGGGGGCACACTCCCCCCACAGCCTGCCGCCGCGCATCCTGTCGATGACCCCGAGGGCCATAGATTGGAGCGGCCAAGGTCTTCGTTATGAACCCCACCGCCTGCGCTGCAGGCACCTCCCCTTTCAGGGGAGGCATGGGGCGATGCGGTCGGTTTTTTTCTGGAGGGGGCTGTCGCTTGAACTGCCGAAAGGAGACTGTCCGCGGCCTCTGAGTAATTGCCGAAATATAAATTGGGCGTAGGATAATGCAGGATAAAACCTATCCTTTTCTAAATCTATATATCCTTCCTGATTGATGGATTTACGATAGGTATGCTTTTTCCTACACCCTGTAGATGGAGATATAACATGTCAGAGCCTAAAATCGAGCAGGTGGGCAGGCATTGCCCAGGAAACATGGTGAAAGAGATAACCAGCCTGGACGCGCCGGAGCTGGACGTATACGCCCGGCTGACCGGGGCGCAGCTGCGCTCGAAGCAGTCGCCGGAGAAGGGGCTGTTCATCGCGGAGAGCCTGAAGGTGATTGCGTGTGCGCTGAAAGCCGGGTGCGAGCCGGTGAGCTTCCTGATGGAGCGGCGGCAGCTTTCGGCGGCGCAGGAGCTGCTTGCGCGCTGTCCGGACGTGCCGGTGTACACGGCCGAACGGGAGACGCTTGCCCGCCTGACCGGGTATGAGCTGACGCGCGGCGTGCTGTGCGCGATGCGCCGGCCCGAAGCGCGGACGGTCGAGGAGGTCTGCCGGGGCGCGCGCCGGCTGGCCGTGCTGGAGGGCATCGCCGATCCGACCAACGTGGGCGCGATCTTCCGCTGCGCGGCGGCGCTGGGCGTGGACGGCGTGCTGCTGACCCCGACCTGCTGCGACCCGCTGGTGCGGCGCGCGGTTCGGGTGAGCATGGGCACGGTGTTTCAGGTGCCCTGGGCGCGCATCGGGGAGCAGGCGTCCGACTGGCCGGGCGAACTGAGCCGCCTGAAGGAAATGGGCTTTCACACGGCCGCGCTGGCGCTGGACGAACGCGCGATTTCGGTCGCCGAGCCGCGCCTGACCCGGGAGGAAAAGCTGGCGCTGATTCTGGGCACGGAGGGCGACGGCCTGGCCGAGGAGACGATCGCCCGGTGCGACGACACGGTGATGATTCCCATGTCGCACGGGGTGGACTCGCTCAACGTCGCGGCGGCGAGCGCGGTGGCGTTCTGGCAGCTTTGCGGAAAACTGGAGAATACGGAGGAATAGCACATGGAAAACGACTGGATGAACAGGCCGGAGGGCAAGCCGCTCGAGCGACTGCTTCCGGACGGCGGCTGGACGAGCATTTTCCGCACGATCGGGTGTGTGGGCGATTCGCTGGCCTCGGGAGAGTTTGAGGGAACCAACGCGCAGGGCAGCAAGACCTATCACGACGTGTACGAGGAGTCCTGGGGGCAGTACATGGCGCGCATCGCCGGGGTGCGGGTCTACAACTTCTCGCGCGGCGGCATGACCGCGAAGGCGTACATGGAGTCCTTTGCCGATGACAAGGGCCTTTGGAACCGCGACTTGGCCTGCAAGGCGTACATCGTGGCGCTGGGCGCGAACGACCTGCGGCAGGTGGCGCAGGGTGAGCAGGAATTCGGCGAGCTGTCCGACATTGACGAAAGCGACTGGCGAAACAACCGGCACACCTTCCTTGGATACTACGCCGCCATTGTGCAGCGCTATCACGAGATCGCGCCCCACGCCTTCTTCTTCCTGATGACCATGCCGCGCCTGGGCGCGGACGACGCGCGCGCCGAGCTTCGGGACAGGCATCGCGAGGCGCTCTATCGCCTGGCCGAGCGGTTCCCGAACACGTTTGTGCTGGACTTCAGGCAGTACGCCCCGGTCTATGACAAGGATTTTTATAAGACCTTCGGCCTGGGCGGGCACCTCAACTCCATGGGCTACCTGCTGACCGCGCGCATGGTCGTCTCCTATATCGACTATATCGTGCGCAGCGACCTGCCGCGCTTTGCCCGCGTCGGCTGCATCAACACGCCCTGGGAGAACGAATTCTGGCAGCCGGGCGAGCGGTAGAAGGCCAGAAAGAACACGTCATGCGCCTGCGATTCGCTCGCGGGCGCATGCTTTCGCGCAAATGAGTATTTGGAGCGTGAACGTCAAATGAAAAGAGAAGAAAGCAGCCTTAAGTCGTACCTCATGCTGATCTCCGCCATGCTGCTCTACGGCACGATCGGCGTGTTCAGGCGGTACATCCCGCTGTCCTCGGGTATGCTGGCCTTCAGCCGCGGCCTGCTGGGCAGCCTGTTCCTGTGGGGGATTGTGTGCCTTCGCGGGCGGGGGAAGACTGAGCGGATCGGGCGCAGGAGCCTGCTGCTGCTGGCGCTGACCGGCGCGCTGATCGGGGCCAACTGGATCTTGCTGTTCGAGGCCTACAACCACACCACCGTGGCCACAGCGACCATGTGCTATTACATGCAGCCCACGCTGGTGATCCTGCTCTCGCCGCTGGTGCTCAGGGAGCGGCTCACGGCACGCAGGCTCGCCTGCGCGGGCGCGGCCGTCGTGGGCATGGCATTCGTTTCGGGCGTGGCGGACGGCGGGGGAATCGGCGCGCGGGACCTGAGCGGCGTGGCTTTCGGATTGGGCGCGGCGGCGCTCTACGCTACGGTGATCCTGCTCAACAAGCGGGTGCAGGTCGAGGACGCGTACAAAAAGACCGCCGTTCAGCTGACGGCGGCGACGGTGGCGCTTGCGCCCTATGTACTGCTGACCGAGGACTTCGCCGCCATCCGGCTGGATGCGCGCGCGGCCGTGCTGGTGCTGATCGTCGGCATCGTGCATACGGGCGTCGCCTACGCGATGTATTTCGGCAGCATGAAGCGGCTCAGGGCGCAGACCATCGCGCTTCTGAGCTACATCGACCCGGTGTTCGCGCTGCTGCTCTCCGCCGCCGTGCTGCACGAGCCGATCACGCCCCTGGGGCTTCTCGGCGCGGCGCTCATCATCGGCTCCGCGCTGGTGGGCGAGGGCAGGCGGCAGAGGGTGAAGTGATTTCTCACGCCCCTTCGCGCGGGGGCAGCAGGTACAGGTGCAGGCCCAGGGCCGCGTTGAAGCCGGTGGCCGCGAACACGCTGAAGCGCTCGACCACGCCGAAGTACCTGGCCGGCACCAGGTTCATGCCCAGCGCGCCCACCAGCATCATGCCCAGCGCAATCCCCGCGCACATGCCCCAGGAGCGGCAGCCGCGGTCCTTCGCCCCGGCGACGATGATCGTCGTGAGCGACGCGATGGACAGCAGCACCACCAGCGCCGTGATCAGCAGGTGCATTTTGTCCTGAAACGCGCCGGCATAGCCGCTGTCGCTGAGCGGAAACATGCGGTAGCCCACGGCCGAGAGCCACTCCATCGCGGCGAACAGCGAAACGCCCGCGCGCAGCAGCCGGGTCTTGCGCCCCTGCAGGCCCACGACCACCAGCGTGGCGCAGACCACCTCGCACACGCCGTACAAACTGCTGAGCCGGTTCCACAGCGCCAGCGACGGGGCGTTGGCCGCGCTCAGGTCGCTGACCGCCTGCGCCATCCAGTCGTAGCCCGGATAGGCCAGCGGCGAGAAGATCACCGCGGCGGTGTAGGAGAGCAGACTGACCAGCCCCAGCAGGCCCAGTCGTTGAATCAGCGGCTTTTATTACGATCGTATCCCTCCAGGGTGCTTTTTATCAGCGCGTCATAGACGGATTCACGGGCGTCGATCCCCCACGGACGGGGTGGAAGATTGTCTTCCGCGGCCTTGTCCCAGGCCACGACGAAGGCGCGCAGATCCTCAGGCAGCAGGCCAAGCGCCTGGCCGCGGAGCCTTTGCATGGCCTCGTCCAGGCCGCGCCGGGCGTAGTAGGGCCAGGCGATGGAGCCGGTGATGCAGGTGAGCGTGTCGCTGTCCCCGCCCAGCGAGACGGCATTGCGTATCGCGTCCTCGAAGCTCTCACTTTCGAGGAAGGCGGTGATCGCCTGCGGCACGGTGCCCTGACAGGTCGCGTCGAAGCGATACAGCGGCCGGATCTGCTCGATCGACTGGTGCAGAGGATAGAACTCGCGCTCAATCAACGAGCGGATGGCCGCCTTGTCCCTGCCCGACCGGGCCAGATAGACGGCGCCTGCGACCGCCTGCGCGCCGCGTATGCCCTCCGGATGGTTGTGCGTGACCTCGGCGGACTGCCTGGCCAGCTCCAGCGCTATGTCCAGCGAAAAGGCGATTTCCGCGCAGGGCGAGACGCGCATGGCGCTGCCGTTGCCGAGGCTGCCGTAGGGCTTTGGGTCGTCCGAAGCCAGCCATTGGGCAAAGCGCCCGCCGTAGCTGCCCATCGGGCAGGAGAACCGCTGACCCATTCGCCGCATGAACGCGGCGAAGCAGGGACCCAGGCCGCGCTCATTGGCTCGGGCCAGCGCTTGTGCCACGGCAATGGTCATCAGGGTGTCGTCGGTAAAGCTGCTGCCCGGCGCAAACAGCGGAAAGTTTTTGGTCTTGCAGGGGGTGAACTCGAAGGTCGAGCCCGCCACGTCGCCGATAATCGCTCCGATCATGAAAAGGCCTCCTTGAACTTGATGCCTGTATTGTACGGCAAAGGGGGAGGCGCGTGGTCGCCTGTCGGGCGACAATTTGACGGCGCGTGGAAATTCTGCGGACGGGCGGTTTGCTCTTGAGTTCAGGCGGCGCGATGTGGTATACTGAGGGTGCGAAGCGCGCTCTGCGCCCGCAAAAGTATACTGCTTCTCAGGAGGTACTGCATATGCGCAAGAATTTCGGGGCCAAGCCCTTCCTGTATCCTCAGCCGGTATTCATCATCGCAACCTATAACGACGACGGCACGGCCGACGCGATGAACGCGGCCTGGGGCGGCATCAGCGATTCCAACCAGATCACGATGTGCATCAGCGCCACGCACCGAACCACGAAGAACGTGCTCGCGCGCAGGGCGTTCACCGTCAGCATGGGCACGGCGGACACGGTTGCCGCCTGCGACTACGTGGGTCTCGTGTCCGGCGAGAAGGAGCCCGCCAAGCTTGACAAGGCCGGCTTCCACGCGGTGAAGAGCGAGTTTGTGGACGCGCCGCTGATTGCCGAGCTGCCCATGGCGGTCGAGTGCCGTCTGGTCAGCTTTGATCCCGAGTCCTGCCGCATGGTGGGCGAGATCGTCAATGTCTGCGCCGAGGAAGGCGTGCTCACCGACGGCAAGGTCGACCCCGCCAAGCTTCGCCCCATCACCTTCGACGGCCAGAACAACACCTATCTCGTCCTCGGCGAAAAGGTGGGCGACGCCTTCTCCGACGGCCTCCACCTGTAACCGGGCAGTGCCCGGCTCCACTTGCTGCCGCCGGTCGGCAGTGCCGACTGCCACCTGCTGCCGCCGGACAGAACACGAAACCAGCCGCCATAGATTGAAGCGGCTGATTTCTTCGAATCTGCGGGCTTCCCCGCAGATTGGAGGCCGGCGCTGCCGACAGGCTGAGCCTGCACCCACCTGCTTCCGCGGGTCGGCAGTGCCGACAGCCACATGCTTCCGCCGGACGGAACACGAAACCAGCCGCCATAAGTTGAAGCGGCTGATTTCTTCGAATCTGTGGGCTTCTCCGCAGATTGGAGGTCGGCATTGCCAAGCTGAGCTTGGAGGCGGTGCTAGCGCCGGCCAAGCGAATCTGTCGGCCATAGATCAGAGCCTCCAGATTCTTAGTGGTTGGAAGACTCATAGCAGCTGCCCCACAAGAGTTACGGCAGGCTAAGCCTGGTCGACAAGGTCGACTGCCGGTTGCTTCCGCCGGATAGAACACGAAACCAGCCGCCATAAGTTGAAGCGGCTGATTTCTTCGAATCTGCGGGCTTCCCCGCAGATTGGAGGTCGGCATTGCCGACTCGGGTTCGCTGGGGAAGGCGCCGGAGGACTCGAACCGATACTGGGAGGCATTGAAATGACATACACGCTGCATTACGACTCGCCGCTGGGCGGTATCCTGCTGGCAGCGGACGAACAGGGCCTGATCGGGCTGTGGTTCGACGGGGAGAAATACTTTGCAGAGAAGCTGCCTGAGACGCACGAAGCGGGGGAAACGCCCGCCCTGCGCGAGGCGGCGCGCTGGCTGGACGAGTACTTTGCCGGGCGCGAGCCGGACTTTACGCCGCCCCTGCACCCGATCGGCTCGCCGTTTCAGCAGGCGGTCTGGCGGCTGCTGCTCGAGATCCCGTACGGCCGAACGACCACCTACGGGGCGCTTGCCAGACGCCTGGCCGGGGAAAATGGACGCATGTCCGCCCAGGCGGTCGGCGGCGCGGTGGGGCACAATGGCATTTCGCTGATTATCCCCTGCCACCGGGTGGTGGGCGCGGACGGCAGTTTGACCGGGTACGCCGGGGGCGTGGACAAAAAGCTCCGCCTGCTCCAGCTGGAGGGCGTGGACATGAGCGGGCTATACCTCCCGAAGAAAGGAACGGCGCTTTGAGATGAAATCCGAAAACAGGGAACAGATTCAGAAGGCCTTTACTCAGCAGGCGGCAGGCTTTGAGAGCGGACGCATGAACTTCTCCAAGCAGGAATACCTGGACTACGCCGTCTCCCGGGTCGCGCCGAGGCAGACGGACGACGTGCTCGAGGTGGCCGCGGGCACCTGTGCCTGCGCAAGGGCGTTCGCACCGCACGTGGCCAGCGTCACCTGCCTGGACATGACCGCCGCGATGCTGAAGGTGGGCGAGGAGGCGGCCAGGCGGCAGGGCCTGCACGGGATGCGCTTCGTGCTGGGCGACGCGGCCGAGCTGCCGTTTGAGGCGGAAGCGTTCGACGTGGTGTTCTCGCGCCTGGCCTTTCACCACTTTCCGGAGCCGACGCGCCCGTTCGCGGAGATGGTTCGCGTGCTCAGGCCGGGCGGAAAGCTGGTGCTGATCGACATGGAGGCCGCTCAGGAAGACCTGCGCGCCGCCGAGGACGCGCTCGAAAAACTGCGCGACCCGTCGCATGTGCGCAGCCTGAGCCGGGCGGAGATGCTCGCGCTGTACGAGGCGCATGGCCTGAGCGTCGAGGCGTGTGAGGTCGTGCGGATGCCCGTGCACCTGGATGCCTGGATGCAGCATACCGATACCCCGCCCGCCGCGCAGAGCCTGATCTGCCGGCAGATGGAAGAGGAGCTTTCCGGCGGCGCGAAGACCGGCTTTTCGCCCTATCGCCGGGAGGGAGAGATCCTGTTCGACCAGAAATGGACGCTGTGTATCGGCAGGAAGCAGCCCGCGGATGCCTAAACTGAACAGCATAATGACGGATAACCCTGTTCTTCTCTAAATTCTGAGTCCTGAAAAAGGATAGAGCATTTAGAAAAGGTACGGGCCTATCCGTCACTTTGATAATTCAAACACAATTTGATGCGCGCGGGAGGCAGTCCGTCCGGGGCAACCGCCACGCTTCCAAGCGCCCGCTGCAAGACCTGCGCGGCCGCCTCAGGCGCGGCTTGCCCTTCGCCTGGCGGGCAGGTTGCTCAGCAGCGCCCCGAGCAGTGCACCCAGCAGCGCGCCGATCGCGAACTCGGCCGCCAGCAGCCCGTAGGGAGGCCAGATCCCGCCCAGCAGGCCGTACAGCCCATGCCCCAGCGCCATGTACACGAGGCCCACCGCGCCGCCCAGGAAAAATCCGCGCCGACTGCCCGGCTTCACGCAGGCCCGCACGCCCGTTCCCAGGCTCAGCAGCTTGATCGCCTGGTTGATCGCCTGAATCGCGTTGTCGCTCAGCCGCGCGCGCACCACGCACATCGCCAGTACCGCCATCAGCCCCAGACTGACCAGACTGCCCACCAGTACGCCCCGCGCCAGTCTTCCCACCGTCTTCATTCGCTCTGTCATCTGAAATCCCTCGCCTTCCGTCAATGATCTGCTGATTCATTCCTATGCGGGCGGGAAGCCATGCTTTCCTCTGAGGCGGGATCGGCCCTGCTGACCGGCACCCCTCAGTCCACTTCGTGGACAGCTCCCCTTTCAGGGGCGCCTCGATTGCGCATTCCGTGCCTCCCATGAAAGGAGAGGTGCCCGCAGCGCGGGCGGAGGGGTTCGAGACGCAGACTTCGGCCGCTCCAATTTATGGCGGCCGACAGTCGTCGATAGAACCGGCGGCAGCGCAAGTCGGCAATGCCGACCGCCAATCTGCGGGGAAGCCCGCAGATTCGAAGAAACCAGCCGCTTCAATTTATGGCGGCTGATTTCGTGTTCTATCCGGCGGCAGCAAGCGGCAGTCGGCCCTGCCGACCGGCAGCAAGCGGCAGTCGGCCCTGCCGACCGGCAGCCAGTGAGTCCAGGCTCAGCCTGGCGGCAGCAAGTGGAACCGGGCACTGCCCGGCAGATTAACGTGATGGTGATAGATGGGGGAAGAGAAGGTGCGTATAATAGTAGGACTGGCCTGCGACGGTGCGGGCTGAATGATGAGAACGGGGGAACGCGAGCAATGAAGAAACTGGCGAGGAAGCTGATCGGCGACCGGCGCTTTTACGCGATGGTGCTGGGAATTGCGCTGCCGATCATGATTCAGAACGGCATCACGAACTTTGTGTCTCTGCTGGACAACATCATGGTGGGGCAGATGGGCACGGAATGCATGTCCGGCGTGTCGATTGCCAACCAGCTGCTGTTCGTCTACCAGCTCAGCGTGTTCGGCGCGTGCTCGGGCGCGGGCATCTTCACCGCGCAGTTCTCCGGCAGCGGCAACCAGACGGGCGTGAAGCATACCTTCCAGCTCAAGCTGATCGTGTGCACGGCATTGGCGGTGATCACGATGGTCATTTTCAGCCTGTTCAGCGAGCCGCTCATTCGCCTGTACCTGCACGACAACGGTGAGGGCCTGGATCTGGAAAGGACGCTCGCCTACGCGCAGGAATACCTGTTCATCTCCATGATCTGGCTGATTCCCAACAGCATCGCCCAGAGCTACTGCTCCACCCTGCGCGAGACCGGCAAGACGGTCATGCCCATGATCGCGGGCGTGGCGGCGGTGGCGGTCAACGCGGTGTTTAACTACCTGCTGATCTTCGGCAAGCTGGGCTTCCCGCAGCTGGGCGTGGCGGGCGCGGCCATCGCGACTACGCTGAGCCGGTTCGTCGAGCTGGCCATCTGCATGATCTGGACGCACAAAAACAAGGAGATCAATCCCTTCGCCGTGGGCCTGTACCGGCATATCCGCATCCCCGCCGAGCTCACCAGGCGCGTGTTCATCAAGGGCATGCCCCTGCTGCTTAATGAGTTTTTCTGGTCGATGGGCATGGCGGTCGTGATCCAGTGCTACTCGGTTCGTGGCCTGAACGCCGTCGCGGCGCTCAACATCTGCTCGGTCATGAGCAACGTGTTCAATTCAGTCTTCATGGCGCTGGGCAATTCGATCTCGATCATCGTGGGCCAGAAGCTGGGCGCGGGCAAGGTCGAGCAGGCGCGCGACGAGGACACCAAGCTGATCTTCTTCTCGCTGGTCAGCAGCGTGGCCATGGGCGCGCTGATGGCGCTGATCGCCCCGGCCTTCTGCGACATCTACAACGTCTCCGAGGAGGTTCGCGCGCTCTCGATCGAGGTCATTCGCGTCGCCGCGATCTGCGCGCCCCTGCACGCCTTTGCCAACGCCTGTTACTTTACCCTGCGCTCGGGCGGCAAGACCGGCATCACCTTCCTCTTCGACAGCGTGTATGTCTGGCTGATCAACATCCCCATGGCCTTCCTCATCAGCCGCCTGACCAGTCTGCCCGTCGCGCCCATGTACCTCATCTGCCAGGGCGTCGACATCCTCAAGTGCATTGTCGGCTTTGTCATGGTCAAGCGCGGCTACTGGATCCACAACATTATCGAGCATACCGAAACGGCAGGCTGAGTCGGCAGTGCCGACAGCCACCTGCTGCCGGCAGGCTGAGCCTGCAGGCGGTGCTAGCGCCGGCCAAGCGAATCTGTCGACCATAGATTAGAGCCTCCAGATTCTTCGTTTGCGGAAAACTCGAGGTAACCACCCCATAAGGGTCACGGTCAGTATCCCTTTGCTGCCGCCGGACAGAACGAAATCAGCCGCTACAGATTGAAGCGGCTGATTTCTTTGAATCCGCAGGAGTCTTTGCGGATTATCTGTCGGCGACCATGCAAATTGCCACGGCAGGAATAACGGTTGGCAGAATCCAGGTGGACTGACTGTACGCAGCACCCCTCCGGGCATATTTCCGGAGGGGTGCTATGTTGAAGATTCGGGAGGGGTCTGGTGAAGTGCCTTTTCAAAAAGGCAGCCCCACCGGCGTTCCTTCCCTCATACGCAGAGCTCGCGCGCGGCCGGGGTCAGGTCGAGCCGGCCGACGGAGAGGGCGAGATGAAAACCGGGGTCAAGGACGCGCTGCCTGAGGAAGGCCCAGTCGGCGCTGCGCTCTGGATTGGCGCGCAGGACACGGACGAGCGACGCCTCGGCCTGCAAAAAGAGCAGCGCGGCCTGATCGGCCTGAGGCGTATCCTCGGGGCAGGTCGCCTGGGGCAGCGGGCGCTCGAGGATTTCGCGCAGGAGCGGAACGTCCTCGGCCAGGGCGTACCGCCCCAGCAGGCAGACCGCCTTCCAGCACTCGCCGCAGCCCAGACGGTCGTTTTCACCGCGCAGGGCCATCTCGCGCAGTACGGGCAGCGCCGCCGGGTGCCGCTGCAGGCCGAGCGCCAGCGCGCAGTGCCGCCTGAGCACGCCGTTGTCCTCGCAAAGCCACTTCAGAAGGGCTTCGCGCCACCTTTCAGGCTCCTGCCTGCACAGCCACAGCCCGCCCGAGGGAAAAGGCCGCGACAGCAGCTCGTGCATCTCTTCCTCATTGCGCGGCCAGACGATGGCCATGCCGTCGCGCTCGTGGTGCGACCAGCGGCAGCCCTCCGTCCAGGGTAGATCCTGCGCCTCATCCAGACAGCCGCTCTCACGCAGCCGGTCGCGGATGGGCTCGTAGGGCAGCTCGCTCAGCCTCAGGCCGGTTCTGAGCGCCTCGTGCGCCATGACCGCCGCCGCCTCGCCCGACTTCTGCATGTCGCGCATCATCCGCACGCAGGCCGCCAGGTCGTGATCCACGCTCAGGCACCGCCCGACGACCAGCATGCCCTCGACGTGCTCGGGCAGCAGTGCGCCCATCGGCACGCCCACCGACAAGAGCACGTTGCCCAGATCGCAGATCGCGCGGAAATCCTGTATCACCTCGTCCTCAAGCGCCAGATCACGGTTGAAGCTGTCGATCGGGGCGTGAGCGTAGAACAGCGGCCGGTCGGTCTTTTGGCCGGAGAGCAGCTCGCTCAGGCACAGCACTTCGCGACCGCGCACCCGCCGCCCCTCGCGGTTGCCCAGCATGGGGGAGAGGTATACCACGCGGTTGTCGGCGCTGTCCGCGTCCTGGGGGATACTCAGGATCTCCAGCGCCTTCCGGGTCAGCGCCGCCGCGTCGCCGCAGTCGATGTGCGCCCGGGTGCTCCAGCCGCCGATGGTATACTCCCCGTCGATCAGGCGGGAAGAGGCCAGCGAATAGTACTGCGTCGCGCCGTCCGACAGCCGGTTCGGGAGCAGCTCGCACCCGGCCAGCACCGCCGCGTCCGCCTCGCCCGTGCCGTCGATCAGTATGCGGCAGGCCGCGTCCAGCATGCCCTCAGGCCCGGCCAGGCGCACGCCCGCGACCTGATTTCCCTCCAGGTAAACGCCGGTTGCCTGCGTCTCATACAGCACGTCCGCGCCCGCGTCCAGCGCCATGCGCTCCATGACCTGCGTGCGCGCAAGCCCCGGAAAGCTCTGCTCGGGCAGGCCGGGGCGCTGGGTGGTTGTGTATCGTCCGGTGGCCATCATCTGGTCGCACTCGCGGCTGATTTCCTCCTGCAGCCCGCCGCGCAGGCCGTAGAAGTAGTCCCACACGCAGCCCAGTCCGCCCTGGCCGCCCATGCCTGTGGCGCGCTCCACGCCCAGCACGCGCACGCCCTGCCGGGCCAGGCCGATCAGCGCCGTCGCGCCCGCCGTGCCCAGTCCCACGACCACCGCGTCGTATGTCCGGTCGAAACGCGCCGTCACCTCAAAGGCGCGCGGCTTCCCCTCGATCAAAGTGTGCAGGCGCATGCTTCTCCTCCTTCCCAGGCGGCGAACAGGTCGCCGAAGGACGCCGAAATGCAGGCAAAGCGTCCGGGTTCGATTTCTTCGATCACCGGATGGTCGTAGTCATAGACGAAGTTGGGGGCGACCGCGGCGATTTCCCAGCCGTCCTTCGCGTTTGCCTGCCAGTACGCGTGCAGAAGGCTCCTCGCCTGCGGCCAGGAAGCGCCGTCCGGCAGGGGCAGCTTGAGCGCGTACTCGCCCGCGATCGGCCCGCGCAGCACCTGTGCGCCGGGCAGCTCGGGCAGGCCTTCGCCCTTGGGCGGGTTCAGCGCCGCGCATAGCGCCTTTTTCCCCTGACCGTCGGCGCGCGTATCCACAATCCGCTCGGCCAGCAGACCGTGCGCGCCCTGCGCGTCGAACAGCGTGACGTAAAAGCCGCCGTCCACCGGTGCAGCCTCCAGCACGCGGGTGTACAGGCGAACCCGCGCGCCCGAGTCCTTCAGCCGCCGCGCCAGCATCGCCTGAATGGGCGGCAGGTGGATTTCGCCCGCCGCGTTCACCAGACCGCCCGCCCGGCACTCGTCCAGCAGTGCCCGCGCGCCCGCGCCCAGCGCCTCGCCCCGATAGGGCGCCATGTTCATTCCGGCGACGTACTCGCTGCCCGGGAGCATACCCTCCTCGGCCAGTACGCACTCGCTTCCCCGGGCGCAGGCCAGCGCGATTCCGCTGACCGTCGCGCCCAGTATGAGCAGCCTGGTGTGTTCCATTGAATTCCTCCTTTTTATCCCTTGACCGCGCCGATCATGACGCCCTTGACAAAGTACCGCTGCAGGAAGGGGTAGACGCACAGTATCGGTACCGTGGCGATGATGATCGTGGCATATTTGATGATTTCATTGATGTTGCTGTACTGCTCCGCCTCCACCTGCATGCTGTAGTCCGCGTTGGCCAGGATCAGGATTTCGCGCAGGATCAGCTGCAGCGGATAGAGGTTCTGGGCGCGCAGCAGGTAGATGCTGGCCGAAAACCAGCTGTTCCAGATGCCCACGGCGTAGTACAGCGAGATGACTACCAGGCTGGGCACCAGCAGCGGCAGGAAGATCCGCACCAGGATCACCAGGTCGTTCGCGCCGTCCAGCCGGGCGGATTCCTCCATGGCGGCGGGTATGCCCAGAAAGGCGGTGCGCAGCACCAGCAGGTTATAGGTGCTTACGCCGCCCGGGATGACGAGCGCCCAGATCGTGTCGATCATGCCAAGCTGCTTGACCACCAGGAAGCTGGGGATCATGCCGCCGCCGAAGAACATCGTAAACAGCGCCACCCAGGTCAGCAGGCGGCCCAGCAGCAGCCCCTTGCGGGAGAGCACATATGCGCCCAGCGTGGTCAGCGTCATGTTAACCGCAAGCCCCAGCACCAGGTAGACGGCGGTGTTGCGGTAGCCGCGCAGGATGTTGCCGTTGCGCAGCACCAGGCGGTAGGCCTGCGTGGTAAAGCCCAGCGGCTTATACAGGAAGCCCTTATATGCTGCCAGGCGCGAGGGTACGCTGACCGAGGCGAAGAGCACATACACCATCGGATAGAGCGTGATGAAGATCATGAAGACCATGAAGAGCACGTTGAGGCAGTCGAAAGCCCGGCTTCCGGGCGTTTTTCTTTTCATTTGAGTTCCTCCTCACCACAAGCTGCTGCCGTCCAGGCGGCGGCTGAGCTGATTCGCGCCCACCAGGATGATCAGGTTCACGGTCGAGTTGAACAGGCCGACCGCGCTGGAGTAGCTGTAGTTGCGCTCGAGCAGGCCGCGCCGGTAGACGAAGCTGGAGATCACGTCCGCCGTTTCCAGCGTGTTGTCGTTGTACAGCAGGATGATCTTCTCGTAGCCGACGTTCATGATCGAGCCGCAGCGCAGGATCAGCAGCACCATGATCGTGGGCACGATACCGGGCAGGGTGACGTGGATTGCCTGGCGGAAGCGCCCCGCGCCGTCCACCTGAGCCGCCTCATAGAGCGTCGGGTCGATGTTGGTCAGCGCGGCCAGATAGATGATCGAGCCCCAGCCCACGCCCTGCCAGATGTCGCTGACAATATAGACGGTGCGGAAGTACTGCGGGTACAGAAGCAGTGTTTTGGGCGGCATGCCGAAGAGGGACAGCAGCTTGGTGACGACGCCGGTGCTGCTGGTAAAGTCGATGATCATGCCGCAGACCACGATGGTGGACAAAAAGTGCGGCATATAGGTGCAGGTCTGTACGAAGCGCTTGAACTGTTTGTTTGTCAGCTCGTTGATGAGCAGCGCGAAGAGTATGGGCGCGGGAAAGCCGAACACGATGCCGTACAGACTGATGAGCAGCGTGTTTCGCAGCAGCCGGGCGAAGTAATAGCTGCTGAAGAAGCTCTGAAAGTGCTTCAGCCCCACCCAGCGGCTGCCCAGCACGCCCTTGGCAGGCACGTAGTCCCGAAACGCGATCTGCGCGCCGTAGAGCGGCCAGTAGTGAAAGATGATATAGTAGGCCAGCACCGGCAGAAACATCAGATAGATGAACCAGTGCCTGCGAAAGTCCTTTGAAAGCGCGTGCGCCGCCCGTGAGAGCAGCGGCCTTTTTCCGTGCAGCTCCATAATGCCTCCTTTTCTCGTTTGAGGAACGCCGGGGAGGCATATCTCCCCGGCGTCATACGGGTGTGAACGAGCTTTAGCGGGCGTTATAGTTGTCCAGCGCGGTCTGGGCGATGCTCAGGTAGTTTTCCACGCCCATCTTGCGCAGCTGGTCGCGGAAGGCTTCAAAGTTGTCCAGGGACTCCAGACCCATGACGAACTTGACGTACATTTCGTCCACGTAGGTCTGCAGGTCGTTGCCGATGGTAGCGTAGTCGCTGGACAGGTCGGCGGGCACGACGTAGGGCGGCATGGTGGAGGGCAGCGTGGAATTGCTCCAGGTCTTGCGGACGGTGACTGCCTCGTCGGTGCCGTAGAGGGTCATCTGATACAGGCGGTTGCGCATGTCGGCGGGGATGGCCTCGTTGAGCATGTACACCTTCATCATCATGTCGCTGGCGCTGTAGCCCCATTCGTTCTTTTCAAGAGTCTCCGCGTCGAATTCGGGCAGGCCGTTTGCGTCGAAGCGATAGGACTGACCCTCGATGCCCCAGTTGGCGGTGACGATGCCCTCGTCAGACCACAGATAGTTGTAGAAGTCCAGCACGACGGACGGATCCTTGCACACGGGGGTCACGGCCACGCCCTGATTGTAGGGGTAATTCTTCATGCCGTACATCGGCTGGGTGTCGGCGGTCAGGGAGGGGTTGGCCACGCCGATGTCATAGAAGGTGGACTGCGCGTCCTGCTCGTGCACGGTGTCATACATCGAGCCAAGCCAGCCGCCGGTGCCGATGGTCACGGCCGATTCGCCGCTCATCATCTTGGCCTTGGCGGAGTTGCCGTCCACGGCGGCCAGGTCGGGGTCGATCAGGCCCTCGGCGTACCAGCCGGCCAGCAGGGTCAGATAGTCCTTATACGCGTCCTCCATCGGGCCGTAATGGGCGACGCCGTTTTCATCCTGATACAGGCCCTGCGCCACGCCGTACGCGCCGGCGAACAGGTTGCTCTGCTTGAAGTTGCCGACGGTCGCGCTCAGGGGAGCGGTCACGCCATTCTCCTTCAGGGTGCGCAGAGCCGCCGTCCAGTCGTCTACCGTGACGGGAATCTCCAGGCCGGCCGCGTCCAGCAGATCCTTGCGGGCGATCAGGCCCATCCAGGACTCATAGCAGGGCGCGCGATCCACGACGGGGGTAAAGCCCTTGCTCTCGTCGGTTTCCCAGGTCATGATGCCGGCGATCTGGTAGTGAGTGCCCGCGTCGGTGGTGACCATCTTCTTGATTTCAGGCCACTTCTGCAGGTATGCCCAGTAGTTGGGGGCGTGCTCGGCGAGCAGCTCCTCGCTCAGCTCGACGATCACGGCGTTGTCCAGCGCGCCCTGCGCGCCGCCGGGGAAGGCTGCCCAGTTCTGCAGGATGGCGTCGGGCAGGTCTTCGCTGGCGATTAGCATGGTCAGCGTGTTGTCGTCGCCGTGGACGAATTCCACGTCGATGCCGGTCGCTTCCTGCGCCTTCTGCCAGGCCATGATGTCGTCGTTCGACTCGTTGAGCGTGGAGGACTGATTGCCCTCGAACAGGGTAAAGGAACGGGCTGTTTCCGATTCCGCCTGCACGCCGGTCACGGGGATCAGCGCCAGCGCAAGAATCAGCGCGAGACAAAGCAGCTTCTTCATTGGGGATAACCTCCTGTGCATGATCTTGTGAAATCTGCAATAGCGGCCGCATCGCATGAGTCCGTTATACGCCTCTTTGAGATGTTTTTCAATTCGCCATTTTTTGTTTTATCCCCAGTTTTTTGTTTTTTCGTTCGGCAATTTTTGAGAAAATGTGCAGAATTACGGCTTTTCGCCCTTCTGATAGGCGCCGGGGGTCATGCCCTCGTATTTTTTGAACACCCGGATGAACGAGCCCAGGTTTTCAAAGCCGGCCTGCCCGATCAGCGAGCTGATGGGCGCGTCGCTCTGGTCGATGAGCCTTTTGGCCTGCGCGATGCGTGCCCGGTTCAGGTAGTCGTACAGTCCGACGCCGGTGCGATCCTTGAAGTACTTGGACAGGTAGGACAGGTTGCGCCCCAGCATCTCGGCCAGGCGCGTGATGTTGAAATCCGCGTCATGGTAGTTCTCCTCGATCAGGCGCATAATTTCCTCCAGCAGGTCGCCCGACGGGCTGACCGGCGCCTGCCGCCTGACCAGCTGCGCCACTGTCTGCTGCAGGCTGGATTGCATCTGCTGCGGACTGCGGGCGCTTTCCACCTCGCGCACGGCCTGATGAATCAGCGATTGCGCCTCCTCGCCGCTCTGCGCGCGCATCAGCCCGGCCAGCAGGTCGAAGAAGAAGCAGCGCGCGATGGACAGATCGACCGGCGCGCTGTGCAGGGGCGCGCACAGCTTTTCCACCAGGCTCAGCGCGGCCGTCTCGTTGCCGGAGGCGATGGCCTCCGAGAGCAGGTTTTCCTGCAGGGCGGTCGCGACGAAGCGCTGGGCGTTCATCTCGTCCTTTTCGGCGTGATAGATGGCGTTGTTGCCCGGCGGAAGCATCAGGGCATAGCTCACCCAGTCGTATGCCTCCTGATAGGCCTGGCGTACCTTCTCAAGCCCCGCGCAGGGCGAGCTGATGCTCACGCCCAGGAAGCGGAAGCGCGCGCGAAGCGACTGCTGCTGCCTGCGGATTGCCTCCAGCATGGCGTCCGCCCGCTCACTCGGCAGGCTTTCCCGCTCGGTGTTGAGCAGCACGACGCCCAGATCGTCGCGAAGCAGGCTCTGCGCGTCGGCAAAGCCCTCGCACTGCGCCAGCAGTGCGTCCATCGCGCGGCGCAGCAGCTCGCTGCGCTCGGCCGGGTCGATGGTGGTCTCGGTCGTCTCGTTCAGGAAGAACAGAATCACGTGGAAATACTCATATCGGAAGGAAATCCCCGCCGCGCTCAGGAAGCCTGCGTCGTCCAGCGGGCTGAGCAGCAGCCGCTCCAGCGCGTGGCGGCGCAGCTGTTCGGTCTGGGTCTGCACGATGCGATCCAGCTGGTCGGTGTTGCGCAGCGTGTCGTCCAGTATCTGCTCGATCTGCTGGTATTCGTTGCCCGAAATGGCCTGGGTGCTGACCGTTTTGCGCGCCAGGCGGTCAATTAGGCCGTGAATGTCCGAAAACTTGCGCTTGGCCAGCCAGTAGGCCAGCAGCAGGCCGCACAGCGCGCTGCCGACGATCGAGGCGATCATCAGCATCTTCAGGTAGGTCAGCCGCTGCGAGATGGTCAGCCGGGACACGCAGACATACCGCCAGCCGGTGTTTTTCAGCGTCGCGTAGGTAAACGCCAGCTTCTGACCCTTCACGCGTCGGGTAAAGCAGCCGCTCTCGCCGCTCATCTGCTCGATCGGCGGCAGCAGCTCCTCATTCGCGTCGAGATTTTCGGCCACGACGCAGCCAGCCTCGTCCAGCAGGAAGAAGGCAGAGTCGTCGTTGAGCTGTATGTCGGTAACGTTGCTCAGGTAGTTGCGGGTGTCCAGCAGCAGCACAAGCGTCGCCGAGGGCTGGGTCAGCGTGGAGGTGGGCAGCGAGGACAAAAGCGCGATCCGGCTTCCGCCCGAGCGCAGGGGAATGGTTACGAAGTCGCTGTAGTGATAGGCCTTAAGCGTATCCTCCCAGGCGGCCGGATCGAGCAGGTCGTCGGCGTGCTGATCCTTCATCATCAGGCCGAAGTCGTACAGCGAGGCGTTGCACATCGCCTGGCCGGTTGCGCGCAGGTAGACGTAACCGCTTTTGATGAACTGGTTGAGCTCGATCTGCTGATTGACGCTTTCGCTGGCGCGCCAGATGTCATAGCGATCCTGCGCGGACAGCGGCAGGTGCAGTGGGAACAGCGTGGCCAGCTTGGTGTCCGCGCGCAGATAGTCTCGTACGCACAGCGCGTCGTCCAGGCGCTCCTCCAGCAGCTTGCGCATCTGCTGTACGGTGAGCAGGTTGTTGTCGCAAACCTCGTCCTCGACCACGCGATCCGTCACGACCCAGGTCGCGCCGTAGGCGATGATCGGCAGCATCAGCACGATCAGATAGGAAACCAGCCAGGACATCATCAGTCCGCCGCGTATTTTGCCTTTGTTCGCTTTTCTCATGCTTCGGTCATCCTCCGTCATTGAATCACAGCGCCATTACCGCAGATCGCTGGGCAGGCAGCCGAACATCTTGCGGAAGGCGCGCAGGAAGGTGCTGTAGTCGGCGAAACCGGACGAAAGCGCCGCGGCCGTCACCGCCTCGCCCGCCTGAATGTCCCGGTGAGCCTGGATCAGGCGCTTCTGCAGCACATACTGGTGCAGCGTGCAGCCAGTGTGGCGCTTGAACTGGTGCATGAGGTAGGACGGGCTGATGAAAAACTGCTTCGCCAGGCGCTCCACGCTCAGGTCGCCCGCCAGGTTCTGGTTGATGAAGTCGAGCAGCTCGTTCAGGCGCGGGTCGCTGCGCACCGAGTCCTCGGCGGCGGGGGCTTCGCGCGTGAGCAGGTTATTGAGCGTGATCAGGAATTGGATAAGGTAGCTGTCGCACAGCAGCTGATGGCCGGGAAATGTTGCCTTCTGGTTCTGCTCGATGGCGGTCAGCTTTTCCAGCAGCGCGCCCCGACTGGCCGCCTCCGGGCGGAACAGGCCGCAGCGGCTCATCAGCGGCCAGGCGAACACCTCGCACAGCACGTCGTCCGAAAAAGAGCGCAGAAACGAATCGTTGATCCACAGGATGATGCGCTCGTATGTTTCTGAGGCGTCGAAAATCGACTGGTGAATCTGGTGCTCCGGGATGATCATCAGGTCCCACGGGCGCAGGAAGTAGGTCTTGCCCTCCATGATGTAGGTCACGTGTCCCGACAGGCACAGGAGCACCTTGTGGAAGTCGTGGCAGTGGGTCTGGAAGTCCATGTCCCGCCGGTCGCTCGAGTGGAACAGGCGATAGTTTTCGTGCAGGTACCCCCTGCTGCTTACAGTCTGCATGGCACACCTCCCCGCGCGCAGCGCTTTTTGCAATACTTCCTCCTCATTATACGCGATTTCTTGCGAAAAGACAAGTGCATTCGGCGGAGGCGCCAACAGAAAATCCCCGGAGATTCTCCGGGGGATTCGTAAACCTTGGTCGCTTTAACGTATGACGTCCAATGGTCATCGCCAGAATCGGTACACCCTGAGTCGGCAGCGCCGACAGATAATCTGCGGGGAAACCCGCAGATTCGAAGACCCCAGCCGCTTTAAAGTATGGCGGCTGGGGTCGTGTGCTATATTCGGCGGCAGCAAGTGGGTGCAGGCACTGCCTGCCGGCAGCAGGTGGAACCGGGCACTGCCCGGTCGATAATCTGCGGGGAAGCCCGCAGATTCGAAGACCCCAGCCGCTTTAAAGTATGGCGGGTGGGGTCGTGTGCTATTCGGCGGCAGCAAGTGGGTGTCGGCCCTGCCGACCGGCAGCAAGTGGGTGCAGGCACTGCCTGCCGGCAGCAGGTGGAACCGGGCACTGCCCGGTCGATAATCTGCGGGGAAACCCGCAGATTCGAAGAACCCAGCCGCTTTAATGTATGGCGGCTGGGTTCGCGTTCTATCCGGCGGCAGCAAGTGGGTGTCGGCCCTGCCGACCGGCAGCAACCGGCCGTCGGCACTGCCGACTAGCGGGCCTTGGTGTCGACCTCTTCGCGCATGCGGGCGAGGAGTGCATCGACGGACATCACGCCCAGGTCGCCGCCCTTGCGGGCGCGCACGGCCACCACGCCGTCCTCGACCTCCTTGTCGCCCAGCACCAGCATGTAGGGGATCTTCTCCATCTGCGCCTCGCGGATCTTGAAGCCGATCTTCTCGTTGCGCAGGTCGGTCTCGACGCGCAGTCCGGCAGCGGTGAGCTTGTCGCGCAGGGCGATAGCGGCCTCATCGGCGCGGTCGGTAATGGTCATGATGCGGGCCTGTTCGGGCGCCAGCCACAGCGGCAGCGCGCCGGCGTACTTCTCGATGAGGTAGGCCAGGGTGCGCTCATAGCAGCCCAGCGAGGTGCGGTGGATGATGTAGGGGCGCTTCTTCTGGCCGTCCGCGTCGGTGTACTCCATGCCGAAGCGCTCGGCGAGCAGCATGTCGATCTGGATGGTGACCAGGGTGTCTTCCTTGCCGAAGACGTTCTTGTACTGGATGTCCAGCTTGGGACCGTAGAAGGCGGCCTCGTCGATGCCGACGGTGTACTTCACGCCCAGGTGATCGAGGATCTTGCCCATGACCGCCTGCGCCTCGTTCCACTGCTCGGCGGTGCCTTCATACTTGTTCTTGGGGTTGGCCGGATCCCACTGCGAGAAGCGGAAGGTGCAGTCCTCCAGCAGGCCGACGGTCTCCAGGAAGTACTTGGCCAGCTCCAGGCAGCCCTTGAACTCGGCCTCCAGCTGATCGGGGCGCAGGATGTAGTGCCCCTCGGAGATGGTGAACTGGCGCACGCGGATCAGGCCGTGCATCTCGCCCGAGTCCTCGTTGCGGAACAGGGTGCTGGTCTCGGTCAGACGCATGGGCAGCTCGCGGTAGGAACGAGCGCGGTTGAGATAGACCTGATACTGGAAGGGGCAGGTCATCGGGCGCAGGGCGAAGCATTCCTTGGTCTCGTCGTGCGGGTCGCCCAGCACGAACATGCCGTCCAGGTAGTGATCCCAGTGGCCGGAGATCTTGTACAGGTCGCGCTTGGCCATCAGCGGGGTCTTGGTCAGCAGGCAGCCCTTGGACTGCTCCACGTCCTCCACCCAGCGCTGCAGCAGCTGCACGACGCGCGCGCCCTTGGGCAGCAGGATGGGCAGGCCCTGGCCGATGCAGTCCACGGTGGTGAAGTACTCCAGCTCGCGGCCCAGCTTGTTGTGGTCGCGCTTGAGCGCCTCCTCCTGCTGCTTGAGGTAGCTGTCCAGATCCTCTTTGCTGAAGAAGGCGGTGCCGTAGACGCGCTGCAGCATCTTGTTCTTCTCGCTGCCGCGCCAGTACGCGCCGGCGACCTGGGTCAGCTTGAACGCCTTGACCTTGCCGGTGGAGGGCAGGTGCGGGCCGGCGCACAGGTCGACGAAATCGCCCTGCTTATAGAAGGAAATGACCGCGTCCTCGGGCAGGTCGCGGATCAGCTCGACCTTGTAGGGCTCGCCCTTCTCCTCCATCAGCTTCACGGCCTCCTCGCGAGGCAGCTCGAAGCGCTCCAGGCGCTCGTTCTTCTTCACGATGTGGCTCATTTCCTTTTCGATCGCCTTCAGATCCTCGGCGGTGAAGGGCTTCTCCACGTCGAAGTCATAGTAGAAGCCGTTATCGATCGCCGGGCCGATGGCCAGCTTGGTGTTCGGGTACAGCTTCTTGACCGCCTGAGCCAGCACGTGGCTGGCGGTGTGGCGCAGCACGCGCGCGCCGTCCGGATCGTCAAAGGTCAGGATTTCCAGCTCGTGGTCGCCCGAAATGGGGGTGACCAGCGAAATGACCTGGCCGTCCAGGCGGGCGGCCAGCGCCTTCTTCTTCAGCTCCTGGGACAGCTCGCCGGCGATGTCCAGCGCGTTCATGCCGTCCTCGAATTCACGGATCTCACCCTTGAGGTTCAGCTTCATGATGTTTCTCTCTCCTTCCTCAGGATGTATCTGATGTTCAGACACATCCAAAACACAAAAGCCCGTCCCCGAAAAGGGACGAGCTAAAATTAACCCGCGGTTCCACCCTTGTTGTAAAACCACTCATGCGGACGATAACGTGTCCAGGCGATTCCGATCGGAAGCTGGTTGCCTCGCACGGGCCGGATAAGCGCGCTTTCAGCCGCCGACGCGCTCTCTCTGAATCGGGCAGGGGATGTGCGATTGGTCTTCGTCATCTCGGATTACGGACAGTATACTTCTTTGCCGGGCAGCTGTCAAGTTAATAATTCCTGACGAAAATCGCATATTGTTAAATCTAAAATGAGTATTGACAGGCGCGTGAAAGTATAGTATAATACATCTCGTGCTTGAGGCAATGCAGGCATGCTGATGTAGCTCAGTCGGTAGAGCGCATCCTTGGTAAGGATGAGGTCACCAGTTCAAATCTGGTCATCAGCTCCACAGACCAGTCAGAAGTGACTGGTCTTTTTTGTGTTTTCAGACACTTTTCGCAGGAATCTGCGTTTCGGCCTGCAAATTATAGACCTCATCCCTGCTTCCGTCAGAAAATCCGTCAGTTTTGAGAAATCCCTACATTATATGCGCGTCAGTCGGGCCGTCAGTTACACTGTCAAAACCATAGCACTTTGAGATGGCCTGGGCCGCGTCGGCAGCCGTGCCGCGCCCCTTGTCATAATATGCGCGTCAGGTTCGGCACGGATTCGTCGCTTCCTAAAAAGCGCCTCTTCGCCCGATTCCTCTTTTTTCGATACGGCGCTTTTGCGGCGCAGGGCGTCCATTTGTGTGCGCTTTTTCCCGAAAATATGGGAAATAACGCCTTTTTGATATGGCCTTTTCGGATTTTGACGATGTACAAAGTGTGGCGCGGCTGTTATGCTGAGTGCGACAGGAGGGGATTTCACTGTGGAACGAAGAGGAAGCCTGGCGTATGTGGGAAAGCGCCTGCGGGAGAGCTGGCAATGGTATCTGCTGCTGCTGCCCGCACTGATTTACCTGATTATTTTTGCCTACGCGCCGATGTACGGCCTGCAGATTGCGTTTAAGGACTACCGCGCGTCCAAGGGCATCTGGGGCAGCGCGTGGGTGGGCCTGAAGCACTTCAGGCGCTTTGTCGAGTATCCTTATTTCTGGCCGATGATCCGAAATACGCTGCACATTACGCTCTACACGCTGGCGGTGTTTCCCTGCTCGATCGTGTTCGCGCTGATGCTCAACGAGATCACGCACCTGTGGTACAAAAAGACCGTGCAGATGATTACCTACATGCCGCACTTCCTGTCGGAGGTGGTGGTCTGTTCGCTGGTCATCCTGCTGCTGGACCGCACGACCGGCCCGGTCAACAACCTGATTGCGCTGCTGGGCGGCACGCGGCAGGCGTTCATGTCGCAGCCGGAATCCTTCGCCTCGATCTACGTCTGGTCGGGCGTGTGGCAGACGCTGGGCTGGGGATCGATCCTGTACCTGTCGGCGCTCTCGGCGGTGGACAGCGAGCTGATCGAGGCAGCGCGCATCGACGGAGCGAGCAGACTGCAGATCGTCTGGCACATCAACGTGCCCTGCATCCTGCCCACGGTCATCATCAACTTTATCATGCAGATGGGGCGCATCCTGAGCGTGGGGTACTCCAAAATCTACCTGCTGCAGAACAGCATGAACCTGGACGCGTCCAACGTGGTCTCGGTCTATGTCTACGAGGTGGGCCTGATCGGGGGCCAGTTCAGCTATTCGGCGGCAATCGGCCTGTTCAACACGCTGGTGAACGTGGCGGTGCTGCTGCTGGCCAACGCGATCATGCGCCGCGTGTCGGAAACCAGTCTGTTCTGAGCGGAGGAGGAATGCGTGATGTCACACAAGGCACATAAACATAAAATGAGAGAGTCTGCGCAGGACCGGGCGTTTACGATTATACTCTACGCGCTGACCGCCCTTCTGACGCTCATCTGCCTGTACCCGATCTATTTCACGGTCATCGCCTCGTTTTCAGACCCCTACAGCGTCTACGGCGGCAAGGTGAACCTGTGGCCGGTCGGCTTCTCGCTGGACGCGTATACGATGGTGTTTGAGAACAGCGAAATCTGGCTGGGCTACGCCAACACGGTGTTTTACACGGTGGCGGGCACGCTGTTCAACCTGATGCTGACCATTCCGTCGGCCTACGCGCTGAGCAAGAAGCGCATGTTCGGCCGGGGCCTGCTCACCGGGCTGTTCCTGTTCACGATGTACTTCAGCGGCGGCATGATCCCGACCTATGTCATGGTCAAGAACCTAGGCCTGGTCAACACGCGCTGGGTACTGGTGCTGATGGGCGGGCTGAGCGTGTACAACGTCATCGTGACCCGGGTGTACTTCACGAGCAACATCCCCGAGGCGCTGTACGAGGCGGCGCGCATCGACGGGGCGAGCGAGCTGCGCATCTTCGGCCAGCTGGCGTTGCCGCTGAGCGGGCCGATCGTGGCGGTCATCGCGCTGTACTACGCGGTCGGCCACTGGAACGACTACTTTACCGCCCTGATCTACGCCACGAAGAAGGACTATCAGCCGCTTTCGCTGGTGCTGCGCCGCCTGCTGATCCAGAACGAGGCGGCCTACCTGGGCACGATGTCCGACCCCAACGCCACCGAGGAGATGCTGGCCATGGCGCTGCAGCGCACCTACACCGCCGCGGCGATGAAGTACTCGCTGGTGTTCATTTCCAGCGCGCCCATGCTCATTGCCTATCCCTTCGTACAGAAATTTTTCGTCAAAGGCATGATGATCGGCTCGCTGAAAGGCTGAACGCCTCAACCCCGGATGGACCCGCGTTCGCGCGGTCATCAATAAAAAAACATGGGAGGAAGACACTGATGAAGAAACTACTGTGCGCACTGCTGACGATGGCCCTGCTGCTGAGCTGCCTGCCGGCGGCCCTGGCCGAGGAAAATCAGGAAGCGACCCTGTCCATACTGGCCACCCGCCACGTGGAGGGCTCCTTTACCGACATTAACGACCTGTGGTGGTTCAAGTACCTCAAGCACTACCTTGCCGGCGAGGGCTGGGACGTGACCTTCGAGCTGGAGCAGACGCTTGAGCCCGAGGAGCGCATTTCGCTGCTGCTGGCGACCGACGACCTGCCCGACGTCCTGTGGGGCGGCACCCTGATGACCAACGTCAACCAGGTGATCTACGGCGCGGGCGAGGGCATGCTCATGGACTGGACGCCCTACTTTAACGCCGAGACCATGCCCAACGCCTACGGCAAGCTCGCCGAGTATGCGGGCGTGTTCACCCTGCCCAACGGCGCGATTTACAGCATGCCGCGCCTGTCCGGCCGCGTGTACTACACCTCGCTGGGCTCGTATCCGACCACCCGCTGCTTCGTGAACACCAAGTGGCTGGAGCAGTGCAATCTCGAGATGCCCACCACGCTGGACGGCTTCATCGATATGCTGCGCGCCTTCAAGGGCGTGACCTCCGAAAGCGGAGAGACCTGGCCGGTGTGCTCGATCGCCAGCTTCATCGAGGACGTGATCTGGAACGCGCTGGGCTTCTACGGCTCCAACGAGGGCGCGAGCGCCTCTTGGGACGGCACCGACTTCGCCATCCGCGACGGCAAGCTGGAGCTGCCCTGCTACACCGAGCAGTATAAGGAGTTCCTGAAGTACATGAACATCCTGTACTCCGAGGGCCTGATCCACCCCGACCACTTCACTCTTGACGAAATCACCAAACGTGGTATGATGTCTGAGGGCCTGTGCGGCGTGTTCTGCGACTGGACGATGGCCCTGTCCCAGACGACCGACGCCTACGCCGACTATGTGTGCTACTCGCCCCTGTCCAGCGACAGCTGCGAAAAGCCGGTGGGCAGCCTGGGCGTGGTGGTCGGCTCGAGCGGCATCAGCGCCTCCGCGAAGACCGAGCATCCCGAGCTGATCGCGAAGATCGTGGACTACATGTACACCGACATGGGCTCGATGCTCTACAACAACGGCCCGATGCAGGGCACCGAGGAGTGCCTGGGCGTCGTGGACGGCTGGTATCTTGACGAGCAGGGTAACTTCTGCACCAAGAAGGTCGACGACGGCGAGATCGAGGGCTTCGACGTGTACCGCATGGCCTACATCTACCCGGCGCAGGCTGTGCCCATCGACCTGTCCGCCGCGGATCGCACCGCCAAAAAGCTGGCGGGCTACGAGATCAAGGAAGAGATCAAACAGGTGACCGACGCGGTGACCGGCACGGTGATGGATGTGCCCATGAACAACCCCTACAACACGCCCAGCGCCGACGCGCAGTGGCGCGTGACCTCGACCAACGCCTGGGTTGACAACGTTACGGCCGTTTCCCTGCCCGCTGTGTTCCTCAGCGAGGAGGAGAACACCCGCGTGACCGACCTGGCCACGGCGATTGAGACCTACGTCTCCGCCGAGACCACCAAGTTCATCATCGGCACCCGCTCGATGGATGAGGTGGACGCGTTCTTCGAGAAGCTGCGCGACCTCGGCGTGGAGGAGTACTGCGAAATCTACCGCAACGCCTACTCCAGCTACCTCAACTCCATCTTCGGCTAATCGACCCGGTGGGAGGGGCTTTTTCCGAAGCCTCTCCCGCAGACTGTCAAAAACCCCAGAGAGCTCGAGAGGGCCGCAGCCCTTTCGACCGGACAGTGCCCGGCTCCACTTGCTACCGCGGGTTCTGGCGACGAATTCGGAAACCATAGATTCAAGTTCCCGAATTCTCCGAATCCACGGAATTTTCCGTGGATTGACGGTCGGCATTGCCGACTCGGGCAGTGTAAATATGCAGCGTGGGCACGGGGCGATTTTTGCGCCGGAAAATCTCATTTTCCAGAGAAAAAATCGTTTCCTTGCAGGCTCCGCGCCCGAAAAATCTTCGATTTTTAGCGGAGACTGGAGAGGGTGGCAGGGAGGCTGAAAACCCTTTGGGTTTTCAGGTTTCGCCCTTGGCGAAACTGCCGACGGCTCAAATCGTAGATTTGAGGCGCGGCACCTGGCCGGGGAGCTTGCTTCCCCGTCCACCAGCTTGTCAAAACTTTTTTGACAAGCTGAGCCGGGCTCGTCTTTTCAGGCGGGCCCGGCGCTTTTTCAGCTTTAGGCAAAAAACACAAGGGAGAAAGCATTGCGCCCCCTCCCCTGGTCGGTTACCGGATGAAATTGGTGCTCACGCGCGGCTCGCGCTCGGGTTTGGGCAGGCCGGCCTCGCGCATTGAGCGCAGCAGGTACGCCATCTGCCGCCCCAGCACGCGCATGACCTGCAGGCCCTCCAGGTCCTGGCGTGTTTCCTCGGGCCGATTGCCGTGGACGCTGTTCCAGTACTGCGAGGACACGACCGGCATGCGGCTGATCGTGAAGTACTTGTTCAGCCGGTCGAAGGCCGCGCTGGCTCCGCCCCTTCGGCAGGACACCACGCACGCCGCCGGCTTGTCGGCCATGTCGCGCCCGCAGGCGTAAAACGCCCGGTCAAGCAGCGCGCACAGCGCCCCGTTCGGCCCGGCATAGTAGACCGGCGAGCCGACGACCAGCCCGTCTGCCTCGCGCATTTTGGCGATCAGCGCGTTGCACGGGTCGCCCTTATACGCGCACTCGCCCGTCTTCGCGCAGCCGCCGCAGGCCACGCAGCCCTGAACCGGGCCTTTACCGATCCAGAACATCTCGGTCTGAACGCCGCATTCGTTCAGCGCGCCCGCCACCTCGGCAAGCGCGGTATAGGTGCAGCCCTTCTCATGCGGACTGCCGTTGACCAGCAATACCTTCACATTCGTCACGCTCCTTTGCTCTGGCAGGTTATGCCTGCTCGGGGTAATGGTAGACCTCTTCGCTCTCAAAATACCGCGTCTCGATCTGCGGCAGCGCCTGCTTCATCCGCTCGGCCACGCAGCGCATGCCCTCCCGCTCGGAGCCGCAGTGCCCCAGGATCAGCAGCGCCTTCTTCATGCCCAGTTCGGACGCGTCGCGCGCGTACTCGCCCAGCTGCCATTCGCACGCCTCGCCGGTCAGCACGATTTCCGCCGGGCCGGACAGTTCCTCGAACACGCCGCCGGGCGTGCCGAAGGCAGTAGTGACGCGGGTGCACGGCTCGTCCAGCGTGCCGCAGATGCGCACGTGCGCAATGCCCAGCGCCTTTTCGATGTGCGCCGCCAGCTCGCGGGGCGTGATGGGCGCGTCCAGGTGATAGCAGTTCGTGCCGAAGTACTCCAGGCGCTCCAGCCTGCCCGGAAGCCCCAGCGCCGCCAGCTCGCCCTGACAGATCATGTCCTCGGGCGCATTGTGTGGGTGGTCATGGTAGCGGTAGACGGTCAGGCCGGTCTGCTCGAGGAGCGCCTTCTTCGCCTGCGCGGCGGGTGTGTGCGCGTGCGGATCGGCCGGGTCGTCCCAGTGGTTATAGTACAGCGGCTCGTGAGTAATCAGTAGCTGTGCGCCCCAGGCAGCCGCCTCGCGGATGATCTTCGGCGCGGCAAAGCAGCACACCGCCGCCTTCGTCACCTCGCGCGAGGGGTCGCCCGCCTTGAGCGTGTCGCAGGTCTTTGCATACTCGCCCGGCGCCCAGGAAAACATCTCCCGCAGGATCTTCTCAGCCTTCATCGCAGGGAACCCCTTCCTTTAGGAGAATCTCGCGAAGCATGGGCGCGAAGCGTTCGGCGATGACGCGATGCCCGCCGCGCAGCGGGTGAAGCGGCTCGAGCGGCACCCAGCCTTTGCTCGAGACGAAGTACACCCTCGAGTCGCGTGCGCGGTATTCCTCGACCATCCGGCGAACATCCTCGTCGAACGCCCCGCAGAACGCGCTCAGGCACACGATGACCGCCTGGGGCGCGCGCTCGCGAACCAGCCTGAGCAGTTCCAGATACCGCGCGATATACTCTTCAGCCGTCGCGCCCCGGTCGTTCGCGCCGTGATTGATCACCACCACGTCCGGCTTCTCGCCGGTGTAGGGCACGCCGTCGTACACCCAGGGGTAGATCAGCCCCGCGCGGGGCACGCTGCCGCAGCCGGTTCGGGTCAGGCCGACCGCGCCGTACGCCTGAAACATCGCCCGCAGATTCAGCCGGCGCGCGGTCAGGGCGGCGTAGGTGGCGCAGTTGTCGTCCTGATAGGGGCGATTGAACTGGTCGTTGACCGGATTGGCCGGGATCGCGTCGTAGTCCGCGTCGATCAGTACGCCCTCAGTGATCGAGTCGCCCACGAACTCGATCAGCGGCCGGTTGTCCTCGGGCAGCAGCGCCGCCGCCTTCACCTCGGCCCCAATGAACGAAATCGCGCCCATCAGCGGGGCGTACCAGCGCGGAAGCTGCTCCATGCCGCCCTTGTAGGTCACGCGCAGCACGTGCTCGCCCTCGCCGACCGCCGTCACGCGCAAGTACCGGTCGACCGGTGCCTCGATGCTCGCCCCGCCGTCCAGGCTCAGCCAAAGGTGCGGAAAGGGCTGGCCCAGAAAGCCCAGGTCGAAATGCAGGAGCGCAGTCTCGCCCTCAAACGCCAGCTCGAAATACGAACCGGGCGCGGTAGTCGTCGTGAAGCGCGCGGTGGGCTGCACGAACAGATGCGGGTCGTCGCCCTCGCGCACCAGCCGCGTCCAGCGGCCAGTCAGGCGTACCGACGGGTCATACCAGTGAATAAACATATCCATCACTCCATTTCTTCAAGTAACGTTCGAGCGGCCGGCAGGCTGAGCCTGCACTCGGTTGCTGCCGCCGGTTCTATCGACGAATCCGGTGGCCATAGATTGAAGCCCCCGAATTCTGCGCCTGTGAAACAGGCGGTGGGGTTCCGTCCCTTTTGTGGGGCACATGCCTCTGAGTCTTCAGTCCGTGAAGAATCTGGCGGCTCTAATCTATGGCCGACAGATTCGTGTGCTATCCGGCGGCAGCAGGTGGGTGTCGGCCCTGCCGACCGGCAGCCAGTGGGTGCAGGCTCAGCCTGCCGGCCGCCAAAGGGACCAGGGGAGCTTGCGATGCCTGTCTTATGCCTGCGTTGCGTGGCCCCCGCGGCAGCAAGTGGAACCGGGCCCTGCCCGGCCCTTACCCTTTCCAACGCGGTCCCGTGGTTCAGTTCTGAGAGGGATGCATTCCTGGCAAGCCAGTTTTTGGTGGTCGGCGAGAGACGGGGCGCGTCCAACTGAACCACGAGATTGGCAGGTTACAACTGCCTCAGGCGAAGCGCAGACAGAGCGCCGAAAGGCGCTCAGACTGTCAAAAAAACCAGGAGAGCTCGAGAGGGCCGCAGCCCTTTCGACCGGGCAGTGCCCGGCTCCACTTGCTG
>CAKUFI010000001.1 GCA_934647305.1 uncultured Clostridia bacterium | reverse complement strand
ACGCCGCTGGGCACGATTGAAAGTTCGAAAGGGCTGCGGCCCTCTCGAGCTCTCCGGGGGTTTTTTGACAGTCTGACGGGTCTCCCGAAAGGGGAGACCCGTTTTGCACGTATGGAATTACATGCCGATAGACTTGAGGTAGTCGCGGCTCATCTTCGCGGCCTCGAGCGCAGGACGGTTGTACCACTGATCCTGCTCCACGATGAACCAGCCGGCGCCCGCTTCCAGACCGGCCTCGATCAGGGAGGGCACGTCCTGGCAGCCGTAGCCAACCGGGCGGAACTCGAAGGCGACGTCGGCCGGATTGGCGGCGGTGCCGTCGTCCTTGCCGCTGCCGTCGGCACTGATGAGGGCGTAGGGGCTCTTCTCCGTCTTGCGGCCCACATAGTCCTTCAGGTGGATGATGGGCGCGCGGCCGGTGTACTTGCGGATGTACGCGGCCGGATCCTCACCGGCGTACTTGACCCAGCAGCAGTCCAGCTCGGTCTTGAGCACGTCGCAGGGCGTGGCGGCGTACAGGAAGTCCAGGCCGTACATGCCGCTGAGCTTGATGAACTCGAAGTCATGGTTGTGATAGAGCAGCTGGATGCCCGCTTCCTTGCACAGGCGGCTGAACTGGTAGATCTTCGCGATCATGCCGGCAAAGCCTTCCGCGCCCGGACGATGCGCCTCGTCCAGGTAGGGCACGGCGATGAACTTGCAGCCGATGCGCTTGTGGTACGCGACGACCTCCATCATTTCCTCGACCGTGTCCGGAATGGCGCGGTGGCTGGAGATCGGGATCAGACCGGTCTCGTCCAGCATGGCCTTGACCTCGTCGGCGGAGTGGCCGTAGAAGCCGGCGAATTCCACGCCGTCATAGCCCATTTCCTTGAGCTGCCGGAGCACGCCCAGCAGATCCTTTTCCGCCTCTTCGCGGGCAGAATAAACCTGATAACCAATATAAGCCTTCTTCATGAAAAACACCTCCTTGAGATGATACACTTATTGTAGCATATTTCGGGCGCTGATTCAACCGTCAATTTGGCTGTACCATGGCAAAAAAGCAGAAAATCACGCCGTTTGACAGGCGATAGCGCCTCCGTTTATCATGAGCGTGAGTCAGATAAAAGGCTGGGCTTCTGCGGCGCGGCGCATATGTGCCGGGTGTACAAGCGAACGGCGGGCATGAATTTCCGCGATATGATGAAATATACGGGTAAAGCAGGGATAAAAAACTCACATTGCTGTACAAATGAAAGAAATGTACAACAGATTAGCTGAATAGTTCATTGAAATCCCCGCCGGAATCGTTTAATATGAATGTAACCGAGATGAAGGGAAGCGGTGATTCCCTTTATTCTCTGAAGAAAAGGAGGAAAAGAACCATGAAGAGAAGCCTGACACTGATCCTTGCTCTGCTGCTGGCGCTGTCGATGTGCGCCGTGCAGGCGGACAACGAGCACGCCTTCACGCCCTACGAGGAAACCGTGACCATCACGACCGGCAAGCAGCTGGTCGCCAGCCCGAATTTCCTGGAAGGCGACTCCCAGGGCGACAACTACATGACCCGCGCCATCAAGGACGAGCTGAACATCGAAGTGAAGCTGCTGTGGGAATCGGACGAGTACGCCTCCAAGATTTCCCTGTGCATCGCCGCCGACGATCTGCCGGACATGTTCGTTTCTCCCAACTACATCACCTACGCCTCTCTGGTGGAGAATGAAAAGCTGGCCGACCTGAGCGAGGTCTGGCAGACCTACGCGACCGACTTCACCCTGGAGGTGTGCAATTCCTATAATACTCCCTGGACGGAAGCGCTGACCGACGCGGACGGTCACCTCTATTGCATCGCTTCGCCGAATTACTACTATGACGGCTCCTCGCTGATGTGGCTCAGGCAGGACTGGATGGACGCGCTGGGTCTGCAGACACCCAAGACCATCGACGAGCTGCACGACGTGCTGGTCGCCTTCAAGGACAGCTATAACTCCCAGCTGGTCTTCCAGAAGGATCCGATCGCCGGCTACGGCTCCCTGTTCTCCTCCTGGGGCATCTGCTCCGCGCTCAACGCGTATCCGTCCATCTGGACCGAGAACGCCGAGGGCAAGGTGGAATACGGCAGCGTAAGCGCTCAGATGAAGGAAGCGGTCAAGCTGCTTAACGCCTGGTATAACGAAGGCCTGATCGACCCCGAGTTCCCCACCTACGACACCAACGCCGTCGCCGCCAAGTTCAACGCGGGCGAAACAGGCGTCCTCTTCGGGCCCTGGTGGGTGTCCTTCCAGCTGGGCGACAGCCTGAAGCTCGAGGGCTGCAAGGTCGCGCCCTATAACGTGCCCGCCGACGCGGATGGCAAAGTGAACCTGTGCGACCCGTCGAACTACGGCGCGCAGCTGCTGGTTTCCAGGGAGTGCATGAACCCCGAGGCTGTCGTGAAGATGTTCGGCATGCAGTTCGAAATCTTCGGCAACGGCGGCGGCACCGAGTACACCGCCAAGTACAATGATGTGACCGCGAAGACCCGCGCCGCCAACACCGGCTGGGGCGCGCTGTTCCCCTGCGGCGGCGTGAACGCGGTCAAGGCCGACGGCGTGCTGCAGGCGAACCGCGCTACCCATGACCTGCTCGAAAAGGGCGAATTCCAGCGCGATGATTACACGACTGCCCAGAAAATGGTTTCCGAAAAGGCCGTTGCTTACAGCAGGGGCGAGACGGAGGACGTGAACGGCTGGATCTACTACATGGGCTACTATGTGGCGGGCGATCTCTTCCAGGCGGAAAACGTCCAGCATATCCCGCAGACCTTCGCGCAGCAGACCGAGTCCATGGGCGAGCTGTGGGCCTCCCTCGAAACGCTTGAGGACACCACCATCATGGCGATGATCGTGGGCGAAAAGAGCGTCGACGACTGGGATGACTTCGTCGCGCAGTGGTACGCGCAGGGCGGCGACATCATCACCGAGGAAGTCAACGAAGCCTGCGGCAGGTAAGCCGTGAATTCAGGAGGCGGGCGGGGAAGACCTGTCCGCCTCTTTTCAGCAGTATACTCAAAGTGAGGGGTGAGGGGATTGTATAACCGAAAGCACGCGCTCTACTATCACGCAATGGTTTTGCCGGGCATCCTGATGCTGATCCTGTTCAGCTATATCCCGATGTTCGGCATCATCATGGCATTTGAAAAGTACGTCCCGGCGAAGGGCTTCCTGGGCTCCAAATGGGTAGGCCTCAAAAACTTCCAGACGCTGTTCCGCTTTGCGGATTTCAAAAACGCGGTGGGCAACACGGTCATCATCGCGCTGCTCAAGATCGTCTTCGGCATCCTGGTGCCGGTTTTCTTTGCGCTGGTGCTCAACGAGTGCCGCGCGCAGTGGATTAAGCGGCCGATTCAGACCATCGTCTACCTGCCGCACTTCCTTTCCTGGGTTATTCTGGCCGTCATTTTCCAGAACCTGCTGTCGCTCAACGGCCTATTCAACAAGCTGGTGTCCCTGCTCGGGGGCACGCCGGACATCTGGCTGATACGCGCCAGGCATTTCCGAAAGATACTGATCGTCACCGACGTGTGGCAGTCCTTCGGCTACGGCGCAATCATCTACCTGGCCGCTATGACCAGCATTTCTCCCGATCTGTACGAGGCCGCGTCCATCGACGGCGCGACCCGCATGCAGCGCATCTGGCACATCACCCTGCCGGGCATCGTGCCCACCATCGTGCTCATGTCCACCCTGGCGCTGCGCAATATACTCAACGCGGGCTTTGACCAGGTATACAACCTCTACTGCCCGCTGGTCTACTCCACCGGCGACATCATCGACACCTATGTCTACCGCATGGGTCTGGTCAACCTTCAGTACAGCCTGTCCACCGCCGTGGGTCTGGTCAAGTCGGCCATCGGCATGGTGCTGATCGTGGCGAGCTACTTCCTGGCCGACCGGCTGGCCGGATACAGTATTTTCTGAGGAGGCGGTCGAAATGAAAAATAAACACTCGACAATCGAACGCTTCGGCCTGTTTGACCTTGTCGTCTATGTGATTCTGTTCATTTTCTGCGCCATCTGCCTGCTGCCGCTGCTCAACACGGTCGCCATGTCCCTCTCAGACAAGACCAGCGCGGCCGCGGGCAAGGTGCTTTTGTGGCCGGTCAACTTTACCGTGCAGCCCTACATCGAGATCCTCAACGACGCGCAGTATGTCCGCTCCTTCGGCATTTCTGTCGAACGCGTGCTGCTGGGTACGCTGGTCAACATGTTCTTCTCGATCACCATGGCCTATCCGCTGTCCAGATCCCGCAATCAATTCCATGCGCGCAACTTCTATATGTGGGTCATGATCTTCACGATGATGTTCGGCGGCGGCCTGGTCGCGACCTATATCTGGCTCAAGACGCTGGGACTGCTGGACAGCATCTGGGTACTGGTGCTGCCCGGCGCGGTGCCGACCTTCAGCGTCATTGTGCTGATGAACTTTTTCAAGGGACTGCCCGGCGCGCTGGAGGAGGCCGCGCTGGTGGACGGCGCGAATCCCTTCCAGATCATGTACAAAATCTTCGTGCCGCTCTCCCTGCCCTCGCTGGCCACTATTTCGCTCTTCGCCATCGTGGGACACTGGAACGCTTACTTTGACGGCAAAATCTACATCAACTCGCTGCGCAATCTGCCCCTGCAGACCTACATTCAATCGCTTTCCGCCGAGCTGACTGCTGAACAGATGGTCAATATGACGCCGGAGGAGATCGTCGCGCGGCTGGAGGTGTCCAGTCTCACCTTCAACTGCGCCAAGGTGGTCGTGTGTACCATCCCGGTGCTGGTCATCTATCCATTCCTTCAGAAGTACTTCGTCACCGGCCTGGTCATGGGCTCGGTCAAGGAATAACGCACCGTGCGGCTCGGGCGTATGCCCGGGCTTTTTTTTCATGCAGGAAATCGGAAAAACGTTTCAGAGTGTAACAAAGCGGTTGACATGTTGTGACGATCGTGCTATACTATGCTCACGAACAAATGGTCTGATCTGGCAAAACTGGAGAGGAGATACTGGAAAATGGATTATGTCATTTACAATGGGACGTGCAGCCTGGTTCCCGAGGGCGCGCATCCGAAGCACGGCGATCCGGCGCTGGTTCGCGCGTTCGACCGGCCCGACACCGATCTGTGGAACGAAAACAACTGGTTCTGCGCCGAGATTCGCGCCGATCAGTACTCCGACGTGCGCACGCAGGTGGCCTTTATCGACGATACCGGCCGCGAGCTGCTCATTTCGCTGGAGCTGCTGCCCAACCTGAACGTCAAGCTCCGCGTCCGGCTGGACGAGCTGTGGAGCAAGCGCTTCTTCCTGCCGGTATTCCCGGGCTCGTACAAGGTGCACTGCCAGGGTCTGCCGATGGATCCGCAGACGGTTCGGCGCATCGAGATCCGCGTGACGCCCGGCAAGGACTTCAAGGGCGCGACGCTGGGCCGCGTGTGGGTGAGTACCGAGCAGCCGGGCGGCGTGACCCCCGACGCGCCCATCATCGATGAGATGGGTCAGCTGATCGGCTACGAATGGCCCACCAAGACGCATTCCTTCGAGGAGATGAAGGAGCGCCTCGAGGCCGAGTACGCGGCGGCGAAAAAGAGCGATCCGCCCTTCCCGAACCGCAGCCGCTGGGGCGGTTTCCTGGAGAAACAGTTCGAGGCGACCGGCTGGTTCCGCGTGCAGCACGACGGCAGGCGGTGGTGGATGGTCGACCCGGACGGCTATGCGTTCTTCTCCCACGGCATGTGCTACGGAACCCGCATGGGCGAGTTCGGCTGGTATACCGGCATGGAGGCGTTCTATGAGAAGGCGCCCTCGCCGGACGATCCGAGGTACGCAGGCGCCTTTACGCATCCCGGCCTGATCGCCGAGTACGTCAAGCGCCACGGCGTGACCGAGCGCTCGAACGACTGGATGTACAACCCGGCGCGCGGCAACATGATCCGCATCTTCGGGGACGAGTGGTGGGAGGCCTGGCGCACGATCACCACCCGCCGCTTCCACGACTGGGGCATCAACACGACCGGCGTAGGCATCGTGAACTTCATCGACGAAAGGTGCGAGGACTTCCTGCGCCTGTCCAATTTGCCCTACGCGGTCACGCTCAAGCGCTTCCCGGTGACCAGTCACTTCATCTTCCGCGACTTCCCGGACGTCTTCGCCGAGGAGTACGCCGAGAATTCCCGCGTGTTCGCCGAGAACGAGCTGGGTCCGCACAAGGACAACCGCAACCTGGTCGGCTATTTCCTGCACAACGAGCCCGAGTGGATGTTCCAGTTGGACTGCAACATCGCCTGGGAGCTGCTGGTGAAGAACGAGCCGCTCAAGAGCCGCAGGCACCTGATGGAGTGGCTCAAGGCGCGCTACGGCACGGTCGAGGCGCTGAACGCCGCCTGGGGACTGGAACTCGCCTCGTTCGACCGGCTGCTCGAGCCGCTGCCGCGCGACACGAAGCTGTCCGACAGGGGATGGGAAGATCTGAAGGAGTACGAGCAGGTGCTTATCGACGCGTTCGGCAGCATTCCGCTGGCCGCCTGCCGCAAGGTTTCGCCCAACCACATGTGCATGGGCATGCGCTACGCCAACCTGAACGAAAAGGTGCTCATGAGCTGCCGCGTCTTCGACGTGCTGTCCTTCAACTGCTACTCCCGCGAGCCCGAAGCGCGCTTCGAGCTGGGACGCAGGGCGAACAAGCCCATGCTGGTCGGCGAGTGGCACTTCGGCGGCCCGGACAATGGCCTGCTGCGCACCGCGCTGCTCAGCGCCGCGAGCCAGGAGGAGCGGGGCAAGGCCTACAGAAGGTACCTTGAAACCTGCGCCGCCGACCCGAACTGCGTAGGCGCGCACTACTTTGAATACAACAACCAGACGCTCATGGGCCGCTTCGACGGCGAGCATATGGCGCACGGCATCATCGACTGCTGCAACAAGCCGTATCCGCACATGGTCGAGGCCATGAAGGCCTGTTCAAACGACCTTTACGCCCTGATGACCGGCGAAAAGGCCCCCTACAACGAACCGATCGAGTATCAGAAGGAAGTCTGGTAAGGAGGAGAAACGCATGATTACGCTAAAAAACGACAAGCTCCGGCTGCAGCTGGACGACAGGGCGCGCCTGGTGTGGCTGGAGGACCTGACCAGCGAAAACGGCAACCGCATTGCCAATCCCAAGCCCATTTTCCGCGCCGCCATCCTGCGTACACAGGACGCAGCTCAGATGGGCGAGAATAAGGAAGACACCGCCTTTGCCGAGGAGCAGGACGTGTCCGTCGCGCTCGAGGGCGAAACGGCCGTGGTGACGGTCAAAAACCTGAAGACGCACATGGGGGAGAAGGCGGTCGAAATTCGCCTGACCGTGACGCTCGACGGCGATCATGTGCGCTTCGGCGGCACGATCAGAAACGACTCCGACTCCTGCATCGACGAGCTGATCTATCCCTGCGTGGGCGAATTCGACAGCCTGGGCGACGGCGAGGTCGACCTGCTCTATCCCATGCAGAGCGGCGAGCGCGTAAGCGGCATCGTGAACGTGCTCAAGAGCCGCGACGGCCGCGAGAGCCTGCACGAGATGACCGAGACCTATCCCGGCCACCTGTCCATGAGCTGGATGGCGCTGACCGACGAGAAAAACTGCCTGTCTCTGGCGGCGCATGACCCGCTGTTCCATGTGCTGTCCATGCGCGTCAAGGGCGACGTGTACGGCCGCGGCGGCGTGAGCCTGGAAATGGACAAAATGTGCTTCGTCAACAAGGGCGAGACCTGGGAAATCCCCGAGTTCGTGCTGAAGATGTACCAGGGCTCCTGGAGAAAAGCGGCGGACGAGTACGTCCAGTGGGCCAATACCTGGCGGCACTCGATCGAGCCGACCGAGTGGATGAAGAGGCTCAACGGCTACTTCCTGGTCATCAACAAGCAGCAGTTTGGCAACGAGTGCTGGCCCTATGACACGCTGCCTGAGCTCTATGAGCACGCGCAGGCACACGGTTACGACTGCCTGGGCCTGTTCGGCTGGTACCACACCGGCCACGACAACAACTACCCCGACCTCGAGGTCAGCCCCACCATGGGCGGCGCCGAGGGCCTGAAGGCCGGCATCAAGGCGGTTCAGGCGAAGGGTGGCCGCGTTACGCTGTACTACCAGGGTCATCTGATGGATCTCAACAGCCCGTTCTACAGGGCCGAGGGCGAAAAGTGGGAGGGCAAGAACATCTGGGGCAATCCCTACTATGAGTTCTATCCCAAGTTCTGCTACAGCGACATGCTGCGCGCCTTCTCCCGCAAGGCGTTCTCCACCATCTGCCCGTCGGTGACCAAATGGCACGGCATGATGGCCGATCGCATTGACTGGGTGGCCTCCTTCGGCGCGGACGGCGCGCTGTACGACCAGATCGGCGGCATGGCGCCCTACCTGTGCTTCAACCCCGCGCACAACCACCTGCACGGCAAGCCCTCGCTGTCCTACACGCAGGGCCGCCTGCGCCTGTTCCCGGCCATCCGCGAACGCGTGGGCCAGCATCAGGACTTCGCCTTCATGTCCGAGCACATCACCGACCTGTACTCCCAGTTCCTGGACTGCGTGCACGGCATCGGCAGCGCGCCCAGCGCCCGTCAGGGCGGCATGATGGCCGGCCCCGGCATGCGCAACCCCGTCAAGGGCGCCAGCATGATGCCTGAGCTGTTCAGGTACTGCTTCCCGGCCACGATGATCACCCTGCGCAACCCGCAGCCGATGATGGACGAGCGCATGGTCAACTACGGCTTCCTGTTCGGCTTCAAGTTCGAGATGGAGCTGCGCTACGACACCGACCAGCGCTTCATCCGCGAGGACGCTGCCCCCGAGCGCCGCGTTTACGCAAAGAAGGTCTCCGACCTGCGCCGCAAGTACGAGGACTTCCTGCTGCTGGGCACCTTCCGCGCGGATGAGGGGATCGAGCATGCCAACGTGTACGCCGATACCTTTGTCGCCGCGGACGGCCGCCGCGCTGTCGCCCTGTGGAACGACTCGCTCGAGACGATCAGGCTCGACCTGGCGCTCACGAAGGGCACGGTCGCATCCTGGGCCACGGTGGACGGCGAAGGCAGTGGAATGCTTGAGCGCATGGCGCCTAACAGCGTCGCGCTGCTGCTGATTCAGGATTAAGAAACGCGCGGCATGTAAAATCGCAGAAAGAGACTTTGGTCTGTAATTAATAAAAACAGGCCAAAGTCTCTTTTGCTTGAACAGGAAGCTTCTCTTTTTCCTGGTAAAATGTAAAGCCAACACGCCTGAAATTTTCACACATACGCGCGGTTCATTGCCTGAAATAGCGGGGACTTCATTGAGATAAAACGCGAAGTCAACGGTTGAAGGGATAAAAACATCGAAAAAAGTTTTCATCGCTCTTCGAAACCTCTTGACAACTAGTTCTGTATGTTATATAATACCTCGTATAAACGGCAAGTGGTGCAATAAACGTCAAGGAGGGAATCACTTGGTTCAGCAAAATCCCACAAAGAGGAACACCTATTGGAAACGCCTCATTCGAGATGTTCGGTACGACTTCTGGCTCTACCTGATGCTCGTGCCCGGCCTTGTTTACTTCATTGTATTCCATTACGCGCCGATGTACGGCGTGACGATCGCGTTCCGTGATTACAATATCGTAAAAGGCTTTGCGGACGCGCCCTGGATCGGCCTGGACGTTTTCAGAAAGATGTTCGGCAAGGTCGCCTTCCAGCGCGCCCTGACCAACAACATCAAGATCAGCCTGCTCAAGATCGTCTGCGGCTTCCCGACTCCGATTATTCTCTCCCTGATGATCAACGAAGTGCGCCAGCTGTTCTATAAGAAGTTTATCCAGACCGCGGTCATCCTGCCGCACTTCATTTCCTGGTTCGTCATCTACGGCATGATGTGCGCGCTGTTCAACCTGACCGACGGCGTCATTCCCACGATCCTGCGCCAGATCAACGCGACCTTCGGCACCAACATCAACGTGGTCAACTACCTGGGCCAGAAGGAGACCTTCATGTGGGTCATCATTCTGTCCTATCTGTGGCAGGCATCGGGCTACGGCACGATCGTCTATCTCGCGGCCATCGTCGGCATCGACCAGCAGCTTTACGAGGCGGCCATGATCGACGGCGCGGGCAAGTGGCGGCAGCTGTGGCACATCACGCTGGCCTCCCTGCGCGGCACGATCATCACGCTGCTCATCTTCCGCGTGGGCGGCATCATGAACGCCGGCTTCGACCAGATCTTCGCCATTTCCAACTCGCTGGTGCGCTCCACCTGCGACATCATCGACACCTACGTCTACCGCGTCGGCATGGAGGAGGCCAAGTTCTCCATCGCCACGGCCGCAGGCCTGTTCAAGTCGGCAATCGGCCTGGTGCTGGTGCTGACCACCAACTGGATCGCCAAGAAGGTCGATCCGGACAGCGGCATCATGTAAGAAAGGGGGAAACGAACGATGAACGCAAACCCGGCCATGACCAAGCGCTCCCTGCGCAGCGCGAAGAAGCACGAAAACCACATCGCCCGTTCCCGCGGCGAGATCGTCGGCAACGTCATTATCCTGATCATTCTGACCCTGCTGGCCCTGATCATGATCTACCCCTTCTGGCATGTGCTGATGTACTCGATCAGCGACGCCCGCCTGGCTCTGGGCGGCGGCATCTTCCTGTATCCGCGCGGCTTCAGCCTGTACGGCTATGAGCTGGTGCTCAAGAACGCGCAGATCTGGATCGCCTACAAGAACACCATCTTCAAGACCGCCGCGGGCACCGCGCTGAGCGTGCTGCTGAGCGCCATGACCGCCTACCCGCTGTCCGTGAAGCGCCTGCGCGGCAGGAACGGCTTCTCCATGATGATCTTCTTCACCATGCTCTTCGGCGGCGGCACGATTCCGACCTACCTGCTGGTCAAGTCCCTGGGCCTGATCGACACCTTCTGGGCGCTGATCCTGCCCGGCGCGGTGAGCGCGTACAACATGTTCATCCTGCGCAACTACATGCAGTCCCTGCCGGCCGAGCTGGAGGAGAGCGCCCGCATCGACGGCGCGCGCGCCTTCACCATCCTCTTTAAGATCATCCTTCCGCTGTCCACTCCGTCGCTGGCGGCCATCGCCATGTTCTACGGCGTGGGCAACTGGAACAGCTACATGGACTGCCTGCTCTATACCAACAAGCCCCAGCTCCAGGTGCTGCAGCTCTACCTGCGCCAGGTGCTGCTGCAGACCAGCTCCTCCAACGCCTCGATGGCCGTTGCCGGCGCGTCGGCCGAGAACTACATCTCCGACACCGCCATGCAGATGGTCATCATCGCCGTCACGGTCATCCCGATCCTGATTGTTTATCCCTGGCTCCAGCGCTTCTACACCAAGGGCATCACGGTGGGCGCGGTCAAGGGCTAAATAATAATATCAAAAGGAGGTATTCCCCAATGAAACGAATCCTGTCCCTGGTTCTGACTCTGGCGCTGGTTCTGTCGCTGTTCGCCGGCATGAGCTTCGCCACGGCTGAGGAAGCCGCGCCCCGCCTCGAATGGATGATGGCCGGCGACAACACCGTCACCGACGACAACCTGGTCGTAACCGAGCTGCGCAAGCGCACCGGCGTCGACATCCACTTCAACTACATCTCCTCCGGCGACTACAGCACCAAGCTCAACACCCTGATCGCGGCCGACACCCTGCCGGACATCTTCTCCACCGGCGGCCAGACCGCCATCGACCTGCGCGACGCGGGCAAGCTGTTGGACTACTCCGGCCTGCTGGCCGAGAACGCGCCCGACATCGTGGCCACCTATCAGAACGGTGAGCTGGAAGCCATGGCGGTCAACGCCAACGGCGGCGTGTACGGCCTGGTCAGCCTGGGCGGCCAGATCATCGAGAACCTGATCGTGCGCAAGGACTGGCTGGCCAAGGTTGGCAAGGAAGTCCCCACCACCCTGGACGAGCTGTATGAGGTCGTGAAGGCCTTCACGCTGGAAGATCCGGACGGCAACGGCCAGAACGACACCTACGGCTATACCGGCGTCTCGGGCAGCTCTGCCTATTACGAGAACGTCTTCGCCGCCTACGGCATCCCCATGGGCCAGAAGATCGTGCTCGAGGACGGCACCGTGACCACCTACATGAAGCACGAGAACTACCTCAAGGCGGTTGAGTTCTACCGCCGGCTCTATCAGGAAGGCCTGATGGATCCCGACTTCGCCACCATTTCCGGCATGGAGTGCTTCGAGCGCCTGTGGAACGGCAAGGTCGGCATGCTGGGCTTCCGCGCCGTCGGCATCACCAACAACTGGTATCCGGGCCGCTACACCTTCGAGGTGCCTGAGAATCCCGAGGACATCTTCGCGCAGATCCTGCTCAAGAGCGAAGTCACCGGCGAGACCGTCGGCGCCGTCGCCGAGCACGTGGGCACCACCGGCTGCTCCTGCGCCATCTCCGCCAAGTGCGCCAACCCCGAGGCCGCTCTGAAGCTCATCAACTACATGTACTTCACCAAGGAAGGTCAGGATCTGATCTATCTGGGCGTTGAGGGCACCATGTTCCAGTGGACCGACGAGGCGAACGGCAAGTACGAGCGCCTGGGCGAGTACAAGGACGACACCATGCACCGCGCGGCCGGCGCGTTCGTGTACGGCGCTGGCTTCACCGTGGACAACGCGGAGAACCGCACCCTGAACGCCTGCACCCGCGAAATGCAGGCCAAGGAGAAGGAAGTCGCCATCGACTGCGTCTTCATCCCCGTGACCCTGGACGCCGACGCCGAGTACGGCACCTCCCTGTCCGCCATCGAGTGGGAAGCCTTCTGCAACCTGATCGTCACCACCGGCGACGTGCAGGCTGAGTACGAAGAGTTCCTCGCCCGCTGGGACGAAGAGGGCGGCCAGGAATACGAAGAAGAAGCGACTGCCTGGTGGGCCGAGAACCACAAGTAATCCTTCGGACGCGTAACTGACAACCAGACAACTGAAAGCAGGCGGAACGCTCGGTTTGGGCGCTCCGCCTGCTGCTGCTTAGAACAGCACGACGACCGAGTTGGGCGCGATGCGCTCGGGCGCGCCTTCGCCCTGGGCGTCGGGGGTCTCCCAGGCCTGGACGGCGCGGCCGCACAGGTCAAGCGGCAGCTCCTCGTCCGAGTCGTTCCAGAAGACCACGCACTGGCGGCCGCCCTGGGTGAACACGCCGTGATTGAGCGCGGGATTGGCCTTTTCCAGCGCCGGGTCGCAGGAATACGCGCCCTCGAGCAGCAGATCCGCGTGCCTTTTGCGCAGCGCGCACATCGCCCGGGCATACTCCTTCCACTCGGGATGGCGGTTTTCCTCGATGAAGTCCCGGTCGGACTGGTAGCGCAGCTCCATCTCGAAGCGGAAGCCGTAGGTCAGCGAGTAGTTGGCCAGGCGCGGATCGATGTACGGCCGCGGATTGCGCACGGTGGAGATGGTCTCCGGGAAGGTCTGACGGAACATCTCGGGCATGTTGAACGCGCGCGGGGCGGGCTTTTTGACGAACTCGGCGCGCTCGGCCTTCGCGCCGTACCTGCTGCCGATGCCGTGGATACAGTCGATGAACTGGGAATACACGTCGGTGATGGTCTCGGTCATGAAGGAATAGCCGTCGTACTTGTCCACCGACTGGCGGATGGCGGGCAGCAGGCGCAGCCGACCCTGCGCGTAGGAGAGCGAGGGCTTGGTGTGGCCGTGCGTTTTGTCGAAGCAGGGAGTGGGGTTAATGCCGCCGATCTGGTCGTAGAGTATGCCGTCCGCGCCGAAGGAACGCACCCAGTCGGCTCGCTCGGCCATCAGGTCGCGCCATTCCTTGCACCACGGGCACACGGTCACGAAGATCTTGCGGCTGTAGCGGCGCAGGAAGTCGCTTTCGGAATACTTGCTGTATTCCTCGAAGTAGGGCGTGCCCCAGCGGCTCTTGCCGGCCATGCGCTGACCCTTGCCCGAGGTATAGAACGGGCTGCCCATGTCGATCAGGTGACCCTGGTAGTACAGCGTGACGTGACCGCCCTTCGCTTGAATCGCCCGGATGCCCGCCTTCAGGCCCTCCGCGCCGCCCATGGTGGGGCTGACCTCGAGGTCGGGGTACTGGTTGTCGTGGCCGCTGTGGAACCAGCCGAACAGGCCGACCGCGTCACAGCCGTTCTCCTGCGCCAGGTCGTACAGGCGCGGAATCGTGTCGTAGGGCCAGACCTCGTCGCCGAACTGCTGCTTGTTGATGACCAGGTAGTAGCCGTTCATCTCGCGCATCCACTTTTTCGGCGTGACCGGCCGCCGCCAGCTGTCCGCCCAGGCGCGGTATTCCGCCGCGCCCCGCTGCCAGACGCCCTCATACAGGCTCATCACGTATTCGGGGCACTCCCAGACCTCGCCCGGCTCGACGAAGGCCATTTTGCCCATCTCGAGGGTCACGTCGCGGCGCTCGTCGCCCACGGCGCGCAGCGAGCTGGCGTAGAACTGGTCGTCGTGGCCAGCCAGGTACAGGCACTGGTCGCCGTCGATCAGCGTCATCCACTGCATGCTCAGCGTGTAGGGGTAGGGGGTGGTCAATACCTTGCCGCCGTCCCAGCCCTCGCGCGCGATCAGCTCGGAGATGATGTCGGTGTAGTACGTGCCGAAAAAGTCGGGATAGAGCAGTCCGGGCGCGCCGTGGCCCAGCGTCTGAATCGCGCCCACGCAGGGATAATAGAAGTCGTTGAGCGTCGACTCGGAGCGGTTGTCGATGCTCGCGCCGAACCGGACGAGCTCGCCCTCCAGGCGGATGGTCAGCGTCAGGCGAATATCCTTTTCGCCCATGCGGGTACGAAGCGACGCAGCCTCTACGCGCAGCTCGCTTTCCGAGGCGGAAACGGTCAGATTCGCGTCCTTCGCCCAGGCTACGTCCTCCCAGTTTTCACCGGTGTGCAGCACGGCGCGGAAGAGCGGCGCGGGGCGCGAAATGACGTTGCCCTTGCCGGTTTTCAGGTTTTCAAGCGAAGTCAGGCGCGCCCGCTCGTCGAGCGAAAGGGACAGTATGCCGTTTGAAATCGTGTACATGATGAAATCTCCTTACTTGCGTTTTCTGCTCTCATTATACTGAGTTTCCGGGCAAAAGAAAATGGACAGAGATGAAAAATAGTAGTATAATGTGAAACAGGGAGGCGAAGAGCATGGATTTTAGGGCGAATCTTCGGGAGCTGCCGCGCGTTCACATGCTGGGCCAGATCAGGCAGCGGGCAGGCTGGAAAAACACGGCGCGGGGGATTACGATCGACATGCTGGTTCTGGTTCGCGGGGGCGATATGCGGTTTGCGATCGACGGGCAGGTCTTTTCCCTCAGGGACGGCGACTACCTGCTCATTCCGCGCGGGCAGTCCTATCAGGTGGCGAGCGAGGGCTCCTGCGAGTACGTATTCGTGCATTTTTCACTGTGCGAGCCGCTTGAAGAGTGGCGCAGCGAAGCGGAAACTGAACTGGAAAAGAGCGGCGCGCTTCCGTACAGTCTGCCGCCGTCCAGGCCGGATCGGGTGCGCCTGCCGCAGAGCAGCCGGCTGGAGGGGGAAAGGGAGCGCGTCTGGCTGCTTTTAACCGAGTGCGATATGTACCGCAGCGGCCTCACGCCCAACCGAAAGCTGCGCATCGAGGTGCGCTTCGCCGAGGTGCTCACTCTGCTGGACGCGGGCGCGCAAACCGCTTCGGCGGCCGATTATCCCGCGGCACTGTCCAGAATCCTGTTCCACATCCACGAGCGCTACATGCAGCCGCTGACGCTGGCCGGACTGAGCGAGGAATTTGGGCTTTCCAGGCAATATGTGATGCGCCTGTTTCAGCGGCACCTGCGCACGACGGTCACGCAATACCTGACCAGGCTGCGGCTGGAGCACTCGACGGAGCTTTTGCAGTACTCGACGCTGCAGGTGGGTGAGATTGCAGAGGCGGTCGGCTTTTCGAGTGCGTATTACTACTGCCGCCTGTTTCACAAGGAATTCGGCCGCACGCCCACGCAGTATCGAAAGGAAGCGCTGAAGACTCAGCAGGGCGAATAAAAACAGACTCTGGTCTATTTATGTAAAAACAGACCAGAGTCTATCTTGTTATGCGGCTTTAGCCGACCACCCGGGAGATCTCCTCATCGGAGAAGGTGCGCGTGCAGGCGTCCTTGCCCCTGAGCGCGTAGAAGGCCGCGCCGCGAAGGGCCGCGTCGGACAGGTGCGCGGCGGCGACAACCGGCACGGGGAGGTTCTCGCGCAGGGGCTCTTCCATCAGGTCGAGCGAACGGGCGATCTGGCCGCCGATGACTACACCGTCAAAGTGAAGCAGCTCCCACTTTTTGCGCAGCATTTCACCCAGGCAGCGTCCGTTTTCCTCGAACACGGCCTGCGCGTCCCGATCGCCCGCGCGCGCGGCGATTGAAATGCTCTTCACGTCGATTTCTACGCCGGTGCGGCGCTTGTAGTGATCGCGCATGGCCATGCTGGAGACGTAATTTTCCGCGATGCCGTCCCTATAGGGCTGGTTCCACAGAGGGAAGGCGGGGATGTCGCGCAGGTTGATGCAGGCGCGTTTTTCCTCGCCGGTGATGAAGCCCAGCCCGGTGCCCAGCATGACCCCGGCAGGGCGCTCAAACTGCGCGGCGTTTCCGTCGTACATTTCGCCCAGCAGGAAGGACACGCCGTCGTGCAGGAAGGTGATGGGGGTGCCGGCAAGGTAGGGCGCGAGCGCCTCGTCCAGCGGAATGCCGTAGAGCGAGACGAACTTGTGCTTCATGAGACTGGTTCCGTGCGCGTAGTCCATCGGGCCGGGGATGCTGACGCTGACCAGATCGGCCGGATGCTCGCGCAGGAAACGGCCCAGCGTGTTCACGATCTGCACGGCGTTGCCCGACTCGGCCATCGGAAACTGGCCGACTGAGGAGTCGATCAGGCCCTGACCCTCGACAAATGTACCGTACTTAACAAAGGTGCCGCCCACGTCCAGGGCGAGTATGGTTTTGCTCATGGCGATACTCCTCAAAAACCCCCGCGCTCGGATGAACACGGGGGAATTGCGATCCGGGTGAAATTACTTGCCGTCGGGACGGAGCATGGTCTTGTGAACGGTCACGACGCCCACGCCCTCGTTGATGATGCGGTACTTGCCGAAGTGGGCGGGCACCACGATGATGTCCATGTAGTTCATCTCGAAGAACCTGGACGGATCCTCAATCGACTCGACGCGAACCTTTTCGCCGTCGACCAGCGCCAACACGTGGAAGCGGTCGCTCGCCTCGTCCTCGATCTGCCTGGCGAAGACGTCGTTGCGCAGGGAGAAGTAGAGCATGTCGCACTCGCCGACGACGATTTCCTTCCAGTCCTCGCCCTCGCGCACCACGCCGCCGTGGTTGACCAGGTTCTCGTAGACGTACTTCTTGTCGCGCTCCTTGTGCAGCACGCATTCGCCCATCTTCAGGTGGATCGGGCGCGGCATGCCGGTGGCGGGATCGATGCGCTGATAGTCGTACAGCTTGTAGGTGTAGGAGCCGACGGTCAGCGAGCCGATCTCCAGGATGACCTGGTTGCGGCCGGAGGCGTGCACGGTGCCGGCGGGAATCATGACCTGAGTGCCGGGGATGGAGGGCACGGCGTTGATGTACTTCTCGTAGTCGATCAGCTCGCCGTTATGCTCCACGCGCTTGGCTTCCTGCATGAACTTCTCGCCGCTGTCCGGCTCGTTGAAGCCCAGGTAGGTCTTCGCGCCGTGAGAGGCCACGCACACATAGTAGCTCTCGTCCTGACGGCCGAACTCGCGGTGATTCTTGACCACGAAATCCGCGTCCGGATGGCACTGGATGGACATGTTGCCCGAGGAATGCCAGGTGTCGTCGTAGTTGAAGCGGATGGGGAAGTAGCCGCCAAACTGCTCGAAGGCCTGCTTGCCCAGCAGCTTCTCGCCCATGACCTGCACGAAGGTGAAGAAGGGAACCTCGAACTCGAAGTCGTCCGTCTTGGCGACCAGCGAAACCTCCAGCGGGATCATATCGAACACCCAGGCGCAGTTGCGCATTTCCTTGGGCAGGTTGCGCAGCTTATGGATGTACCAGCCGCCCCACACGCCTTCCAGGTACACCGGGCGGCAGCGGAACGGGCGCTTGTTGATTTCCTCGAACAGGTCAACCAGGGCGGCGAAGGACATCATCTGCATCTCGCGCGGTTCGTCGGCAGAAATGTAGTAGTCCAGAATGCCCTTCTTCATCATGCCCCAGCGCTGGGCCATGGCGGTCTCGAAGTCGACGTAGTAGTTGCGGCGCATCGCCAGGTTGAAGGACAGGTCCTTCGTCGCGCCGATGTTGTGCGCGGAGCCGTATTTATAGGCCAGCACGGCGGTGCGGGGCGTGACGTCCATCCACACGCGCAGGTCGTACTCGTTCTGGATTTCCTCGGCCAGCGCGCCCTGGCCATAGACGACGATCTTCTTGCCGGAATGCAGCTTCTCGATCAGCGCCTGAACCTTGGCGGCGTCCTGCAGGCCCTTGTAGCCGTCCATGTAGCGCACGCCGTAGAGCAGCACGGGGTCCCAATCACGGTCCTCGGGCAGGTAGGGCGCGACCATCTCAGTGATTTCCTCGGCGCTCTTGAGCAGGCTCGCCGCGTCGATGAACTCAAAGTCAAGGCCCATGCACTGCTGCTTCATGATGTTGACCAGGCTGGCAATGTCGGAACCGGGGTAGTTATCGATACCCATGGTGTTCACGCCGTCCTGCTTGAGCAGGCTGACCAGTTTTTTCGCGACCGGAATGATGCCCTTGACCAGAGTGTCCGCAACCTTCTGCGGCATCACGATCGGATTGACCGCATTGGGGTCGGCGTACGGATAGGGGTTAAACATGAAACTCATGAGGCACAGCTCCTTTTCTTTCTTTGCGGAGGCCTTTAAGGCCCACCGCAGCAATGTGACTTGATCTAAGTACAAGTATATACCATCCGCGACAATCTGTCAATATCTTTTCGTGGAAACGAAAAATAATTTCATCGCACACGGGGCCTGTTTTCGGTAAAATCTGCATTTTTTCACTCAGAAACCATGCTTTTGCGGCCGAACGCGCCCAAAAGACGGATTGACAGAAGGCGGAAAAAGGAGTATAATCAGTCAGGATGTTATAATAGGAAACTGGGCCGGTATGTGCCGGCAGGTACGGAGGGAATCAGCCATGGGTTCGAGCGGTGTGGGTTGCTGTCTGAGACTGCGCGAGATGCTTTCTTCGCTTTCGCCGAAGGAGCGTCAGGTAGCCAGCTTTGTGCTGGAGTGTCCTGAAAAGGTGGTTAACATGACCATCGAGGAAATTGCCACGCAGTCGGGTACATCGGCCTCCGCGGTGGTGCGCCTGTGCAAGAGCATGGGCTATTCAGGCTACAAGGAGCTGTGCCGCATGCTCTCGAGCGACCTGACCGCGCGCAGCAACGCCATCTCCTATCAGGAGATTACCCCCGGCGATCAGTCGGATGTGGTGTTCCGCAACATCTGCCTGAGCAACATGAAGGCGATCGAGAACACGATGAACATGCTGGACACGGAGAAGTTCGAGCAGGCCGTGCAGCTGCTGTGCAAGGCCAAGCGCGTGGACTTCTACGGCGTGGGCACCTCTGCCCTGGTGGCGCTGGACGCGCACAACAAGTTCCTGCGCACCGGCAAGATCGTCATGGCCAACGCCGACTATCACGTGCAGCTGCTCTCTGCGGCCAGCCTGAAGAAAAACGACGTGGCGGTGCTGATTTCCTACTCGGGCGAGACCTACGACATCATCCGCATGGCCTCGCTGGTCAAGCGCACCGGCTGCAAGCTCATCGCCATTACCTCGTATACGAAGAACTCACTGTCCAAGTTCGCCGACGTGATCCTGTATACCGTCTCCGCCGAGACCATGATCCGCAGCGGCGCCATCAGCTCCCGTATCGCGCAGCTGACCGTTATCGACGCGCTGTATACCGCCGTGTGCAGCAACATGTACGACTCGGTCAAGTCCCAGCTGGACAAGACCAGCCGCGTGGCCAGCATGGCGCGCCCCGATCAGACCGAGCGCTTCCTGCAGGAAAGCCGTCAGACCGACAACTGAGCCATAGATACCGCAGACCGGCCGGAGCGATCCGACCGGTCGTTTGTTTTATTGCCTTTACCCGCGAATCCGCTCCAGTCCGCGCGGCGTGAGGCGATAGACCGTGTCGCAGACCTCGTCGATGTACTTGCGGTCGTGCGAGACGCTGATCACCGCGCCGCCGAAGGAACGCAGAATCCCGCGGATTTCGGGGCCTGAGAGCGGAGAAAAGTTGCGCGTGGGTTCGTCGAGCAGCAGCACGTCGCACCCGTCCAGCGTCATTTTGAGGAACAGCAGCTTGGCCTTCTGCCCGCCGGAAAGGCCGGAAATGCGGTGCTCCATCTCCTCGGGCGTGTACTTGAGGCTGCCCAGGCGGGTGCGGATGCGCGTGGCCTCCTCCTTGCTGCCGGTGCGCGAGAGGAAGTCCACGGGCGTCTGATCGGCGGGCAAAAGCTCCGCGTATTCCTGCGGCATCCAGCCCACGCGCAGGCTGCCCTGTGCCGCAAGCGCGGTGTGAAGCCGTCTGAGCAGCGTGGTCTTGCCTGCGCCGTTTGCGCCGGTGATGACCACCTTTCGCGGCCCGCGCACGTACAGGCGAACGTCCTCTGCCAGCACCCGCTCGCCCAGGCGCAGCGTCTGCGGCCCCCAGTCCAGCGCCACGCGCCCTTCGGGCAGCGAAATGTCCTCGGGAAAGCGCAGCAGTATCGCCTCTTCCACGTCCGGAATCTGCGTCCGGTTTTCGTAGTCCCGCTCGATGCGCCGCCCCAGCGACTTAACCGCGTGCATCTTCTTTTTCAGCAGGCGGCCGCCCGGGGGATCTGCGCGGGTGATGGTTTCCTGCGCGTAATCCACTTTGGACTGAATCTGCAGGAATTTGTCCATCCGCTGGCGGTATTCGGCCTCCTCCTTGCGAGCCATCTGCTCCTGATGGGCGAAGGCGCGCAGGCGCTCGTCGCGGTAGCGCTGATAGCTCATCCGCGCGACCGTCCAGCGCGCGACCGTGCGCCGACGGAGCAGCTCCAGGTGCACGATGACGTTGGCGGTGCGCTCGATCAGCGTCTCGTCGTGGGATACGTAGAGCACGGGCACGGGCGAGTCCAGCAGAAAGCGCTCCAGCCACTCCAGCGTCTCGATGTCCAGGTCGTTGGACGGCTCGTCCAGCAGGAGCAGCTGCGGCTTTTCCATCAGCAGACGGCACAGCTGCAGCTTGACCTTCTCGCCGCCGGAGAGCGTGTCCACGCGCTGCTCGCCGTAGCAGAAGTCGCCCGGCAGGCGCAGCGCGCGCAGCGTGTCCGCCACCTCGCGCGGCGTCAGCTCGAAAAAGCAGGGGAGCGCTGAAAAGTAGTCGTAGACGGTCAGGTCTCTGTCCGCGGCGGGCAGCTCCTGGGGAAGATAGCCGACGCGCGCGCCGCCGGTCGCGATTTCGCCGGAATACTCGGCGTAGCCCTCGACGAGCGAAGGGTCTGCGATCAGCTTGATCAGCGTAGACTTGCCGTTGCCTTCCTCGCCGATGATGGCGGCGCGGTCGCCGGCGTTCAGGGTGAAGGAAAAATCCTCGAGCAGAGGGCGCAGGTCGCGCGCGTGACGGATGGTCAGATGATTGATTTGCAGCATGCGTTTCACCTCAAAGAGCGGTCGAAAAAGGGCTGCCTCCGGCCGCGCCGAAAACAGCCCATACATTGCTGCATGGATATGGAGAGGGGGTGTTCCTCGCGCATCTGAATTCGGCGACAGAAAACAGGCCATATGACATGGCCGGAAACGATCTCTGTCTGTCAAAATCAGATTACTTGCGCATCTTCCCACTCTTTTCCTCGATGATAGGTCTACTATACCACGCCGCACGCGCTCTGTCAAGCGGGAATTCAGCGCGTCAGGCGGGTAAACAGATCCTCGAACACGCCGTCGCGATGGATATTCGAGACATACTGGATGAAGTGGCGGCGGGAATCGAAGCCGTAGTGATGGTCGTACTCGGGAATCGGGCTGCGCTCCAGGCGCGCGTCCATGAAGCGCTTTTCATGGTTGTGCAGCCAGGCCACCGCGGACACGTCCCAGATCACGCGGCTCCAGGGCTTGCCCTTGGCGTAGGACTCGGCCTCCTGCCGGGTGTGCGAGGCCAGGTAGTCGGCCAGGGGATTTTTGCCGGTCAGCCAGCAGTCCAGCTCTGGGCCGGTGGTGGTGAGCCGGTCGACCACGCCGCCGCAGGGCAGCTGCACCACCGGCGCGCCGCAGCCGAAGACCACGCGCGCCGCCGCCACGTCCTGCATCATGTTGAATTCGTGCGTGTCCGGGAAGTGAAGCGCGTGCCCGCCCAGCCAGACCACGACGATCTTCTCGCAGATGGACAGATCCATCAGGATGGCCGAGGCCACGTTGGTGATCGCGCCGATGGCCAGCACGTAAAGCGGCCTGTCGACCGAGTATTCCTGCGCCTTCTCCACGATAAAGCGGGCTGCGGGGGAGTCGACCGGGGTCTTTTCGTCCGGCAGGTAGGCGCGCGAGCCCTCGTAGACGCTGGCGCACAGCTCCTCGCGCCCGGCCAGGCGCAGGATGTTCAGGATTTCCTCGTAGCTTTTGATCATGCCGTCCTCGGGCGAGTCCGAGTGCTGATTGAAGAAGGGCGCGGCGGTCAGGCCGACGGTGGTTGCCTTGTCCTGAGAGTTGATCAGGTAGGCGATGGCGAACTGGTCGTCGATTTCGTTGTAGGCGTCGGTGTCCAGAATCACGTCCACGTGACCCGCCGGGGCCTGCAGATTGCGAATGAGCTGTTCCTGAGTCATGCTGTGAATCTCCTTTTCATGAATGTCTGTGCCATCAGCGGGCGCGCACGAGGTGGGTCAGCGCCTCGACCACCCTGTCCATCGACTGCACGGTGATGCACTCGAAGCGGCCGTGGTAGTTCATGCCGCCGGTGGGCAGGTTGGGGCAGGGCAGGCCCATGAAGGACAGGCGCGCGCCGTCTGTGCCGCCGCGGATGGGCAGTGCGCTGGGCGTGCAGCCAATGGCGCGGAAGGCGTCCATCGCGCGCTCGACCACGTCCATGTGATCGGCCAGCTTTTCCTTCATGTTGTAGTAGCTGTCGCGCAGGTCGAGCTCGAAGGCGCCTTCGCCGTACTTTTCGTTCAGGTAGGCGACGGTGCGGCGCATGAATTCCTTGCGCGCCTCGAACTTCTCCCGGTCGTGGTCGCGGATGATGTACTGCACGCGCGCGTGCTCCACACCGCCCTCGATCGCGCAGAGGTGATAGAAGCCCTCGTAGCCCTCGGTGCGGGCCGGAATCTCGGCGGCGGGCATCAGGCTGACCAGCTCGGCCGCCATCAGCGCCGCGTTCTTCATCTTGCCCTTGGCGCTGCCGGGATGCACGCTCAGGCCGTTGACCGTCACGTTCGCCGAGGCCGCGTTGAAGTTTTCATACTCGATGAAGGGCAGCTCGCCGCCGTCCACGGTATAGGCGAAGTCCGCGCCGAAGCCGGGCACGTCGAACAGATCCGCGCCGCGGCCGATTTCCTCGTCGGGCGTAAAGCCGATGCAGATCTTACCGTGCGGAATCGACTCGTCGGCCAGCAGCCGCTCGCACAGGGTCAGGATCTCCGCCACGCCGGCCTTGTCGTCCGCGCCGAGCAGCGTCCTGCCGTCGGTCACGATCAGATCCTCGCCGGCCGCGTCCCTGAGAAGCGGGAACACGGCGGGGGAGAGCACGCAGCCCTCGGACAGCATTACGTCGCCGCCGTCGTACTTTTCGACGATGCGGGCGTTCATGGGCAGCGCGGGAGCCTCGTCCACCGTGTCCATGTGCGCGATCAGGCCGATGGCGCTTTGACCCTCGCAGTTGGCGGGAAGTGTGCCGTAGACGTAGCCGTGCGCGTCGATATGCGCGTCGGATATGCCCATCGCCTTCATTTCCTCGACCAGGTACCGGCCAAAGACCAGCTGGCCCTCGCTGCTGGGGCAGTGCTCGTTGTTTTCGTTCGAGGTGGTGTCGAACTGAATGTACTTCATAAAGCGCTCGTATGCACGCATGTGTCAGAACCTCCGTTTCGTTTTCTCCATTATAGCACCTGAATTGGCAATTGACAACCGTTCTCTTTTGTGTTACGATGCAAAAAAGGAGGTTGAGAAACCATGAACGAAACCATTCGGACGCTGCTCTCCCGCAGGAGCATTCGCAGCTATACCGATGAGGTCGTGCCGCGCGAGCTGCTCGATCAGATCGTCGAGTGCGGCAAGTTCGCCGCCACCGCCATGGGCAGGCAGCCCTGGCACTTCACCGTCGTGACCAGCCGCGCGGCGCTGGACGAAATCGTATCGAAGAACCGCGAGATCCTGCTGGCCGACGGCCGCGAGGTCGAGCCGGACTTTGACAACTTCCGGGGCGCGCCCTGCGCCATCCTGGTTTCAGGCGACGAGAGCAACGAGATGTTCGCCGACATCGACTGCGCCAACGCCACCGAGAACATGGCCATCGCCGCCTGCTCGCTGGGCCTGGGCTCCTGCTACATCGCTTCCTTCCGCCCGGCGTTTAACCAGGACGCGGATCGCAGCCTGCATCGCCGCTTCGGCATTCCGGACGGCTACCGCGCCACGCTGGCCCTGGCCGTCGGCTACGCAAGCGGCGAGCCCTCGCCCCGCGCCGAGCGCCTGAGCGGCACGGTGAACTACGTCGAGTGAGTGGAAGGGGAGCGTATGAGCATGCCTGAAGACAAGCGCGTGTCCCTGCCGTACGGCCGCGGCCAGGTGACCTTTACCATCCCGGAGAATCGCCTCAGGGCGGTGCTGGCCGTGCCCCACGAGGAGGGCGGCGAGCCGGATCAGCAGGCCATCGTGCGCCGTGCGCTCGAGCACCCGATCGGCAGCGCGCCGGTTCATGAGCTGGCGAGGGGCAAAAAGCGCATTCTGCTGATTACCAGCGACCACACCCGCCCGGTGCCCAGCCGCGTGACCCTGCCCATCTACCTTGAGGAGCTTCGAAAGGGCGCGCCCGAGGCCGAAATCCGCATACTGATCGCCACCGGCATGCACCGGCCGACCACGCGCGAGGAAATGATCGACAAGTTCGGCGAGGAAATCGTCGCGCGCGAGACGATCGTCAACCACGTCTCCAGCCGCATGCAGGATATGACCTTCAAGGGCATCCTGCCCTCCGGCGGCGAGCTGTGGATCAACAACCTGGTGGACTGGGCCGAGCTGGTCGTGTCCGAGGGCTTCATCGAGCCGCACTTCTTCGCAGGCTTCTCCGGCGGGCGCAAGTCGATCCTGCCGGGCATCGCCTCGGAAAAGACCGTGCTGTACAACCACAATTCCCGCTTCCTGGCCAGTCCGCGCGCCGTGCAGGGCAGCCTTCAGGGCAATCCCATTCATGAGGATATGCTCTTCGCCGCGCATCAGGCGGGCCTGAAGTTTATCCTGAACGTGCTTATCGACGAGCAGAAGCGCGTGATCGACGCATATGCCGGCGATCTGGATCAGGCGCACGCGGCCGGCTGCGCGCGGAGCCTGCAGCGCACGGCGGTGGACGCGGTCGAGGCCGACGTCGCCATCACCTCGAACGGTGGATATCCGCTCGACCAGAACGTCTATCAGTCGGTCAAGGGTATGACCGCCGCCGAGGCCACCGTGCGCCAGGACGGCGTGATTATCATGTGCGCGGCGCTGGGCGACGGCGCGGGCGGCGACAGCTTCTATCACTGGTTCGCCGACCGGAAGGATTCGCACGAGGTGGCCGCGGACATCGAGAAGATTCCGCCCGAGGCAACCATTCCCGACCAGTGGGAGGCACAGATGCTGGCGCGCGTACAGAACCGCGCGAGGTGCATTTTCCTGACCGGCGAGGAAAACCGCAAGCTGGTCGAGGACATGCACATGACCTGGGCGGGCACGCCGGAGGAGGCGCTGGCGCTCGCCGAGCAGTTCGTGGGCAGGGATGCGTCCGTGACCGTCGTGCCGGACGGCGTGGGCGTGATTGTGAAGCGATAGAGCGGAGGCGATGGGCATGCTGAGCTACAAGGAGAGGATGCGCGCGGCCTTCATCAAAAAGGTGCGCGCGGCGGGCCTGTGCGATGAGCGAAACGCGGCTTTCTGCGCCAGCTCGAGAAAGGGCCTCGTGCTGCTGGCAGTGAAGGGCAACCTGCTGACCGTCAGTGAGATCGACGCGCAGCATGTAATCGGAAGCTGCCTTGAGCGAATTCCGCTGAGGGAAATCACCGACCTGCGCGTGAAAACCGGCTTTTTCTCCGCGCTGTTTGCCGGCGACCCGATCTCCTTCACCTGGAACGGCGAAAAATATGCCTTTTCGAACGTAATTATCACGGGCGCGGTGAAGGACAGCATGGACGTGATCCGCGAGGAAAGCGAAAAGAAGGCCTGAACGCATACGAACGCCCCGGAGAGACGCTTCTCCGGGGCGTTTCTGTCTGTTAGATAGAAGGCGCCTCCGCCGGGGCAGTCCGGCGCGCGCTGTGAGTCGGCTATGATAGCGTCCTGAGCGCGCGCAGCAGGGCCTGTATGTCCTCGGAGGCGGTGAGTCTGCCCACGCTGGCCCGAACCGCGCCGCGGGAAAGCGTGCCCAGCAGTCGATGCACGCCCGGCGCGCAGTGCAGCCCGCCGCGTACCGCGATTCCCTGCCGGTCGAGAAAGTCCGCCACGAAGGAGGACTCGTAGTCGCCCAGGTTGAAGCTGACCACACCCACGCGGTCGGCTTCGGATTGCGGGCCGTAGACGATCGCGCCGGGCAGACTGCGCAGCCCCTCGAGCAGCTCGGCTGTGCGCTCCCGCTCGTTTTGAAGGTACTCGGCCTGATGCGCCTGTACGAGCCGGACGCCCGCCCACAGGCCGCTGAGGCCGGGCAGGTTCATCGTGCCGCTCTCGTAGCGGTCGGGCACGTCGACGGGCTGCGTCATCTGGTCGGAGGTCGAGCCGGTGCCGCCCTCGCGCAGCGGGCGAAGCGGGCAGACTGCGTACAGTCCGCCTGTGCCCTGCGGCCCGAGCAGTCCCTTGTGTCCCGGGAAGGCGTACAAATCGCACTTGAGGTCGCGCACGTCGACCGGCAGGTGTCCGATCGCCTGCGCCCCGTCCACCAGGCTGAGCACGCCCTGCCGCTTCATCGCCCGGCAGATCGCCGCCGCGGGCTGCAGCGCGCCGGTCACGTTCGACGCCTGCGTCACGACGGCCAGGCGGGTGTTCCTCTTCAGCGCCCCTTCAAACTGCTCAGGCTCCACAAAGTGCCCGCGCGGCTCGAGCAGCGTGACCTCGATCTGCCCGGCGCGGCGCAGCTCCTCCAGCACGCGCAGCACCGAGTTGTGCTCAAGAAGCGTGCTGACCACGTGGTCGCCCCGCCGCAGCACGCCCTTGATGGCCAGGTTCAGCGCGTCGGTGCAGTTGAAGCAGAACGACAAGCGGCCGACCTGCCCGCAGCCGATGAAGCCGGCGAGCGTTTCGCGGCATTCGTTCATGCGCCGCGCCCCGGCCAGCGCCCGTTTATGACCCGAGCGGCCCGGGTTGCCGTTCAGGTCGGTCAGCGCCTCGCACACCGCCGAGATCACCTCGGGCGGCTTGGGGTGACTGGTCGCCGCGTTGTCCAGATAGATGTCCATCGCCGATCCCTCCATGCACCAGGTCGTTCGCCTCGCCATACAGTGTACTGGCGCAGGGTCTACAGTATGCGCCTTGAGGAGGCGGCACACCATGAACGTGTTCGGCATCGCGGCGTTTCGATCCAGGCAGCAGGTGATGCACTTTGAAGGCGTCTTCAACCGGGAGGGAATCCCCGTGCGCGTGGTTTCCACCCCGAGGGAGGTGTCGGCGGGGTGCGGCCTGTCGCTGCAGTTTCCGATCGGGCAGGCGGCGGACGTGCAGGCGCTTCTGCGCAGGTATCGGCCCAGCAACCTGATCGGCGTGTATCAGGTGGAGCTCCGCGACGGAAAAACCATGCTCAGCGCGCTGTCAAAATGAAAATATAACATCGGATGGGTTGGCGCGCGGCGAGAATTCGCGTATAATAGAAGTACTTGTCCTGATGGAGGTACACAAGATGAACGCGGAGCAGGTAAAGCGCGTGCTCGACGCGCTGGAGAGCCTTTATCCCGAGGCGAAGGCCGAGCTGCACTTCACAAATCCCTTCGAGACGCTGATCGCCACGATACTCTCCGCGCAGTGTACCGACCGGCGGGTCAATCAGGTGACCGAGCCGCTGTTTGCGCAGTATCCGGACACGAAGGCGCTTGCACAGCTCACGCCCGAGGAGCTGGAGCCGATGATCAAGTCCTGCGGACTGTACCACAGCAAGGCGAAGAACATCATAGCGGCCTGCCGGGCGCTGGTTGAGCGATATGACGGGCAGGTTCCGGCCGACCGCAAGGCGCTCATGAGCCTGCCGGGCGTGGGGCAGAAGACCGCGGGCGTGGTGCTGCTGGCCGCCTTCGGGGACGATCAGATCCCGGTGGACACGCACGTGTTCCGGGTGGCCAACCGCATCGGCCTGGCGCACGCCTCGACCGCCAACCAGACCGAGGCGCAGCTGCGCGAGCTGCTCCCGAAGGAGCGCTGGTCGCACGCGCATCACCTGATCATCTGGCACGGGCGGCGCGTCTGCCACGCCAGAAAGCCCGATTGCGCGCACTGTCCGCTGACGGACGGCCTGTGCGAGTACTCAAAAACACCCCAAACGGAGGATTAGATATGGCACTGTTTGTCGATTCGGTCAACATTCGCTGCAAGGCGGGCAACGGAGGCAATGGCTGCGTCTCCTTTCATCGGGAGAAGTTCGTGCAGGCCGGCGGCCCGGACGGCGGCGACGGCGGGCGCGGGGGAGACGTGGTCTTCGTGGCCAGCGACCGCATGCACACGCTGATGGATTTTCGCTTCAGGCGCAGCTTCGAGGCGGAAAACGGTGCGGACGGCGCGGCTGGACGCTGCCGCGGCAAGAGCGGCGAGCCGCTGGTGATCGAGGCCCCGGTGGGCACGGTCATTTCGGATAAGGCGACCGGCCGGGTGCTGCTTGACCTGTGTGAGCCGGGCAAGCCCCGCACGCTGCTGCGCGGCGGCAACGGCGGCTTCGGCAACGCGCGCTTCGCCACGCCCACCCGGCAGGCACCCAACTTCGCCAAGCCGGGCGAAAAGACCCAGCCCATGGATCTGGTGCTGGAGCTCAAGTCGATCGCCGACGTGGGCCTGGTAGGCTTCCCGAACGTGGGCAAGTCCACGATGCTCTCGGTGGTCACGGCGGCCCGCCCCAAGATCGCCAACTACCACTTCACCACGCTGGTGCCCAACCTGGGTATCGTGCGCCAGGACGGCGACAGCTTCGTCATGGCCGACATCCCCGGCCTGGTGGAGGGCGCGGCCGAGGGCGTGGGCCTGGGACACGATTTCCTCAGGCATGTCGAGCGCACCCGGCTGCTGGTGCACGTGCTGGATATTTCCGGCAGCGAGGGCCGCGACCCGCTCGAGGATTTCGACGTGATCATGGCGGAGCTGGAGCGCTACGGCGACCTCAGGGAGCGCCCGATGATCGTGGCGGCCAACAAAATTGACCTGGGCGATAGCGAGGAGAACCTCAAACGCCTTCAGGAGAAGCTCGAGGGCACGGACATTCCGATCTTCCCGATCAGCGCGGCCACCCGCCAGGGCTTTCCCGAGCTCATGCGCGCCGTGGCTCAGAAGCTGCGCGACCTGCCCCCGATTCAGCACTTCGTAGAGGAAATGCCCTGCGAGGAGCTGGCGGAGCAGTCCTTCGAGATCACCCGCCAGGGCGACGTGTTCGTGGTCTCCGGCCCGAGCATGGATCACCTGATCGATTCGGTCAACTTTGGCGATGAGGACTCGATCAACTGGTTCCACCGCACGCTGCGCCGCTGGGGCGTGATCGACGCGCTGCGCGAGGCGGGCGCGGGGGAAGGCTCGACCGTCTCCATCGCCGACATGGAATTCGACTTTGTGGAATAAAAAACGGAGGAATACACTTATGACGACAAAACAGCGCGCCGCGCTGCGCGCGATGGCAAATACCATGCAGCCCATACTGCACATCGGCAAGGAAGGCATCGGCCCCAACCTGTGCAAGCAGGCCTGGGACGCGCTGGAGGCCCGCGAGCTGATCAAGGTTACGGTGCTTGAAACCGCGCCGATGAACGCCCGTGAAGCCTGTCAGGAGCTGTGCGAACACGTGCACTGCGAGCCGGTGCAGGTGATCGGCAGCAAGTTCGTGGTCTATCGCAAGGCCCGCAAGGACTCCAAGATCGACCTGGACGCGCTGGGCTGATCGGCTTTTCAGGAACGCCTGCGCACGTAAAAGGTCGCCCCGCCGATCGCAATCAGGCACAGCGAGCCGATCAGGTACGCGCCCACCCCGGTCAGCAGATAGAGGCACAGCATAATACCGCCGTACAGGCAGCTTCCGAGCATGCCCAGGCGGTTTTTTTGCAGCATCTGCGCAAGGCGCGCGCGCAGGGGCCGGCGAGGAGGGCGCGGGCAGTCGGGCAGGGGAACGGCCGGCTGCGCCAGGCGGCGAATCAGATCGCCCCGGCCGATCAGCGTGACCTGCGGCGCGGGCAGACTGGACGCGAACTCGGCCGTCTGACGGGGAATGGCGCAGGTTGCGGCCAGCGTGATCGGCGACTCGGCCTCGCGCCAGCGGGAAAGCACCTCGTCGCGGCTGAGCGCGCTGTCCGGCAGGCGAAGAAGTATCCTCGCATTTTCGGGAAGCACGCTTTTCAACGCCTTCTCGTCCGCCTGGCGCATCACCAGCGCGTCGAGGTACGCCTCGGCACGGAGCTTTCTGCGCCGCTTCAGTCGCCTGGGCCCATTTTCAAGCCGCCTGCTCAGGCGATACAGCGCCGCTCCGAACAGGAACGAAAACAGCATGCACACCGGAATCGTGCGCACGAAGCCCCTCAGCGCGCAGAAAAACAGCCCGGTCAGCAGGCCGGAAACCAGCGCCCGGTCGACGTGTCTGCCCATGCCGCATCACCTCGGTTTGATATTCTTAAAAAAGCATGGCCCATTTTATCGAAAACATGCTTCCATCCGGCGCGAAAACGGTGTATAATAATGTATTATATGACAATAGACGGAGAAAATACACCATGCGCAAGATAGGAATACTGGGCGGCACGTTCGACCCCATACACGCCGGGCACCTTGCAATCGCACGCACGGCGCGTGAAGAGGGCGGGCTCGACCTGGTGCTGCTGCTTCCGGACGGACAGCCCCCGCACAAGAGCGAGCTGACGGCGGCGCGCGCCCGGCTGAACATGACGATACTCGCGGCACTGGGCGAGGAGGGCGTGCAGGCCTGCGACCTCGAGGTGGAGCGCGAGGGTACGACCTACACAATCGACACGCTGCGCCAGATGCGGGAAATGTACCCGGAAGACCGGCTGTGCTACATCATCGGCGGCGACACGCTTTACCAGGTGCCTTCCTGGCGCGAGGCAAGCCGCCTGCATGAGCTGTGCGAGATGATCGCCGTGCCGCGCGCGGGCGAGCGGCGGGAGGATCTGCTGGCTCAGGCCGCGCGCCTTCACGATACGCTGGGCCTTCAGGTGCTCCTGACCGAGGGGTACGGCCCGGAAATCTCATCGACCGAGATTCGCGAGAAGCTGGGCAGGGGAGAGCCGGTGGGCGAGGCGCTGTGTCCGAGCGTGTGCGACTACATCGCGCACCACGGCCTGTACGGCCATGAGTACAGTCAGATGGCCCGCAGGCTTCAGCAGACGCTGTCCGAGTATCGCTTCCGGCACACGCTGTCGGTGGCCGAAACGGCGCTGTGGCTGGCGTTCAGGCACGGCGTAGACCCGGTGCAGGCGCATTTGGCAGGCATGCTGCACGACTGCGCCAAGGGCATGGACGCACCGACGCTGTTGCACCTGATTAAGACAGGCGGCGTCTCGGCCGACGAGCTGGAGCTGAGCATGCCCGCGCTTTTGCACGCACCCGCCGGAGCGGTGCTGGCCCGGACGCAGTATCACGTGAACAACCCGCAGGTACTTTCCGCCATCCGCTGGCACACGACCGGCCGCAGGAACATGACGCCGCTTGAAAAGGTGGTGTACCTGGCCGACATGATCGAGCCGACCCGCGCGTATTTCCCGGGCCTGGAGAAGATCCGTGCCCTCGCGCCCGACGACCTGACCGGCGCGGTTCGCCTGGCCGCCTCACTCAGCGCCGCCTATGTGGCCAAGCGCGGCAAAAAGCTGCATCCCCGAACGATCGAGCTGGCAAAGGATCAGCTCAGGGACGAACACGAATAAAGGAGAACGATTTATGAAAGAACTGGCCCTCAAAATCGCGGAGTTTCTGGACTCCAAAAAAGCCGAAAACATTCTGGTGCTGGACGTGGCGAATCTGACCTCGATCGCCGAGTATTTCGTGATCGCCAGCGCCCGCAACACGGTGCAGGTGCGCACGATGGCCGAGGACCTGGAGGATAAACTGGCCGCGGAGGATGTTTTTGCGGTGCGCAAAGAAGGCGGCCGCGAGGCGCGCTGGTACGTGCTGGACTACGGCGGCGTGCTGGTGCACATCTTCCACGAGCAGGAGCGCGAGTACTACAGCCTGGAGCGGCTCTGGTCGGACGGCACCAACCTGGTCAAGTCGTACTGATTTGGAGGAAGCGCCTTGAAAGAACTGACGATTTATACCGACGGCGCGTGCTCGGGCAATCCCGGCCCGGGCGGCTGGGGCGCGGTGCTGCTTTACCGCGACATGCGCAGGGAAATGAGCGGCTACGAGCCGGTCACTACCAACAACCGCATGGAACTGACCGCCGCCATCGAGGCGATGCGCGCGCTGAAGGAGCCCTGTAAAATCACGCTCTACTCGGACAGCGCCTACCTGGTCAACGCCTTTTTGCAGCGCTGGCTGGTTTCCTGGCAAAAAAACAACTGGCTCAAGAGCGACAAAAAGCCGGTCGAGAACCAGGATCTTTGGAAAATACTGCTTGAGCTGACGAAGACGCACGACGTGACCTTCATCAAGGTCAAGGGTCACGCCAGCAACGTGGAAAACAACCGCTGCGACCAGCTGGCTACCGGGTCGATCAAGGCCAGGGGCAGCGTGGTCTGAGGTTATTGATCCGTCTTTTCGGGCGGTTCATTCTCAGGGTCGTCCCGCAGTTTGACCGCCTTCGCCGCCATGCGCCGCCTGTCGTCCGACATGGCGGCGTAATGTTTTCGGGTGGTGTTCACGTCCGAGTGGCCCAGCACGTCGGCTACCAGGTAAATGTCGCCGGTTTCGTGGTACAGGTTTGTGCCGAAGGTGCTGCGCAGCTTGTGCGGACTGAGCCGTTTTTTGAGGGGCGCGGCGATCAGCGCATACTTCTTGACCATGTTTTCGACCGAGCGCACGCCCATTCGTTTATTTTGAATTGATAAAAAGAACGCGTTTTCATGGCCGGGCAGGGGATGCATTTCCTTGCGGAGGGCGAGGTAGGCCTTGAGCGCCTGCGCCACCTCGTCCGAAAAGTACAGGATGACCTGCGCGCCGCCCTTGCGCGTGACCAGGAAGCTGTTATTTGAAAAGTCCACGTCCTCAAGGTTCAGCCCGACACACTCGCTGACGCGGATGCCGGTGCCCAGGAAGAGCGTCAGCATGGCCAGGTCGCGCGCCTTGGTGTGCTCGTGGAAGGCCTTTTGCTGGGGCGAAAGCGCCTCTCCGGACTGCGCCGCGTCGAGCATGCGGGCCACCTCGTCGATCTCCAGGCGCAGGATCGGCTTTTCGTGAAGTTTAGGTAAATCGATCAGCTGCGCCACGTTGGCCGGAATCCGACCGTCCTTAAACATGAACTGAAAATAGCTGCGCAGGGAAGCCAGCTTGCGCATCTTGGCGTTTTCGCGGTTGACCTGTTCGCGTTCCTGATCGTCGATGTACAGCGACAGGAACTGCGCATAGAGCGCGACGTGCTGACCGGTGACGTATTTCAGATCGTCGTCGGTCAGGCTGACGACCGGCTTGTCGCCAAACTCGGCGATTTCGGTCGTCAGGAAGCGGAAAAACAGCTGAAGGTCGCGCACGTAGCCCAGCCGGGTCAGCGTGGTCGTGGTTTCTTCGATGGACTGGATGAAGAACGTGCACGAGGTTGGCAGCTTCATCAGAAACGCGCGAATCTCTTCAAGGTTTTTGCGGTCGCGCTGCTGCACATAGGTCAATTCCTGCGGCATGAAAAAACACCTCCGAAAAGCGCCTCAAAACGCCTTTACGGAGGTATTTTAGCAGAATCCGGGCTTTCCTTCCACCAACTATTCGTAAAAGTTTTCTTTTGCGAATAGTTCCACGGAGATCCCCCATGCGCGAATATCATGCGATTTCCGCTCCAACAGCCGGACAGCGCCGCGACATCGGTTTGCTTGAAGGAAGTTCAGCCAACGCGGACGGCCGTTCACTGCGCCTCATCGTCATTTTCCGTGGTCAGCACGTCATCGATTTCGATGGCCAGGTAATCCGCGCCGGTCGTCTTCAGGCACTTCATGCAGTTGTCGCAGATCTTGCTCGGATCCAGGTCGCATCGGTTGCACTCGCCGCATTCGATGCATTCGCGCGTCTCGTCGAGCACGCACATTTTTCTTTTCTGTTCAGGCATGACTGCCTCGCTCCTCTCGCCCATCGGTTCGCGATTCATTTTCAAGGTTGAGTTTCTCAAACTTTTTGCGAACACGTGTTTGACTTTTTCAACCTAATATGGTATACTGGCCTCATCAATCCATCCATTCGGAGGTGTTTTGCCCATGCGCACGACTGATCGCGTCGGAAACCAAGAGAAAATCCTCGCGTTTATTCGCAAAGAAATACAGACCAAGGGTTATCCGCCGTCCGTGCGCGAAATCTGCAGCGCTGTGGGCTTTCGCTCTCCGTCCACCGTGCACGGCTATCTGACCCGCCTGGAAGAGGCCGGGCTGATTCACCGCGACCCGACCAAGCCGCGCGCCATGACGCTTGCGGAAGGCCCGTCGCCCATTCCGCGCACGGCGCCGCAGACGCAGAAGGTGCCGCTCGTGGGCAAGGTGACGGCCGGTCAGCCCATACTCGCGATGGAAAACATCGAGGACGAGCTGGTGGTGCCTGCCGAGTGGGCCGGAAACGGCACGGTGTTCGCGCTGCGCGTCGAAGGCGAAAGCATGGTCGAGGCGGGCATCTTCGACGGAGATATCCTGCTGGTTCGTCAGCAGAACACCGCGGAAAACGGCCAGATCGTCATCGCGATGATCGAGGACGAGGCCACGGTCAAGCGCATTTATTACGAGCCGGAGCGCGTGCGCCTGCAGCCCGAAAACCGCTTTATGGAGCCGATTTATGCGGATGAAGTGACGGTACTGGGCCTGGTCGTCGGACTGTACCGCGCGTTCTGATCGACACGCCTGAGCGCGTCAGTTCCCTTTTTCGGGAACCGACGCGTTTTTTTTTTTTTCAATTCAGCCCAGTTTTTCCAGGATGGCCTGCGCCGCGCCCTCTACGCCCAGACGGCCGTGCGCGTAGGTCAGCGCGCCCTGCATGTAGGCGATGTACGGCGCACGAACCGGTGCGTCTGCGCTCAGCTCGATCGAAGCGCCCGCCACGAAGGTGCCTGCCGCCATGATGACCGGATCCTGATAGCCGGGCATCGCCCAGGGCTCGGGAACCGCCTCACTGTCCACCGGCGAGTAGCGCTGAATCGCCTGAATGAAGGAAATCAGTCTGTCGGCGGTTCCGAAGCGAATAGCCTGGATGATGTCGCAGCGCGCCTCGTCATAGCGCGGATTGACCTCAAAGCCCAGCTTTTCAAAGGTGCGCGCAGCCAGTATCGCGGTCTTGACCGCCTGCATTACAGTGTGCGGCGCCTGGAACAGACCCTGATAGAACGGACGATAGCTGCCCGCATAGGAGCCGACCTCCGCGCCGATGCCCGGCGAGGTCAGGCGGCAGGCCACCAGATCGACCAGATCCTTGCGTCCGGCCACGTAGCCGCCCGTCGGGGCCAGTCCGCCGCCCGGATTCTTGATCATCGAGCCGGCCATGAGATCCGCGCCCACGTGCCCCGGCTCCCTTTCCTCAGTGAATTCGCCGTAGCAGTTGTCCACCATCACGGCGACGTCTGGCCGGACCGAGTGGATGAACGCACAGGTCTCCTCGATCTGCGCGATCGTGAAGGAGGGCCGCCAGTCGTAGCCGCGGGAGCGCTGCAGCTCGACCAGGCGCACATGCTCGTTTTTCAGCAGCTCGCGCACGCGGTCGAAGTCGATTCTGCCGCCCTCGCGCAGGTCAGCCTGCTCATAGCCGATGCCGTAGTCCTGAAGCGACCCCATGCCCGGCTTGCCGCTGATGCCGATGACCTCTTCCATCGTGTCGTAGGGCTTGCCGGTGGCCGACAGCAGCACGTCGCCCGGCCGCAGCACGCCGTACAGGCACAGCGCCAGCGCGTGCGTGCCCGAGGCAATCTGCGGGCGCACGATCGCCGCCTCGCAGCCCATCAGTTCCGCCCAGATGTCCGACAGGTTATCGCGGCCGATGTCGTCATAGCCATAGCCGGTCGTGGGCGCAAAGTGCCGGGCAGACACCCGGTGGGCCTGGAAGGACTGAAGAATCCTCATCGTGTTGTGCCGCTCGATTTCGTCCAGTCTGTCAAAGCTGGCGCGGCAGTCCTTTTCCGCCTCGTTCACCAGCAGGCGCGCCTTTTCGCTATAATCCATCTCAATAACACCCTTTCTCGCGTTCAATATCCAGTATTTCCTGCGCAAGCTGCGCGCCCGTTTTTCCCTCGGCGCTCAGCCACACGCAGCGCTTGTCTCTGTGAAACCAGGTTTCCTGCCGCTTGGCATAACGACGGCTGCCCATCTTGACCGCCTCAACGGCCTCCCGCATTGTGCATTCGCCACACAGTGCCTGGGCAATTTCCTTGTAGCCCAGCGCCTGCATGGCGGTCGCATCCCTCGGGACGCCCGCGTCAAGCAGCGCCTGCACCTCGCCGACCAGCCCCTCGTCCATCATTCGGTCGACGCGGCGGTTGATCCGGTCATAGAGCAGCTCCCGCGGCCAGGCGAGCGCGTACAGGCTCACGTCGAAACCGCCCTCGCGCCGACTGTCCTCCTCCATCTGCTCAGTCATCGTGCGCCCGGTCAGCTCGTAGATTTCCAGCGCCCGAATCACCCTGCGCAGGTCGTTTTCGTGCAGGCGCTCGGCCGACTGCGGATCGACGGCGCGCAGCCGCTCGTGAAGCGCGTGCCTACCCCCGGGATCCTCCGCCTCGGCGTGCAGCCGGGCGCGAAGAAGCTCGTCGCTCGGGCTGGCCAGCGACATGGGCCGGGTCAGCGCGTCGATGTACAGGCCTGTGCCGCCGCACACGACGGGCGTGATTCCCCTGCGCAGCAGCGAGCGCACAAGGGGCAGCGCCGCCTCGCGGTAGGCGTTGGCGGTGAAGGACTGCCCGGGCGGCAGAAAGTCGATCAGGTGATGGACGATCCCCCGCATTTCCCCGGGCGCAGGCTGGGCAGTGCCGATGCGCATCCCGCGATAGACCTGCATCGAGTCGGCCGAAATGACCTCGCCGCCGGTTTTCAGGCAGATTTCGACCGCCACTGCGCTTTTTCCGGACGCAGTGGGCCCGCCGACGACGAGCAGATGCGGTTTCGGCATAGGCACCATCCTTACTTATGTATGCTACACGATGCGCTTGAACATGCGCTCGATTTCGTTCTTCGTGAAGACCTTGTAGACCGGCCGGCCGTGCGGGCAGGTAGAGGGCGCGTCTGTCGCGAGCATCTGCTCCACCAGCGAAGTGATTTCCAGCGGCGTGAGCTCGTCGCCGCCCTTGACCGCGTGCTTGCAGCTGGCCTGTATGACCTCGGCGCGGCGTTTTTCGACGGTGGCGGACTTGAGGCGCTCCAGCTGGTCGATCAGCTCCATGAACAGAAGGCTCATGTCGGCCTGCCCCAGCACGTGCGGCACGGCGGTCACGCGGACGCTGCGCTCGCCGAAGGGCTCGATCTCGTAGCCCGCCTCAAAGAGCAGCTGACGGTTGCGCATCAGCGCGTCGCACTCGGCGGGCGACAGGTCGAGGGTGATGGGCGTGAGCAGCTGCTGAGAGGCCTGACCCATCTCAAGCGCCTTGGAAAAGCGCTCGTAGAGCAGTCGCTCGTGCGCCGCGTGCTGGTCGATCATCAGCAGCATGTCCCCCGCTTCGGCCAGTATGTACGTGCTCGCGTACACCCCGATGATCCGCAGGCCGCCCACGAGCGCCGCGGGCGCTTTCGCCTTTTGAGGCTGTGGCGCGGGCGCCGTGGGGCGCGCATCGGCCACGGCAGGCAGAATCTCCTGCACGGGCGGCGGCGTGGGCTCGGCCTTTTTGACCGGCTCCGTCCAGGTAAAGGGCGCGCTCGGGGGCGTCCAGCGCGGAAGCGGCGCGGGGTCCTCCCGCAGAACACCAATTGGCGCGGCTTTTTCGGGCACAGGCATACTTTCCACAGGCGGCACGGGCGCTTCCGGCGGCTTTGTTTCGGCCGGTACGGGCGGCGCAGGGTGCTCCACGCGCACGGTGCTGTGCGGCAGGTTGTCCTTCTTTTCCTCTTCAATCCGCTGCACGTCCAGCATCCTGCCGGTGTCCAGCGCGCGCGTAATCAGCGCCAGGGCGCGCTCATGCACCAGCGCCTCGTCGCGGAAGCGCACCTCCAGCTTGCTGGGATGCACGTTGATGTCCACCGAGCTGGCCGGCAGGGTCAGGCTGAGCGCGCACATCGGATACATGCCGATCATCACGCGGCCGCGAACCGCCTCCTCCAGCGCCTGCGAAAGCTGCGGGCAGCGCACGACGCGCCCGTTGATAAAGAAGAACTGATGCGCGCGGTTCGACCTCGCCTGATCCCCCACGCCGATCAGCCCGCTCAGGCGAAGCGCGCCCTCCGCCTCGTCGATTGCGACCAGCTGTCCGGCGGTTTCCCTGCCGTACACGGTCAGCGCCGCGTGGCGCACGTCCCCGTCGCCGTAGCTGTGATAGACGGTGCGCCCGGCGTTAATCAGGCGAATGGAGACCTTCGGGTTACCCAGGATCATCTTGGCGACCAGGTCGGCCACCGCCCCGCCCTCGGTTGACGGCTTTTTCAGGAACTCGCGGCGAACCGGCGTGTTGAAGAACAGGTCGCGCACGACGATCGTCGTGCCCTGCGGACAGCCCGCAGCGGACAGGTCGGTGACGCGCCCGCCCTCCAGCGTGATCTTGCAGCCCGCGTCCGCGTCCTTCTTGCGGGTGGTCATGGTCACGCGCGAGACCGCCGCGATGGACGGCAGCGCCTCGCCGCGGAAACCCAGCGTGCGGATGTCGGTCAGCTCGTCGCCTGAGGAGATCTTGGACGTGGCGTGGTTTTCAAAGGCCAGGCGCACCTCGCTGGGCGCGATGCCGCAGCCATTGTCTGTGACGCGCAGGTAGTTAACACCCCCGTCTTTGATCTCCACGGTCACGGCGGTCGCCCCTGCGTCCATCGCGTTTTCGATCAGTTCCTTCGCGATGGAAGCGGGCCGCTCCACCACCTCGCCGGCCGCGATTCGTCCGACCGTCGCGGCGTCCAGTACGCGAATGGGCATGCGTTAAATCCTCCTCGCCTTTTCTACCAGGGTAAACAGCGTGTTCAGCGCGTCGATCGGCGACATGGACATCACGTCGATCTTGCGGATTTCCTCGACCAGTTCCATCGGCTGGAAATCGGTCAGGCTCATCTGCCGGTCGCCGCCGTTTTTGCGGGTATCGAGTATGCTCTGGCCGATCGTACTGGTCTCGTCGTCCACCTCGAGCCGGGCCATGATCTGCCGCGCGCGCATGATGAGCGACTTGGGCAGGCCCGCAAGGCCCGCGACCGCCACGCCGTAGCTCCTGTCCGCGCCGCCGGGCACGATCTTGCGCAGGAAGATGACCTCGCTGCCCTTCTCAACCGCCGTGATGCGGTAGTTGACCACGCCCTCCAGGTGCCCCTCCAGCTCGGACAGCTCGTGATAATGAGTGGCGAACAGCGTCCGCGCGCCGCACTTCTTTTCGTCCGCGATGTGCTCGACCGCCGCCCAGGCGATGGACAGGCCGTCGAAGGTGCTGGTGCCGCGGCCTACCTCGTCCAGTATCAGGAGGCTCTTGCTCGTGGCGTACTTCAGGATGTTTGCCAGCTCGCTCATTTCCACCATGAACGTGGACTGGCCGCCATACAGGTCGTCCGAGGCCCCGATGCGCGTGAAGATCCGGTCGGTGATCGAGATGTTCGCCGAGTCGGCCGGCACAAAGCTGCCGATGTGCGCCAGCAGCACGATCAGCGCCACCTGCCGCATGTAGGTGCTCTTGCCCGCCATGTTGGGGCCGGTGATGACCATCATGCGGCCCTCGCGGCTCATGTGCGTGTCGTTGGGCACGAAGTTGTCCGAGCCGATCGCCTGCTCGACCACCGGGTGCCGCCCGTTCTGAATCTCGTACACGCCCTCCTGGTTGAAGGAAGGACGCACATAGCTGTAATCCGCCGCGCACTGGGCGAGCGACAGGAGCGCGTCCAGCTCCTTGAGCGCGTGCGCCACCCGCGCCAGCTCCACGATATGCGCGCTCAGAAACTCGCGAACGCCCAGGAACAGCTGATATTCCAGCCGGGTCGCGTGATCCTCCGCGCCAAGGATCTTCTTTTCAAGCTCCTTGAGCTCCTCGGTGATGAAGCGCTCGGCCGAAGCCAGCGTCTGCTTGCGGACGTAACGCATCGTGGGCACCTGGTCGTAAAACGACTTCGTGACCTCGATGTAGTAGCCGAACACGCGGTTAAAGCCTACCTTGAGGTTCTTGATGCCGGTCTGCTCCCGCTCGCGCGCCTCCAGGTCGGACAGCCACTTCGCGCCCTCGGTTCGCGCCGCGCGCAGCTCGTCCAGCTCGGCGTTGTAGCCGTCGGCGATGATGTCGCCGTCCTTGAGCGAAATGCCGGCCTTTTCGCTGATGGCGCGCTCGAGCAGGTCGGTCACCTCGGGCAGGGGCGAAAGCCGCGTGCGCAGATCCTGAACCATCGGCGGCGCGTCGCCCGAGAGGGTCTGGCAAAGCAGCGGCAGCGCCTCGAGAGACGCGCGCAGCGCCAGGCAGTCGCGGGCGTTGATCGTGTCGTAGGCGATGCGGCTTAAGAGTCTTTCCACGTCGCGCACCGGCTCGAGCGCCTCGCGCAGCGTGTCCCGGCGGAAGGGATCGTTCAGGAAGTACTCGACCGCGTCCTGCCGCGCGGCAATCTCGTCCGGCAGGATCAGCGGCTGCTCGATCCAGCTGCGCAGCATGCGGCTGCCCATTGCCGTGATCGTCTTGTCCATCAGCCACAGAAGAGAGCCCTTCCGGCCGCGCCCGCCGCGCAGCGACTCGGTCAATTCCAGCGCGCCCCGCGCAATGGCGTCGAGCGCCATGTAGCGGTTCGGCTGGTAGATTTTCAGGGTCAGGATGTGTTTTAAGGCGTTTTTCTGGGTTTCCAGCAGGTAGGTCAGCAGCGCGCCCGCCGCGCACACGCCCAGACGGCAGCCCTCGACGTTCAGCTCGGCGACCTTCTGCACGTGGAAGTGCTCCATGAGCGCCTTGCCCGCCTGCGCGTAGTGAAAGCGCTCCTCGGGCAGCGGGGTGAGCATGGGAATCTGGGCGCTGTAGGGAATGAAGTATTCCTGGTCGCACACCAGCAGCTCGCGCGGCTCCACGCGGCTCAGCTCGTCGCGCAGGCGATTTTTTGCGTCGTCGAACTGGTACAGGTAGAACTCGCCGGTCGACACGTCGCAGAACGCCGCGCCCGCCTTATCCTTCTGTACCAGTATCGCCATGATGTAGCTGGCCCGGCGCTCGTCGAGCATGGACGATTCCACGGCGGTGCCCGGCGTGATGACGCGCGTCACCGCCCGCTCGACCAGGCCCTTCGCCTGCGCGGGATCCTCCATCTGGTCACAGATGGCCACCTTGTAGCCCTTTTCGATCAGCTTGGCCACGTAAGCGTCCACCGCGTGATAGGGCACGCCGCACATGGGCGCGGGCTTGCTCAGTCCGCAGTCCTTGCGCGTCAGCGTCAGCTCCAGCTCGCGCGACACCTGCTCGGCGTCGTCGAAAAACAGTTCATAGAAGTCGCCCACGCGGAACAGAAGCGCCGCGTCCGGGTACTGCTGCTTGGTGTCCAGGTATTGCTGCATCATTGGCGAGAGCGCCATAGCTTTCGTTTCCTCCTGCCCTGGGTTGAGTCAAAGTGTGTATCGGGGCGCTTTGCCTTAGTGGCAGCAGCCGCCGCAGGTCGAGCACGAGCCGGTGCAGCCGCCCTCGGTGGGCTCCTCGCCGGTGATGATGGTCTTGAGCAGGCCGTTGACCTGGTTGATCATCTCAGTGAAGGCGGCGCGCTTCTCGCCCATGGCCGTGATGTCGCCGATCTGGTTGAGCTGCGCCTGCAGATCCTCCATCGCGCGGGACTCCTCGCTCATCTTGTCGGCGTCGGGCTTGTTCTGCTGCATCAGGTTTTCAAGCGCCGCGCGGTGCTCCAGATACTCGCCCATCACGGCGGCGGCCTGCGCGTTTTCCATGGCCTTGTCCTCGGCGGCCTTCATTTCCTTGTAAATTTCACTGTTCAGGATCGCGAGTCCCAGCTCGCGGGTCTTTTCCATAACCTCGTTCATGATTCGTTTCCTCCTTAAAAAATACAATGTCAGCGGACGGCAAGAAGCCTGCCGCGCAGGGTATTGCGGCCGGCGGAGGTGATTTCTACCTGGGCAAAGCGCCCGATCAGCGCAGTGTCCCCCGCGAAGTTGACCATGTGGCCGCGCCCGGTCTTGCCGCACACGCAGCCCGCGTCGCGTGCGCTTTCGGACTCGACCAGCACCTCTTCTGTGCGGCCGATCTGCTGCGTGCAGACCTCGAAGTTGATCCTCTGCTGCACGTCGATCAGGCGCTGTATGCGGCGGCTCTTTTCCTCGGCGGAGGTGTCGTCGGGCATGCGTGCAGCCAGCGTGCCCTCGCGCGGCGAGTAGATGAAGGTGAAGGCCGAGTCATAGCGAACCTGCTCGACCAGCGACACGGTCTCCTCGAACTCGGCGAGCGTCTCGCCCGGGAAGCCCACGATCAGGTCGGTCGTCAGGCCCACCTGCGGGCAGACCTTGCGGATGCGCTCGACCAGATCCAGGTACTTTTCGCGCGTGTAGCGCCGGTTCATCTGCTGAAGGATTCGGTTGCTGCCCGCCTGTACCGGCAGGTGAAGCTGCCTGCACAAATGCGGAAGCTCGCCGTAGCAGGCGATCAGCTCGTCAGACAGATCCTTGGGGTGCGAGGTCATGAACCGGATGCGCGGCACGCCCATCCTGTCCAGGCGGTACAAGAGCTCTGCAAAGTGCGCGCCGCCGCCCATGTAGGAATTGACGTTCTGCCCCAGCAGCATGATCTCCTGCACGCCGCCGTCCACCAGCTGCTGCGCCTCGTCGAGTATGTTCTGCATGTCGCGGGAGCGCTCGCGGCCGCGCACGTAGGGCACGATGCAGTAGGAGCAGAAGTTGTTGCAGCCGTACATGATGTTGATATAGGCCATGAAGCGGCTCGCGCGGTGCACGGGCAGGCCTTCGCAGACGATGCCCTCGTCGTCCAGCACCTCGATGGCGCGCTTTTTTTCCACGATGATGCGGCAGAGCAGCTCGCTCAGGCGGTGCAGGTTGTGCGTGCCGAAGGCCAGGTCGATGAACGGATACGAGGCCACCTTTTCCAGCATGCCCTTTTCCTGCATCATGCATCCGCCCACGCCGATGATCATGTCCGGCTTGACCGCCTTGAGCTCCTTGAGCCAGATCACGTTGCCCATGGCCTTGTTCTCGGCGTTTTCGCGCACGCAGCAGGTGTTGTAGAGCACCAGATCCGCGTCCTCGCGCCGCTCGGTGGGGGTCATGCCCATCTCGTCGAGCATGCCGGCGATGGTCTCGGAATCGTGCGCGTTCATCTGGCAGCCCAGCGTCACGATGCAGTATTTCATTTCCCGGCCGCCAAGCGCGTCCTTCACGGCGCGGGCATACGCCTTCTGCGCCTCAAGCTCCTGCGGCGGGACGATTTTTCTCTCTTTCAAACCCGTTTACTCCTTTTCTTTCGAGGTGGTCATGCGCTTCGCCTTTGCGGGCAGCTGTTCAGGCTCCATGGCGTCAATCTGGGCGTTTTCGTCCAGCCGGCCGCTCTGCGCGCAGACGTAGACGGTCAGTCCCTCCGGCGGGTCGAGCAGCAGAAGCTGCCCCGCGACCGCCTGTGACGCGGTAATCAGCCAGCAGCCCGCGTTCAGGTGCGCCGCCTTGACGCGCAGCTGATGAAGCGCGGACAGCGCCAGCTCCTCCTCGCTGGGGATGGTTCCCAGTCCCTGACAGCGGGGACAGGTGCGCCGGGTCAGCGTGTAGAGCGGCTGCCGGAGCTTTTTGCGGGTCAGCTCCACCAGCCCCAGTTCGGTCAGCCCCACCAGGTTGGTCTTTGTGCGATCCTTTTTCAGTTCCTCGCGCAGACAACCCAGCAGCCTTTGCTGATCCTCCCTGCGCGTCATGTCGATGAAGTCCACGATGACGATGCCGCCCACGTCGCGCAGCCTGAGCTGGCGCACGATCTCCCTCGCCGCCTCGCAGTTGGTGCGCAGCACGGTGTCGTCCAGCGACTGCGCGCCCACGAACTTGCCGGTGTTCACGTCGATGACCGTCAGCGCCTCGGTATGGTCAATCACCAGATACCCGCCGCACTTGAGCCATACCCGGCGCGCGCAGGCCTTCTCGAGCTTCGAGTCGAGGCCGAAGAAGGCGAACAGCGGCGTGGGGTTCTCGTGCAGGCGCACGATGTTTGCGCGTTCCTCGCACAGCGCGCGAAGCTGCTCATACTGGGCCTGATTGTTCACCCGGATTTCGACGACCTCGGGCGAGAGCATGTCCCGCACGGCGCGGCGCACCAGATCCTCGTCCTGATGAATCAGGGCGGGCGCGGTCGAGTGCTGTGCGCGCACGGAGATTTTCTTCCAGGTATCGGCCAGCTGCGCCGCGTCCTCGCGAATCGCCTCCTCGGGCGCGTCCTTTGCGGCGGTGCGCACGATCAGGCCCATACCCGCCGGGCGGCAGTCATCGGCCAGCGCCCTGAGCCGCTCGCGCGCGCCTTCGTCCTCGATCTTCCGGGATACGCCCACGTACTCGACCCCGGGCAGCAGCACCGCGTACCGTCCGGGCAGCGTGATGTGCGAGCTGACGCGCGGACCCTTGGCGCCGCCCGGCTCTTTGACGACCTGCACCATGATCTGCTGACCGCGCCGAAGCAGTTTGCGGACGGACGCGGCGGAGAGCCGCTTTTCCAGCTCCTCGCCGAATTCTGAGCGGCTGACCTGTATGTCGCCCAGGTGAAGAAAGGCGTTTTTGTCCAGGCCGATGTCCACGAACGCCGCCTGCATGCCGGGCAGCACGTTTTCCACCCGGCCCACGTAGATATTGCCCGCCAGCTTGGCCCGGCCGGGGCGCTCCTGGTAGTACTCGACCACCTCGCCGTCCTCGAGAAGCGCCAGCCGCGTGCGGATATCCTCGGTTTCGATATAAATTTTTTTCTGCATGGCGCGTCAGCACTTCCAGTCGAACAGGGGCACGATCTCGCCCTTCGCGGTTTTTCCGGAAAGCAGCGTGCGGTGAATGCGCGCCTCATAGCCGTCCTCGGGCACGCCCGCCAGCCTGGCCAGCGCGCCCAGCAGCACGTCCGGCTTGAGCGTGTCCTCGGGGGTCAGCGTCAGGCGGGCGGTCAGCGCATACGCGCCATCCTCCGTCCCTTCCGCGCGCAGCTCAAGCGTCGAGGGACGGATGTTGACCGTCTTTTCGCCCGACTTGGTCTTGCGCACGGCCATGACCTCGGTTTTCTCAAGGTAACCGGGCACCGCGTCCGCGATCGCCTTCGCGCCCTCGCCGGTCAGCGTCATGCGGTAGTCGGCGCAGTAAACCGTCGCCATCAGCGAGGGGAAGCGGTCGTCCACCGCGCGCACGCGATAGACCGGCATCTCGGGCGGCAGCGCGGCGCGCATGGCCTCGAGGATGGTCTGCTCGGCCACCGGCTCGGCAAAGCGCACCTCTAGCAGCTCCGCCTCGCTGGACACGCCCATGCCCAGCGCCGATGCGAACGACAAGAGCGTGTGGGGGTTAAAGCCCTGCGAATAGGCCACCGGAAGGCCGGTTCTTCGCAGCGCCCGCTGCATGAAGCGCTGAAGATCCAGGTGGGAAATGAAGCGCAGGCGGCCCTGCTTGCCAAACTGAATAATCGCTTTCATGAGCGGCACGCCCCCTCGTATCGTTTCATCCCGCAGCCGGTGCAGCCCTTGCGGCAGTCCTGCGTGCGCTCGGCGCGCTGCGCCTTGTCCCACTCGCGCAGCAGATAGGCCTTGCTCACGCCGCAGTCCAGGTGATCCCAGGGCAGCACCTCGTCCAGCCCCTTCTGCCTGTGCGCGTAAAACGCCGGGTCAACGCCCGTGTCGCGGAAGGCCTGCATCCACCTTTCGTAGCTAAACTGGTCAGACCAGCCGTCGAACCGGCAGCCCAGCTCAAACGCCCGCTCGAGCACGTCGGCCATGCGCCGGTCGCCCAGCGCGAACGTTGCCTCGAGCTGGCTCAGGTCGGACTCGTGATACTTGAACTCTGCGCCCCGGATCTTGGCAAGCGCGTCCCGGAGCAGCAGCTGGCGGCGCACGACGCTCTCGCGGTCCAGCTGCGGCGACCACTGAAACGGCGTGTCCGGCTTTGGCACGAACACCGACGCGCTGCAGGTGATGCGCAGGCCGGGCGAACGCTTCTCCTTCGGAATGCTGAAGTAGACGTCCCGCACCTTGGCGGCCAGATCGGCAATGCCCAGCACGTCCTCGTCGGTCTCGGTGGGCAGACCCAGCATGAAATAAATCTTGACCGACGACCAGCCCTCCTCGAAGGCCTCGCGCACCGAGCGCAGCAGGTCCTCCTCGGTCACACCCTTGTTAATCACGTCGCGCAGGCGCTGAGAACCCGCCTCGACCGCCAGCGTCAGGCCGCTCTTTTTGACCTTCTGCACCTCCTTGAGGGTGTCCTTGAGGAAGTTGTCGATGCGCTGAGAGGGCAGGGAGATCGACACGCGCTTTTCGGCATACTTGCTCACCAGCTCGTGCGCCAGCTCGGGCAGGCAGGAATAGTCGCCGCTCGACAGGCTCATCAGCGAAATCTCGTCATAGCCTGTGGCGCGCACCAGCTTGTCGGCCAGCTCAATCAGTCGATCCATGCTGCGCTCGCGCACCGGGCGGTAGATCATGCCCGCCTGGCAGAAACGGCAGCCGCGCGTGCAGCCCCGGAAAATCTCCAGCATGATGCGGTCGTGGACGATCTCGCCGTAGGGCACGATCATCTCCTCGGGATAGGCCGCCTCGGTCAGGTTGTTGTAGAGCGCCTTATAGACCACCTCGGGCGCGCCGGAGCCCTCCTTGGGCCGCACGTACTCGATCGTGCCGTCCGGCTTGTAGGCCACGTCGTAAAGCGAGGGCACGTACACGCCCGGGATCTTCGCGGCCATCTTCAGGTATTCCTCGCGCGGCAGGCCGCTCTTCTTCCACTCCTTGTACACGTCGATCGTGTCATGGGTGGACTTTTCGCCGTCGCCCAGCACGAAGAAGTCGACGAACGGAGCCAGCGGCTCCGGGTTGAACGCGCACGGGCCGCCGCAGATCACGAACGGGTCATCGTCCGTGCGGTTCTCGCGCCGAAGCGGTATGCCCGCCAGGTCGAGGGCGCACAGGATGTTCGAGTAGCTCATCTCATACTGCAGCGTGATGCCCAGCAAGTCGAACTGCTTGACCGGCGTGCGCGACTCGATCGAGAACAGCGGGATGTCCAGCTCCCGCATCTTCTCCTCCATGTCAACCCAGGGCGAGAACACGCGCTCGCACCAGGCGTCGTCGCGGTCGTTGATCGTGTGATAGAGGATCTTCATGCCCAGGTGAGACATGCCGACCTCATACGTGTCCGGGAACAGGAAGGCGTAGCGCACGTCCACCTTCTCTGGATCCTTCATGATCGAGCCGAACTCGCCGCCCACGTAGCGCACGGGCTTGGTGACCTTCATCATCAGCGAGTCAATTTTATCCGAAAGCGTCAAGGCTTTTTCCTCCGAACCATGTATTTTTTGCCCGGCCGAACGCCGCAGCGAGAAGATACTGCATACATAGTATACTCTATCACCCTTCCGCCCGGCAGTCAACCTCTGTCCGGTAAATTTGTTCCAGCGGGAAAGGAAGCCTTTACTTGACACCGCCCAATTTTATGATATCATGGCAGCGTAGTGAATCATATAAGGAGGCGGTTTTCATGTCCAACCTCTACGACCGCGCGGACATCTACGACGTATGCTCCACCCCGCGCGACTGGCGGATCATCCGCGAGCACTGGGAAAAGGTGCTTGGGGACGACCTTCCCCGCACGCTGCTCGACGTGAGCGTGGGCAGCGGCAACCTGACGCTTCCCCTGGGCGAAGTGGGCGTGCGCCTGTCCGGCTCCGACCTGAGCGAAGCGATGCTCAAGAAATGCGCCGAAAAGGCGGAGGCGCACGGCCTGTCCATCGCGCTTGCGCAGTCGGACTTCCGCGAGGCGGACAGGGCCTTTCCGGGCGCGCGGTTCGACATGGTGGCCAGCACCGGCAACTCGCTGGCCTACGTGGAGAACGAAGGGGTGGTTCAGGCGCTTCAGGCCATGGATCGGCTGACCGCGCCGGGCGGGCGCATCTACCTGGACACCCGAAACTGGGATCAGATGCTCGAAAAGAAGCCGAAGTTCTACTTTTACCGTCCCACGCGCCTGTCCGACGGCACGCGCGTCGAGCGCATCCAGTTCTGGGAGTACCCGGCCGACGGAAGCATGCGCTTTCATTTCGTGTTCGCCTTCGAAAAGGGCTATGAGGTCGTGCAGCGCGAGGTGTTCGAGGAGCACTACCATCCCCTGCCCTACGCGCTGCTCGAGGAAACGCTCCTCGGCATGGGCTATTCGATCGAGCAGTCGGGCGGCTTCCCGGTGCAGATTGGCCGCGCCGCGCGGGACGCGGACTGGTACTACCTGATCGCGCGCAAGCCGGGCTGACGGATTTCACAAAGATGACATTTTTCGATTGACAAACGCGCGCCCGTGCGCTACAATAGAACCTGTCTTGGCAGAGTATTGAGAGAAGCCACGGCAGACAGCTCCGCAAATCGCCGGAGTTGTTTGCTGTGGCTTTTTGCGTGAAAAAGGAGTGACAAAACGGATGGCAAACTATGACATTGCGATCGTGGGCGCGGGCGTCGTGGGCTGCGCGATTGCGCGCCAGCTTTCCCGCTATCAGCTGCGCATCGCGCTGATCGACGCGGCGGAGGACGTGGCCATGGGCGCATCCCGCGCCAACAGCGCCATCGTGCACGCGGGCTACGACTGCCCGGTCGGGTCGGTCGAGGCCGGCTGCAACGTGCGCGGCAACTACCTGTACACCCAGTGGTGCGAGGAGCTCGACGTGCCGCTTCAGCGCGTGGGCTCGCTGGTTGTGGGCTTCGGCGCGGAAGACGAGGCGACGCTCAGGGCGCTGTACGAGCGGGGAATCAAAAACGGCGTGCCGGAGATGGAGCTGGTTTCGGGCGACCGCGCCCGCGAGATCGAGCCCAGTCTGAGCAGGGACGTGACGCTCGCGCTGTGGGCGCGCACCTGCGGCATCACCTGCCCCTACCAGATGACCATCGCCTGCGCGGAAAACGCCCGCGAAAACGGCGTCGAGTGGATCCTGAACGCGAAGGTCACCTCGATGAAGGACACGGGCGAGGCGATCGAAATCCGGGCGGGCGAGCGCACGATTACCGCCTCCCGCGTGATCAACGCGGCGGGCGTGTACGCCGACGAGGTGTCCCGCATGCTGGGCGACGATTCCTTCTCCATCCACCCGCGCAAGGGCGAGTATCTGCTGATGGACCGCAACGCCTGCATCGCGCGCACAGTCATCTTCCAGACCCCGTCCAAGCTGGGCAAGGGCGTGCTGGTCTCCCCCACGGTCGACGGCAATATCTTCGCGGGCCCGACCGCCGTGGACATGGAGGACAAGGCTGATACCTCCGTCACCGCCGAGGGCATCGAGTCGCTGACCCGGCTGGCGCACAAATCGGTGCCTGCGCTCAACCTGCGCGCGGTCATCACCTCGTTTGCGGGCGTGCGCGCGCAGCCCTCGACCGGCGACTTCGTGATCGGCGCGTCGAGGGCGAACAGCCGCCTCATCCAGGCGGCGGGCATCTGCTCCCCCGGCCTGACCTCCGCGCCGGCCATCGCCGAGAGGATTGACGCGATACTGCACGAAACCGGCCTCAGCATGACCGAAAAGGCCGACTACAATCCCGTCCGCCGTGCCATTCCCGAGTTCCGCAAGCTCTCCGACGAGGAAAAGAGCGCGCTGATCGCCAAGGATTCCCGCTTTGGCCGCATCATCTGCCGCTGCGAGACCATTACCGAGGGCGAGATCGTCGAGGCCATTCGCCGGGGTGCCCGTTCTCTTGACGGCGTGAAGCGGCGCACCCGCGCGGGTATGGGCCGCTGCCAGGGCGGCTTCTGCTCCCCGCGCGTGATGGAGATTCTCTCGCGCGAGCTGAACGTGCCCATGACCGAGCTGACCAAGTTCGGCGGAAACAGCAGGCTGCTGGTGGGCAAACTGAAGGAGGTGCGGTAAAATGCACAGGAACGTAGATATTGCCGTCGTGGGTGGTGGCCCGGCCGGGCTTGCCGCGGCGCTTGAGGCCCGTAAGCGCTCCCCCGAGGCCTCGATCCTGATTATCGAGCGCGACAGGAGCCTGGGCGGCATTTTGCAGCAGTGCATTCACAACGGCTTCGGCCTGCACTTTTTCGGTGAGGAGCTGACCGGCCCCGAGTACGCCGGCCGCTTCATCGCGCAGCTGGAGGGTACGGGCATTGAGGTGCTGACCGACACGATGGTGCTCGACCTGAGCGACAACCGCGTGCTCACCGCCGTCAGCGCGGAAAACGGCCTGATGCACATCGAGGCGAAGGCGGTCGTGCTGGCCATGGGCTGCCGCGAACGCACCCGCGGCGCGCTGAACATTCCGGGCACGAGGCCCGCGGGCGTGTACACCGCCGGCTGCGCGCAGCGGCTGGTCAACATGGAGGGCCTGATGCCGGGCAGGCGCGTGGTCATACTGGGCTCGGGCGACATCGGCCTGATTATGGCCCGGCGCATGACCTGGGAGGGCGCGAAGGTCGAGCTGGTGGCCGAGCTCATGCCCTTCTCCAGCGGCCTGAACCGCAACATCGTGCAGTGCCTGGTGGACAACGGCATTCCGCTCAAGTTCAACCACACCGTGGTCAACATCCTGGGCCGCGAGCGCGTCGAGGGCGTGGTGATCGCCGAGGTCGATCCCGCGACCCGCAAGCCCATCCCCGGCACCGAGGAGACCTATCCCTGCGACACGCTGCTTTTGTCGGTCGGCCTGATTCCCGAAAACGAGCTGACGCGCGGCGCGGGCGTCGAGATGGATCCGGTCACCAGCGGCGCAGTGGTCGACGAGAACCGTCAGACCTCGATCCCGGGCGTGTTCGCCTGCGGCAACGTGCTGCACGTACACGACCTGGTCGACAACGTCAGCAACGAGGCCATACTGGCCGGCCGTTCGGCCGCGGCCTACGCGAGCGAGCAGCCCGCGCCGGTCGAGTATCGAAGCGTGAGGGGCATAAACGGCGTGCGGTACGCGGTGCCTCAGAAGCTGTCCGCGGTCGCGGCGGGCAAGGTGGACCTGTACTTCCGCGTGGGCAGCGCCTACAAGGGCGCGACGCTCCTCGTGAAGTGCGGCGAGACCGAGCTCGTTCGCCGCAAGAAGCCCATTATGACCCCCGGCGAAATGGAAAAGATCACCGTGGACGCGGAGAAGATTACGGGCGACGTGACGCTTGAAATCGTGACGGCGTAAGCGCCGGAAAGGCAGGAATTCTCTATGGAAACGAAGGATATGATCTGTATCTGCTGCCCGATGGGCTGCGCACTGCGTGTGACGCGCGACGGCGAGAACATCTCGGTTACCGGCTTCACCTGCAAGCGCGGCGAGGCCTACGGCATTCAGGAAATGCGCTGCCCGATGCGCACCGTGACCAGCAGCGTGCGCGTAAACGGCGGCGTGCGCCCGGTCTGCTCGGTCAAGACCGCCACCCAGGTGCCCAAGGCGGCGATCGGCGGTGTGCTGGCGGCGATTCGAGACCTGACCGTGAGCGCGCCCGTGCATATCGGCGACGTGCTGGCGGAAAATATCGCCGGAACCGGCGCGAACCTGGTTGCAACGGCGAACGATTAATGGTATAATTAACCCACAGGCACAGTGAAGAGGCGGCTCTTTTCGGCCGTCTCTTTTTCTGCGCCCAGTACCTTACACGGAGCGCGCATATGGGAAAATACGAAGGCTATCTGATTGCGACTGATTTTGACGGAACCTTTGCCGGGCCGGGCGCGGTCATTTCCCGGGAAAACTCGCTGGCCATTCGCCGCTTTCAGGCGGGAGGCGGCCTGTTCACAATTGCCAGCGGCCGAATCCCTTCGTTTCTGGCCGGCTATCGCGAGGACTTCGTGGCCAACGCGCCGCTGATCTGCACGAACGGAACGGTCATCTGCGACCAGAACAGCCTGAAAATCCTGCACTGCATGACCTTCGGCGAGGAAATCGACGGCTTTGTCCGATACCTGTACGAGCGCGGGGACGTCGATCAGCTGCTCGTATCCGGCCCGGACGCGGACAAAATCTGGCTCGAACCGCGCAAAGTCCCCTTCTCCCCCGCCCTGCTGGCGAACGTGCCCAAGCCTTGGTGCCGCCTGCTGTGCGTGCAGTCGCCTGAGCGGACGCTGGCGCTGCGGGACGAGATGCTCGCGCGCTTCGGCAATCGATACGAATTCAACCGCAGCTGGGACGAGGGTCTCGAGGTCATTCCCAGGCACAGCGGCAAGGGCGCGTGCCTGACCTGGATTCGCAAATACCTGGGCGACCGGGTTCACACGACCATCGGCGTGGGCGACTACGAAAACGACCTGACGCTGATCCGCGACGCGGACATCGGCTGCGCGGTGGGCAACGCCATCGACGAGTGCAAGCAGGCTGCCGACCGCGTGATCGTGCCCAACACCGAGCACGCCATCGCCGCAATCATCGAATCAATATAAAACATGGCGCTCCTTCGATCATGTGAGGGAGCGCCGCACTGTTTACTTGAGCTGTTCCTTGAGCAGGTTCAGCGCCGCCTGAAGCTGCAGATCGTCCTCAGGCGCGGCGATGGACATCGACACGTCGAAGTCCTCTTCAGCCGCGACCTCAACGTCCGGGGCGATGCCTGTGCCGTGAATCGAGCGGCCGGAGGGCGTGTAGTAGGCCGAGGTGGTCAGCTGCATGCCCGCGCCGTCGTCTCGGAAGGAGATGATGGTCTGCACGATGCCCTTGCCGAAGCTCTTTTCGCCCACCAGCGTGCCCACGCCGTAGTCCTGTATCGCGCCCGCGAGGATTTCCGAGGCGCTGGCCGACGTGCCGTTGATCAGCACCGCCATGGGCAGATCGAGCGAGGACGTGTCCGAATAGTAGCTCTCGCGCTGCCCGGCGCGATCCTGCGTGTAGACGATCAGTCCCTGCGGCAGGATCTGGTCGGCGATGCTGACCACGTGGTCGAGCAGGCCGCCCGGATTGGAGCGCACGTCGATGATCAGCGCGCGCATGCCCTGGTTCTGAAGGTCACGCACGGCCTCCCTGAAGCCCTCCACGTCGTCGCCCATGAATTCATAGATGGCGATGTAGCCGATCTGATCCTCAAGCATCCGGTGATCGACGCGGTTCATCGTCACCTCGCCGCGCACCACCTCCACCTCCAGCTGCTCGTCGCCGCGCAGCACGGTCAGGCGCACCGTGGTCTGATCCGGCCCTCGCACCGCGTCGAGCGCCTTGTTCATCTCCTGCCGGGTCTCGCCCGAAACCGGCACGCCGTCCACCGCGATGAGTATGTCGCCGGACAGTATGCCCGCCTCCTGCGAGGAACCGCCGCTGAAGGTGCGCGTAATGACCAGGCGGCCCTGCTCGTCGGCCAGCAGCTGCAGCCCCACGCCGTGGTAGGTGCCGCTCTGGTGCTCCGTGGATTCCTCCATGGCCGTAGGGGTGTAATAGAACGTATAGGGATCCTCGAGCGAGCCCAGCATGCCGTCGATCGCGCCCTGAAGCAACTTTTCCTCGTCGACCGGCTGATAGTAGTCTTCCTCGACCACGTCCAGCACCTCGCGCAGCCTGGAAAAGCGCTCGATGATCGAGTATTCCTGCGCGGACACGATGTGCGCCGAGCCCAGGCTGATCTCGTCCGAGGCGTTCACATTGCAGAACATCAGCGTCAGCGAGGTGGACACCCCGGCCACCAGCAGAACGATCCAGACCACGGCCAGAACCACGATGGCACGCTTGGACATACAGCGCCTCCTTACATTTCCTTCATACGACAGAGACCCGGATCCTCGGCACAGGCCGAAAACCCGGGCAATCAAAGATATTCGCCAGGCAGGCGGCTGATGCGCCGCGAGGGCAGTTTATCGGCGGCTGTTTTTTTCAGGCGCGCCGTTCTTGCCGAGCAGCATCATCATCTTGAAGGTCACCGCGTCATCGAACGCGCGCAGATCCAAGCCGATCACGCGCTGCACCTTGTCCAGGCGGTAGACCAGCGTATTCCTGTGGATATACAGCTGGCGAGCGGTTTCGGACAGGTTCAGGCTGTTCTCGAAGAACTTCTCGATGGTGTGAATCATCTCGTCGTTGAACAGGCGGGCGGTCTTGCGGTTGAAGAGCATGGCGTTATAGCGCTGCCCCATCTCCTTGGGCACGTCGGCCAGGAAGCGCTCGATGAGCAGCTTACGGTAGACGAAGACAAAGTTGTCCTTGCAGTACATGCGGCCCACGTCGATGGCGCGGCGAGCCTCGCGCATGGACTCGCTGAGCTGCGAGAGCGTGTGCTTGGGATCGCCGATGCCGATATAGAGCTGGTGGTTGGTTTCGCTGACGAAGGTGTTCTCGATGGCCTGGCCCAGCTGGTCGATGTCGTCATAGTCGGACTGCTCGTCCAGGTGCTTGATCAGCACGACGGTGTGGCGATCCATCTCGACGATGGCGTCGTTTTCGCTGTCGCAGATCACGTTGCCCAGGATGCTCAGCACGGTGTCCACGTCCAGGTTCTGCAGGTGCAGCATGATGACGCAGCGATCCTGCTCCACGGCGATGCCGTGCTCCATGGCCAGCGTCTCCATCTCCGCGCCCTCAACCTCGTCGCGAAGGATATAGCGGAAGGACTGCTCACGGTCGGCGTCGGGCAGCTCCACGCGGGTCATCATGTTGATCAGCTCGGCGCACAGCACGGCACAGCTGCTCACGTCCGGCGAGTCGCCCGACAGGCACAGAAACAGCGGCTGATTGCCCTCCGTGCCGATCAGGGTGAAACCGCCGTAAACGAGCGGCTGCGTGGGATTATTCCTCAGCACCTCAGGCAGCGTGAATTCACGATCGTTGCCCTCGGGCAGCACAACCTGGCCGTTATTGTCCAGCAGCATGACGGGCATATTGATCTTCGCCAGCACCTGCGCAATCTTCGAAATGATCCGATGATCGAGATACATGAGTAGTAATCCTCCTTGATGCGTCTATGGTATAATTATAACCGCCATGAGCGAAAAAGCAAGAAAACTTTCTGCGCTCATGGCGGATTTAATTAAGCGATAACGTTAAGAGTTATGTGCTCTCTCTCCAGACTTCGCTTAGCGCTCGAGAATAGTGTTCTCGGTGTCCTTGTCGAAGAAGTGCAGATGGTTGACGTCCAGCGCAACCTTGATCTTGTCGCCGGCACGGGAAGTGGAGCGAGGATCAACGCGGGCGATGATGTTCTCATCCTTGCCGGTGGTCTTCAGGTACAGGTAAGTCTCAGAGCCCATCAGCTCGGTAACCTCGACGTCGACGTCGATCAGGCTGTCGGGAGAGTTCTTGATGAAGGCCTCTTCGTCGTGGATGTTCTCGGGACGGATGCCCATGTAGACTTCCTTGCCGATGTAGGAATCGGAGACGAACTTCTGCAGCTTGCCGGTGGGCACCTTGATGGCGTTGTTGCCGAAGGTGGCGTACACGCCGTCGCCGCGCTTCTCGAGCTTGGCGTTGAAGATGTTCATGGCAGGGCTGCCGATGAAGCCGGCCACGAAGCGGTTGGTCGGATAATCGTACAGGTTCTGAGGAGTATCGACCTGCTGGATGAAGCCGTCCTTCATCACGACGATGCGGGAGCCCATGGTCATGGCCTCGGTCTGGTCGTGGGTAACGTAGATGAAGGTGGTCTGCAGGCGCTGATGCAGCTTGGTGATCTCAGTTCTCATCTGAACGCGCAGCTTGGCGTCCAGGTTGGACAGAGGCTCGTCCATCAGGAAGACCTTGGGCTCACGGACGATGGCGCGTCCCAGAGCAACACGCTGACGCTGGCCGCCGGACAGGGCCTTGGGCTTACGGTTGAGGAGGTGTTCAATGTCCAGGATCTTCGCGGCTTCACGGACGCGGCGCTCGATTTCCGCCTTGGGGGTCTTGCGCAGCTTCAGGCCGAAAGCCATGTTATCGTACACGGTCATGTGGGGATACAGGGCGTAGTTCTGGAAAACCATGGCGATGTCGCGATCCTTGGGAGCGACGTCGTTGACCAGCTTGTCGCCGATGTACAGTTCGCCCTCGGAAATCTCTTCAAGGCCAGCGACCATGCGCAGGGTGGTGGACTTACCGCAGCCGGAAGGACCGACCAGAACGATAAACTCCTTATCCTCGATGTCCAGGGTGAAGTCGCTGACGGCCGTCACGCCGCCGGTGTAGATTTTGTAGATGTGCTGCATAGACAAGCTTGCCATAAGATTGAACCCTCCTCAAAATATTGATGAACAAACGCGATTCGTTTGCACAACACATTGTGTGTTCCATGCTGTACGTTTATTATATCTGTTTGAACCCCAAAAATCCAGTGGCGAACTTCACTGAATCGAAGTGCGTTTCTTTGCGCCATTCGCCCAAAGTCCAGGAAACTGGGCACACGCCCTCGCTTCGGTTTGCGGGCCAGAGTTAGTGTATCTGTGAATAGTATCTAAAAGATTGCTGTCAATTTTGTCCTGGTTATGCCTTTTGCACAGCGCATCGCTTCTTATTCCCTCAAAGGAAAGCGCGCCCGCCTCGCTTTTCCGGGCTTTTTAAAAGAAAACGCCGTCCGTCGCGAGCCGATTCCGGCTTATTTTCGTCACTTTTAACAGTTTGCGTCGTCTCTCTCGCCGCAACATCCCCTGTCAAAGAATCGTGGACGGCTCTGCGCCGGCCGCTTCGAGCGGAGGAACCTCCCAGCCCACGAGCAGCAGCCCCTTCCCGGCCGTTATGCTCGCCTCGGGCGCGACGAAGTGATTGCTTACGCCCAGCGGGAAGTCGCTTTCAAGCGTTCCGTCGACGAGCGGGTACTGAAGGCCGGTTAATGTGACGTGCTCGGCGCGCCCGCTCATGGCGAACAGCGACACCAGGCCCCACTCGACCTCGCGCCGGAGCGTCAGCGTCTCATTTTCGATGACTGTATAGATGAAGCCTCGGTCATAGAGATACCCCCGCGCGCCATGCCTGCACAGGAAGGCCAGGGCCTGCAGGTTGGCCAGCGTGTGGTCAAGCCGCCTGCCGCCGGTCGCGCCGTAAAGGTGAAACTCCGCGCAGCCGCGCCTGAGTCCCTCGCGCAGTGCGAGCATGCTGTCGGTGTCGTCCTTTTCGACCGGCACGCGCACGCAGTCCTCTGCATCCTCCGGCTCCGGCATGGAATCGAAGTCCCCGATCACGAGATCCGGTCTGAGCCCCTCGCGCCTGCACAGAAGATAGCCCGCATCCGCGGCGATCTGCAGGTCGCCCTTTTCCGGGCGCGCGCGCAGTCCATAAAATGCGCCCGCGGCGTAAACAAAGCAGCGTTTCATCCGTTTTCCTCCCGCCTGTGTTTCTCCGACATTATACCTCATCAGCCGGTCGAAGGCAAGCGAAAAAATAACTTGACGGCGTGCTTTCTCGCGGCTATAATTGACTTGACAATTCCAAGGGGCGCTGGCGCATGCCGGCTGAGATGCGGACGTAATGTCGTCCCGGTCCCTCAAACCTGATCCGGGTAATGCCGGCGTAGGAATGCGAGGTCAAGGTATAGAAACCGTGTCGCATTGCGCTCGCCGCGATGCGGCATTTTTCGTGCGAAAACCGCGGGGATTGATTTTTCGGAAAGCGGGGTATCAAAAAATGACCCGAACCAAGACCAGGGCCCTCACGGAGGGCGCGCTGATGGTGGCGCTTGCCACCGCACTGAGCTATGTGAAGCTGCTTGAACTGCCGCAGGGCGGCAGCGTGTGCATCGGCATGCTGCCGATCTTCCTCTACTGCGCCCGCTGGGGCTGGAAGGAAAGCTTCCTTGCCTCCTTCGCCTTTGGCCTGCTGCAGCTGATTTTCGACGGTGCGTATGCCTGGGGTCCGACCTCCATGCTGCTGGACTACATCCTTGCCTACGGCGTGCTGGGCGTGGCCTGCTTCTTCCGCAGGATGAAGGGCGGCGTGTTCGTCGGCATGACCGTCGCCTCAGTCTGCCGCTTCCTCATCCACTTCATCAGCGGCGTGACGATCTACCGCATCTACGAGCCGACAACGCTGTTCAACGCCACCTTCACCAATCCCTACATCTATTCCGCCGTTTACAACGGCAGCTTTATGGTCATTGACCTGGCGCTGTGCCTGGTCATCATGGCGCTTCTGTACAAGCCGCTTCGCCGCTACATTACCGCCGCGAAGTAAGGCCCTGAATTCGCCCTCCTCCCTCTTCTCGGACCGCCTTTGAGCAACTGGCTCAGGGCGGTTCTTTTGTGCTTTCCGGCTCAGCAAAGAGCGAGCGCTCGCCGTCCGGAGCGGGCGTGTCCTGCGGCGCGCCGGTCTTTTCAGGCAGTATGCGCCGCAGCAGGCCGCCTCTTCCCGCCCAGACGATCTCACCTGTCGGCTCCCCCTGCGCGCCCTCCGCGCCGTATTTTTCCCGCACGACGTTGACTGGAATTACCCAGTATATATTGGAAGCGCCGCCTTCGCCTGCCTCCTCGCGATAGGTCAGGTAGGCCCCTCTTTCACCGCGCAGCGCGGCGATCTGCACGGCTGCTTTCCCTTCGCGCCGGCGCATCAGGCGGTATTCCACGTGTCTGTCCAGCGAAACAAGTGATAAAAGCGCGCTGCCGTCCTCCTGCTCTGTCAGGCCCAGCGTGTCCGGCGTCTGCGCCTCGCGCCACAGGTCGGAGACGGCCGTGGGAACCTGCGAGAGGGGCAGCAGCTCGCGCAGCACCTGGCTCTCGGGCGTTTCGGGCGCGGCCAGCAGCACCTTGCCCTCGTCCTGCAGCGCCGCCGCGTCCAGGTTCACCTCGGCAAGGCTCCCGGGCACCTGAAAGGCTCCGCCGTTTCCATCGGCCGTTTCCTTCAGGTAGCTCGCCGCCAGACGCGCCGGATACCCGCCGCCCACCGTACCCTCGGCCAGGTGATGCGCATCGTCCGTCCGGTCAAAGCCCATCCACACCGCGCTCGTCTCTCCCGGCGTGATTGCGACCGTCCAGATATCCTGGTTGCCGCCTTTTTCGCGCGACACGGTGCCGGTCTTCCCGGCCACGGTCAGTCCGCTTGCCCCCAGCGCCTTTGCTGTGCCGCTCTGTGCGGCGGTCTCAAGCATGCTCACCAGCTGCGCGGCAGTTGTGTCCTTGAGCACCGTGACCGGTTTCGCCTCGTGCCGGTAGAGTTCGTTCTTCTGCGCGTCGCAGATCCGCTCGACCAGGTAGGGTTTATTGTATCGCCCGCCGTCCGCCAGCGCCGAGTACGCCCCGCACACTTCAAGCGGCGTCACGCCCTTTTCCAGGCACCCGAGCGCCAGCGCCAGGTTGCGGTCGCCTTCAGAGAGCGCCACGCCCAGCTTTTTCGCGTACAGGTAAGCCGATTCGACGCTAGTCTTCGTCGCCAGGTCGAGCGTCGCCAGGTTCATCGACCGTGCGAGCGCCTGCCGCAGCGTCACGGTTCCGTGCTCCTGCCCGCCCGCGTTGCCGGGGGTGTAGCCGGGCTCGAACTCGCGCGACACGTCGCTGAGCAAACTGACCGGCGTGTAGCCGTACAGGTCGATCGCCGCGGCGTAGACGGAAAGCGGCTTGAGCGTGGAACCGGGCTGCCTGCGCGCCTGTATCGCGCGGTTCAGGCCTCGCTGCACCTCGTATTTCCGCCCGCCTGAAAGGCAGAGCACCGCGCCGGTCGAGTTCTCTACGCTTACGAACGCCGCCTCGCAGGCCGTGCCGTCGGCCGCGTCGGGCGGGAAGTTCTTGCCTTGCGAGAATAATTCGTCCAGCGCCTGCTGCCGCCCTGCGTCGATCGTGGTATAGATCGCGTAGCCGCCGGTGTAAATGTCGTCCGCCGTCACGTCCAGCACCTTCGCGGCCTCCTCGAGCACCGCATCGCCGTACCAGGTTCCTTCCTCACTCACATCCTCCCGCAGGCTCAGCGGCTCGTTCTTCGCCGCGTCCGCCTCTTCCTGCGTCACGAAGCCGCACCTGACCATTGCGTCCAGCACCAGGCTTCGCCGCCTGAGCGCGTTTTCCGGATGCGCGCGCGGCGCGTAGCTGACCGGCGACTTTACCACGCCCGCGAGCAGCGCGCTTTCTGCCAGCGTCAGTTCACCGGGCGTTTTTCCGAAGTAGTTTTCCGCCGCGCTGGCAATCCCGTATGCCCCGCCGCCGAAGTAGACCACGTTCAGGTAGGCGGTCAGGATCTCGTCCTTTCCCAGCTTCCTTTCCAGGCAAAGCGCCAGATACGCCTCCTGCGCCTTGCGCGAAAGCGTCTTCTCGGCGGACAGATGGGTCAGCTTGATCAGCTGCTGCGTGATGGTGCTCGCGCCCTGACTGGCCCAGCCTGAGGTGAGATTGTACCTGAGCGCTCCGAAAATACGCTTCACGTCCACGCCGTGATGACTGTAAAAGCGCGCGTCCTCGATCGCGACGAAGGCCTGCCTGACCCGCTCGGGAATCTCGTCCGCCGTCAGGCTGCGGCGGTTTTCGGAGGCGTACAGGCGCATGAGCGGCGCGCTGCTTCGGTCGTAAAGCACGGTCGCCTCGGGCAGTTCGGTCAGGCGGGATATGTCCAGCCTTTGCCAGTGAGGCACGTCCAACAGAAAAAACGCTCCGACGAGCAGCGCCGCCAGGCACAATAGCGCGATCACGCCCGCTTTTTTCTTCATCCGCTTCGCCTCCTTTTCCTCAGAATGCCCATACGCGCGGCACTTAAACGCGCTTCCAGAACTTACAGGTTTACTTTGCGCATGCGTATCATTTATAATGCACATAGAAACGGAGGGATGGCTGTTGAAACGAAAAGTCTGGACGATGGGCGCGGGGGCCGCGGCGCTGCTGATTGCCGTGTACGCGTTTTGCGGATGGGAGACGACGCTTAAAATGGCGTTTGTCCTGCTGCTGATTGCGGCGCTCTTCCGCCTGAGCCGCCGCGTACCGGCGCGCGCGTTCGACAAAAAGTCGGACGTCACGATAAAAGAAACCGACGTCGGTCTAAAACAGACCAGATTCTGTTCTGTTGCCGCTAACGACGAGGCGCTTGATAGCCTGCGCCTGCTGGCCGATTTCCTGAAAAATCCGGACAAATACGAAGCGATGGGTGCGCGCCTGCCGCGCGGCGTGCTGCTCTATGGCCCGCCCGGCACCGGCAAGACGCTGCTGGCCCGCGCGCTGGCCGGCGAGGCAAACGTCCCCTTTTACTCGATGGCCGGGTCGGATTTCGTGCAGATGTACGCCGGAGTGGGCGCGAGCCGGGTACGCGAGCTGTTCAAAAAGGCGAGAGAAGCGGGCAAATGCGTGATCTTTATCGATGAGATCGACGCGATGGGCAAGTGCCGCGGCGACCAGTCCAGCGACGAGCGCGACCAGACGCTCAACGCGCTGCTGAGCGAAATGTCCGGCTTTGCGCCCACGGAGCATATCGTGGTGATCGCCGCCACCAACCGCATCGACACCCTCGACCCGGCGCTCACTCGTCCCGGGCGGTTCGACCGAAAAATCGAGGTGCCTCTCCCCTCCCGCCCGGCGCGCCTGGAAATCCTGCGCCTGCACGCGAAGGGCAAGCCGATGGACGAGCGGGTGAACCTGGAAAGCCTGGCCGCGCAGACGGTGCAGTTCAGCGGCGCGTCGCTTGAAAACCTGCTCAATGAGGCCGCGATACACGCTGCCCGGCGCAGCGCCGAGAAGATCGAGCCGCAGGACGTGGACTGCGCCTACCTGCGCGAGGTGGCCGGCAGCGACCGCAGGCCCACTGCCCGGCGCGAGGAGCTTGCGCAGATCGCCCTGCACGAGGCCGGGCACGCCGTCGCCTCGCGCCTGCTCCAGCCCTCGCATCGCCTGCTGCGCCTGAGCATACTGCCCAGCGAGCGGGGCGCGGGCGGCTACAACCTGACCGTTCCGGCCGAGCGAGCGCTGCTGAGTGAAAAGCAGTTGCTTGACCAGATTCAGGTGCTGCTGGCCGGACGCGCGGCCGAGCTGCTGCTCTCCGGCGAGGACGGCGCGACCAGCGGGGCCTCGAACGACCTTACGCGGGCGGCCGAGCTGTGCGCCGCGATGGTGATGGACCTAGGCATGGGCGGCGAACGAGCGGTCAGCCTGCGGGCGCTGCAGAAGGCCTGCCCGGGCGCTTCCGTGGACGCGGCGGCGCGCTGCCGGGAAATGCTGGAGGCGCAGCTGGGCAGGGTTCAGACCCTCCTGGGTGAGAGAGCGGAGATGCTCGAGGCACTTACCGAGCTGCTTTTAAAAGAAGAAACCCTGAACGAGACGCAAATCGACCGCTTTTTTACGCAGTTTGGCGCGTAAAACAACCGTTGCGCCCCTTGCCAAGCCGCCGTTTTTGCGCTACAATAAGAAGCGTATAAACAGGCAAATTTGGGACGGGAGCGAATACACATGAGCAAAAACCTGGACGCGAAGAAATTCCTGGAATCCGGCGCGGCGGACGAGACGCTGAGCGTGCTGTACGGCGCGGAGGCGGTCGAGGCGCAGAAGGCGCGCTATGAAAAGCTGGCCGCGCAGCATATCGAAAAGTTCGGCCCGCGCGAGGGCATGCGCTTCGTCAGCGCGCCCGGCCGCACCGAGATTATCGGCAACCACACCGATCACAACAACGGCTGCGTTGTGGCGGCGGCGGTCAACCTGGACACCGTGGCGGCGGTCACGCCCAACGACACAGGCGTGGTCACGCTCTACTCCGAGGGCTACGCGCGCCCGTTCGTGGTGGATCTCGCCGACCTTACGCCGGTCGAGCGCGAAAAGGAGACCACCTACGCGCTGATTCGCGGCGTGGCGGCGCGCATGAAGGAACTGGGCTATACGATCGGCGGCTTCGACGCGGCCGTGACCAGCACGGTGTTCAAGGGCTCGGGCCTGAGCTCCTCGGCGGCGTTCGAGGTGCTGCTGTGCGCGATTTTCGGCTCGCTGTACAACGGCTTCGTCGTGGACGCCAAGCTGCGCGCGCTGATCTCCCAGTACGCGGAGAACGTCTTCTTCGGCAAGCCCTGCGGCCTGATGGATCAGATGGCCAGCTCGGTGGGCGGCCTGGTCGCCATCGACTTCAAGGACAAGGCGAACGCGGCCGTGACCGCGATGAACCTGGACTTCGCGGCGGCGGGCTACGTGCCGGTGGTCGTGACGGCCGGCGGCGAGCACGGCAACCTGACGGCTGACTACGCGGCGATTCCCGCCGAGATGAAGCAGGTGGCCGCGGCGCTGGGCGCGTCTGTGCTGCGCGAAATCGCGCCCGAGGACATGGAGCGCGCCATTCCGCAGCTCAAAAACAAGGTCAGCGACCGCGCGATCCTGCGCGCGCTGCACTTCTATGACGAGAACAAGCGTGCTCAGGACATCGTGCCCGCCATCGAGCAGGGCGACATTCCCACCTTCCTGCGCCTGCTGATCGAGTCGGGCGAGAGCTCCTGGATGCTGCTTCAGAACCTGTACGTGGCCGCCAGCAGCAATCAGGAAATGCCCCTGGCGCTCGAAATGTCCCGCAGGATGCTTCAGGGCAAGGGCGCGTGGCGCATTCACGGCGGCGGCTTCGCGGGCACCATACTGGCCTTCGTGCCCGCTAAAATGCTTGAAGAGTACACCCGCACGATGAACGCCGTGTTCGGCGAGGGCGCGGTCACGCCGCTCAGGATTCGTCCGCTCGGCGCGGTGCAGATCGTCTGCTGACGGGAGAAAACATGGAGTTTCATCATCTGCCGGTGCTGCTTCACGAGTGCCTGGACGCTCTGGCCATCCGCGAGGATGGCACCTACGTCGACGGCACGCTGGGCGGCGCCGGACATTCCAGCGAGATTTACAAGCGGCTCGGCGCCGGCGGCCGTCTCTTTGGCATTGACAGAGATCAGGAGGCCATCGAGGCGGCCTCGGGCCGCATGGCGCTCCTTGCGCGCGAGGGAGGGCCTGTTTTTCGCGCACTCAGGGGCAATTTCCACGACGTAAAGGCGCTGCTCGCGGCGCAGGACGTCTTTTCCATCGACGGGGCGCTGCTCGATCTGGGCGTGTCCAGTCATCAGCTGGACGAGGGCGGCCGCGGCTTCTCCTATCACGCCGACGCGCCGCTGGACATGCGCATGGATCAGAGCCAGGCGCTTACCGCGCGCACGATCGTCAACGAGTGGAGCGAGCAGGAAATCGCACGGGTCATTCGCGACTACGGCGAGGAAAACTGGGCGGTGCAGATCGCGCGCGTGCTGTGCGACCGGCGGAAGTCTCATCCCATCGAAACCACCGGGCAGCTGGTCGAGATCATCGACGCGGCCATCCCGAAGAAGTTTCGCCAGAAGGACTCCTCCCACCCCGCCCGGCGTACCTTTCAGGCGCTGCGCATCGCGGTCAACGACGAGCTGGCCCCGCTTGAGCAGGCGCTGCGCGACTTTGCCGACCTGCTCAGCCCGGGCGGACGGCTGTGCGTGATCGCCTTCCACTCGCTGGAGGATCGCGTGGTTAAGAACACCTTCAAGAGCCTGGCCGACCCGTGCGTGTGTCCCAAGTCCTTTCCGGTGTGCGTGTGCGGCAGAAAGCCAATCGTCCGGCTGCTTACGCGCAAGCCGATCACCGCCTCGGAGGAAGAGCTGGCCGAAAACCCGCGCGCGCGCAGCGCCACACTGCGAATCGTTGAGAAACTGGAGGAAGCATGAAAGAACTGAACCTGCCCCACGCCCGCGTTCCCCTGCCCGCCTTTTTCCCGGACGCCACCTATGGCGCGCTGCGCGCCACAGGCTTCGAGGACGCGGAAGCGGCGGGGATTTTCGGCGTGGAGATGAACAGCTATCACCTGTACAACCGGCCGGGCGCGCGCCTGATCAAGACACTGGGCGGCCTGCATGCCTTCACCGGCTGGCAGCGGGCGATACTCACTGACTCGGGCGGCTTTCAGCTCTACTCCCTGATCCGCGAGAACCCGGACTACGGCGAAATTCGCGACAACGAGATCATTTTCAGGCCTGATCGGGGCGCGGAAAAGGTGACCTACACGCCCGAAAAGTGCATCCAGGCGCAGTTTCAGTTCGACTCGGACATCATGATGGCGCTCGACCTGTGTACCCATCCGCAGGATCCAATCGAGGTACAGAAACGCAGCGTCGAGCTGACCGTGCGCTGGGCAGCGCGCTGCCGCGAGGAATTCGACCGGCTGGTCAAGGGCAGGAAGGGCCCCCGTCCGCTGCTCTTCGGCATCGTGCAGGGCGGCGCGGACAGGCAGCTTCGCCTGGAGTGCGGCAGGCGGCTGCAGGAAATCGGCTTCGACGGGTACGGCTTCGGCGGCTGGCCGCTGGACGCGGACGGCGCCTTCCGCGAGGACATCCTGCAGAACGCGGCCGACGCGATGGACGACAGCCTGCCCAAGTACGCGATGGGCCTGGGGCGGCCGGAGGAAATCGTGCGGCTGGTGCAGATGGGCTACACGCTGTTCGACTGCGTGATTCCCACCCGCGAGGCGCGGCATCAGCGGCTGTATGTCTTCAAAAAGGGCATGAACACCCGCGCGGGCGTGTGCACTGCGGACGGGAAGTTCTATCGCTTCCTTTATATGTTAGACGACGTGCATTGCCGGGACAAATCGCCGATCGACCCGGAATGCGACTGCATACTGTGCAGGCGGTACTCGCGGGCGTACCTCTACCACCTGTTCAAGGTGGGCGACACGCAGGCCTACCGCCTGGCGACGGCGCACAATCTGCGGTTTTTCGGCCGCCTGATGGAGCTTCTGCGCGATGAGTGACCGGCTGCAGGCGCTGCTCGCCAGCAAAAACTGCCGCGAGGTGTGTGAGGCCGCCGTCCGCCGCCTGTGGATGGAGGAGCTGGCGAAAAGGCGCAATGAAAAGGAAGCGGATAAGGCGGTTCGCGCCGCCGTGCACCAGATGACCGGCGCGTTCTTGACGCCGGAGCAGCTCAAAACCGCTCGCGGCCTGCTCGGGGAGTACCTCTCCGGGCGCGAGGAGGCGCTGGACGAGGCGCTGCGCCTGCACGCCTCCACGCGGGAGCGTCTGCCCTGCGCGCAGGCGTTCTACGCCGCGATTTTCGAGGTCACCGGCCGGCCGGAGCGCATACTCGACCTGGCGTGCGGCTTTAACCCGCTGTATCTCGGCGCGCAGGGTTACCGCGTGACCGGCTATGACGTTCACAAAGGGGCGGTCGAGCTGATCAACGAGTGGGCAAACGCCTGCTCGTGGAGTGTGCGAGCTCTCTGCGCAGACCTGCTGGGCGAAAACGCGTTCGAGCGCGCCGATCTGGCGCTGATGATGAAGCTGCTGCCCGTGCTGGAGCAGCAGAAAAAGGGCGCGGGCGTGCGGCTGCTCGCCGAGGTTCCCGCGGCCTGGCGCGCCGTCACCTTCCCCCTGCGCACGCTGGGCGGGCGGAGCGTCGGCATGGAAAAGCACTACAGCGACTGGATGGAGGCGAACGCGCCCGGGGGATTGACCCTGCACAGCCGCCTGATCGTCGACAACGAGCTGATTTACCTGTTCAAGGAGGACTGCTGAGGATGGCGAAACTGTACGTCGTGGCCACGCCGATCGGCAACCTGAACGACCTCACGCCGCGCGCCGCCGAGGCCTTTGCCCAGGCCGACCTGATCGCCGCCGAGGACACGCGCGTGACGATGAAGCTGCTTGCGCACCTGAACCTGAGCAGGCCCATGGTGTCCTGCCACCGGCACAACGAAGAGAACCGCGCCGACTGGCTGATTCGCCGGATGCTCGAGGAAGACCTGACTGTGGCGCTGGCCTGCGATGCGGGCACCCCGGCCATCTCCGACCCGGGCAATCAGGTGGTCGAGGCCGCGTGGGAGGCCGGAATCGAGGTGGTTCCGGTCAGCGGCGCGTCGGCCACCGTGACCGCGCTGTCGGCCTGCGGCTTCGACGCGCGCGAGTTCGCGTTTTACGGCTTTCTGCCGCGCGAGAAAAAGGCGCTGCGCGACAAGCTGGCCGCCATCCGCAAAAGCGGCATACCGGTCGGCGTGGCGTATGAATCGCCGCACCGCGTGCTCGAGCTGGTGGAGCAGTTCTGCGAAACGCTGCCCGAAAGCCGCCTGTGCGTGTGCTGCGACCTGACCAAGCGATATGAGAAGATCTACCGGGGCGAGTGCCGCGAGGTGCTCTCGGCCCTGTCCGCAAACCCCAACGTGGAAAAGGGCGAGTACTGCGTGGTGTTCGACCTGTCGCGCCTGCCGCCCCTGCCGGAGGAAAGGCCGCGCATGCCGGCGGAAGCGCGCCTGCTGATGGGCCTGCTCGAGGAAAAGGAGCTGGACGAGGCGGCCGGCGAGGCGCTCGGCGAGGGATATTCGCGCAACGAGGTCTATCGCGCGCGCCTGAAAATCAAAGAGATGTTTGAATAAACGCTTCTGAAGAAGAAAGAGAGATGGACGAGGATGACTCAGACCCAGAATATCGAAAAACTGGCGGCGTTTGCCGTCGCGCACGGCCTGGTGGAGGAGGAAGACCGCCGCTACGCGATCAACGGCCTGCTGGACGTGATGAAGCTCAGCGCGCCCGAGGAGGGCGAGCCCTTCGAAGGCGAGCTGCCCCCGACCGTCACGCCCATGGTGACGGCGCTGTGCGGCGAGGCGGCCCGGCGCGGCCTGATCGCCGACACCCAGGGCGAGCGCGACCTGTTCGCCACCCGTCTGTGCGGCTGCATCACCCCGGCTCCGGCCGTCGTGCGGACGCGGTTCAAGGCGCGCTATGACCAGGAAGGCCCCGCCGCCGCCACCGCCTACTTCTATGAGATGTGCCGCGCCTGCGACTACATCCGCGTCGACCACATCGCGAAAAACGTGCGCTTCTTCGCGCCCTCGCCGGTGGGCGAGCTGGAGATCACCATCAACCTCTCTAAGCCTGAAAAGGATCCCCGCGACATCGCCGCCCAGCGCAACGCGCCCCAGGTGGCCTATCCCAAGTGCATGCTGTGCATCGAAAACCCGGGCTATGCGGGCCGTCCCGGCTTCCCCGCGCGGCAGAATCACCGCATGATCCCGCTCAGGCTCAACGGCGAGGGCTGGCACATGCAGTACTCGCCCTACCTGTACTACCCGGAACACTGCATCGTGCTGTGCGACACGCACCGGCCCATGCGTATCGGCGAGGGCACGTTCAACTGCCTGTTCGACTTCGTGCGCCAGTTCCCGCATTATATGCTGGGCTCGAACGCCGATTTGCCCATCGTGGGCGGCTCGATTCTCAGCCACGATCACTTCCAGGGCGGCAACTACACCTTCCCGATGGACAGGGCAGCCGACGCAATCTGCCTGAGCGCGCCGATCGAGGGCGTGCAGGCCGCGGTCATCGACTGGCCGCTGACCACCGTGCGCCTGCGCGGCAAGGACGAGGCGGCGCTCAAGAAGCTGGCCATGCAGCTGCTGACTGCCTGGCGCGAGTACAGCGACCCGGCCTGCGATATCCTCGCCCACACCGACGCGCCCCACAACACCGTCACCCCCATCCTGCGCAGGGAGGGCGAGATGTGGCGGCTTGACCTGGTGCTGCGCAACAACCGCACGAGCGAGGAGCACCCGCTGGGTATCTTCCACCCGCACGCTCCGCTGCACCACATCAAGAAGGAGAACATCGGCCTGATCGAGGTCATGGGCCTGTTCATCCTGCCCGGCCGGCTGCTCAGCGAGCTGACCGAGCTGCGCGGCTACCTGACCGGCAGGCTCGACCTGACGAAGGCGCCGGCCGAGGAATCCCCGCTCTTCAAGCATTATTCGTGGGTTCGGGACATCGCCGCGAAGACCGGCGCGTCGCTCAGCGACGAGGAAGCCTCGTCCGCCATCCGCGCGGCGCTGGCCGAGACCTGCGCCCAGGTGCTGCGCGACGCGGGCGTGTACAAGCAGGATGAAAACGGCCGCGCGGGCGTGATTCGCTTCCTGTCCACGCTGGGCTACGCCGTTCGCTGACTCCGTCAGAGGACGGGCGTTCATAAAAACAGACGATCCTCCGGACGCCGCAGCACCCGGAGGATCGTTTATGGCGCGCAGATCGCTTTACGCCCGCTTGCCCTTAATCCCTTCGTTCATCCTCCTGATCCTTCCCCTCCACACGAAGTATTGAGCCAGCCAGGTAAAGGCGAAGATGCCTGCAAAAATCCCCACATAAGACAGGACGCCGCCCGTTGTATGGGGCATCCAGTTTGCAAAGTACGAGATCGGAAACATCACCAGGCAGGCGACGGCGAAGTAAATCCCGCTTTGCTTTGCAAGGCTCCACGAATCAATCTCCCAGATCACCGAAGCCGCCGCAAAGCCCGTACCCATGATTCCACAGAGCGCAGTCTGAAGGAGAATGGCGTGTAATTCGTCGCCCATTGTGCGAACCAGTTCCGGATTGAGCGGGTGAAACAGGCCGTCTCCGATGCAGATTGAGCCGATCACGGTGATGACGTGCCCGATTGCGATGCCGAGAGGAAAGCCGAGAATCCCGCGCTGAATCAGTTTTTTCTTCATTTCTGTCACCTCATATCCCTAATACCTGTTTGATTCTGGCGACGGATCGCCTTGAAACATACGTAACCGTGCCGTTTGAAAGCGTAATGCAAATTGTCCCCGCAAAGCTCAGATCGAAGCTCCTGACCTTCTTCAGATTGATAATGTCCGAGTTTGATATTCGGACGAAGGATCGGCTGTCAAGCCGCTGCTCCGCCTCGTACAGCCGCAGACGGAGTGCGTACTCGCCGCGAGCCGTTTCCGCAAGCACTTTGCCCGATACGGCGAACACGCGGTAGATGTCTGACGGTTCCAGCAGCTCGACGATCTCGTCCTTGAAGCCGGCAATCACCTGCGGCCGCCCGTCCGAAAGCCTTTTCAAAAGGTCGTTGACTTCATCCGTCATTTTGTCTGTCACGACGATGATCTTCGGTTCCCTGCACTTTTCGTCGATTTCAATTTCAATTTGCATCGCCTCACCTCCTCGCTGCGGTTACAGTATACAGATACCGGGAAGCGATTTCCACCGTTTCTCGACAGGCGGTCGTTTTGAGGTCACAGGTGGTTTTCCATACCGGTTACTTCGAAGTATTCATCGCCATATCATATTCTGCTTCCATCAAAATCCCTCTGAATTGCCTTGACGTATTCAAACGGATTTTCCATCGGCGGCAGTCCCTTTTCCCGTGGTCAGATGCTCCTGGCGTGCGCGAGCAGGTATTCCTCGGCCTCGCCGCTCCACAGGCCGTTGTGGCGGGCGCAGATTTCCGCGAGCGCCTTCATCAGCGGATCGGTCTTGCCCCGCTCGGCGAAGTCGTCGATGGCGGTCAGCGGCAGGGAAATCTGCGGGTAGATCAGCTTCTTGCCGCCGGGGATGTGCGGCAGGTTCAGCGTGGCCTCGGCCGCCGCGTCCAGGCCGCCCACGTGGGTGATCATGCCGGCCGGGTTCAGCCTGCCCTCGGCGATCATGTGCAGCGCTTCCTTCATGTCCTCGGTGTTGCCGCCGGAGGTCCCCACCAGGTGCTGGGCGCCGTAGTGCACCTCGTAGAAATTGAAGCGCGCGGACAGCTTGTGGTCGGTCGGGCCGGCGAAGAAGTTCAGGCAGCCGTCGCGGCCCAGGATCTGATCGCCCTGCTCGATCAGCGAAGCGACCGGCGCGAAGACGAACACGTCGTCAAAGCCCTTGTCGTCGGTCAGCGCGCGCAGCGCCTCGACCGGGTTTTCTTCCTTCGCGGTGTTCATGTAGATCAGGCGCACGCCGTGCCGGGCCGCGTCCTCGACGGTGTAGATCGAGGCGGCGCGGTCCAGCTTGGCCTGATCGATGTCGGTCACGACCAGCAGGCCCGGACGGCGGTCGCAGTGAATCGCGTAGTCGATCGCGCCCAGTCCCATCGGACCCGCGCAGGCGAGCAGCGCCATACTGCCGCCCGGTACGATGCCCATCTCGTGCGCGTACACGCCGGGCTTGGTGTGATACTGCGCGTGGAAAGCGCCGATGATGCAGCTGAGCGGCTCGGACAGCGAGGCGAAGAAGAACTCCTTGCCGCGGTAGTGCAGCAGGCTGTTCGTATCCAGCACCTCCTTGCCCACGATGGCGTACTGGGTGTCGCCGCCGATGTAGCGGAAGGAGTAGCCGGGGCTGTCCATCGAGCCCTTGTAGTTGATGGCCGGCTGAATGCCGAACTTCTCGCCTTCCTTGAATTCATGTGCCCACTTGCTGCCCACCTTGACGATTACGCCGCTGAACTCGTGACCCATGATCGTGGGATGCTCGGCCACGTCGGCGGGCACGCGCTTGTGCTCGGTGCCCTGAATGGCCGCCTTGTAGGTGGACATGCAGATCGAGTCGGAAATCACCTTGACCAGGATTTCGTCCTCCTGAATCTCGGGCAGTTCAAAGGTATCCAGCCGCAGGTCGTTTTTTCCGTGCAGTCTTACCGCTTTGGTCAGCATTTTTGTTCCCTCCTAAAATCGTTCCATTTCAACCCGTGAAAGCAGCGCGTCGACCGTCGCCTTTTCAGGCGGTTGCGAACCGCTCATCATCACCTTGGCCGCGCTGACCGCCATGGCCAGGCGAAAGCGCTCGCAAAGCGCCATTCCCCTTTCCTCGCCCAGCGCCATCGCCGCCATCATCGAATCGCCCGCGCCCACGGTGCTCTTCACTTCAACATGCAGGCCCTTCGCCTGCCAGCGCTCTCCGCCCGAGAAGCACAGCGCGCCCTCGCCGCCCAGCGACACGACGACCGCGCCCACGCCTTCTTTCAGCAGTTCTTCCGCGCTCCGGGCGATTTCCTCCCGGCTCGAGGCCTCGCGCCCGGTCAGGTCGGCAAGCTCCTTCTCGTTGGGCTTGATCAGCGCGGGCGCGGCCCTGACCGCCTGGACGAGCGCCTCGCCCTCCGCGTCCACGTAGACCGACACGCCCCTTGCCTTCAGCGCGCGCGTCCATGCGCCGTAGGTATCCTCCTTCGCGCCCCTGGGCAGCTTGCCCGCCAGCACCGCCACATCGCCCGCCTTCGCCTCCTCAAGCAGCAGATCAAGCACCCGGTCGATCTCCGCCTGCGCGGCCGGCTCGCCCGAGTCGTTGACGTCGGTATAGGTGCCCTCGACCGGGTCGACGATCTTGAGGTTGGTTCGGGTGGGGACGCTCACGCGCACGAACCGCTGCCGAATCCCCATTTTTTCCAGCGCGGAGGCGATATAGTCCCCCGTTTCGCCGCCCAGAAGACCCGTCGCCACGCTCTCGCCGCCCAGGGCGCGGATCACCTTGGAGACGTTAATGCTCTTGCCGCCCGGGTCTCGCCGGCTCTCGCTGACGCGGTTCACCTGATCGAGGTGGAACCGCTCGATGATGACCGTCCTGTCGCAGGCCGGATTCAGCGTCACTGTGAAAATCATTCGTATGCCGCCTTTCACTCGTCGTTTCCGCTCAATTATAGCACAAAACCGGCGCGCCGCAAAGGTCCGCGCCGATTCTTTTCCTATTTAACCCGCAGCGTGCGCAGGTACTCGGTGGGCGTTTTGCCGGTGTACTTTCGAAAGGCGCGGTTGAAGTTGACCGTGCTGTTGAAGCCCGACTGCGTCGCCGCCGCGGTCACGCTTTTTCCTTCCTTGACCATCAGCGCGATGGCGCAGTCGATCCGCTTGGAGGTTAGATAGTCCCAGGGCGTCATGCCCTGCGCGCGCTTGAAGGCGGCGGAGAAGTAGCTGCGCGCCAGGCCCGCCTGACCGGCCAGGTCGTCAAGCGTCAGCTCCTCGCGGAAGTGTGCGTCGATGTAGCGCACGGCCGACAGCACGCAGGGCGACAGCGCCGCTTCGCCGTCCGATTCCGCCGCGATCAGCTCGCCGTGATCGAGCGCGAGCTGCGTCAGCAGGAACAAAAGCCTTGCCCGCACGCGGCAGGCCGCCGTCTCGGCAGGCAGGCGCACGTCCTCATACAGTGCGCGCACCGTGTCAAAGTAGGCCGCCGTTCGCGGATCGCCGCCTGAGATGCGGTTGGAATATTCCGGACTTCGGTCGGTATAGACGCGCAGATACTCAGAATACAGACCGAAGTCGCTTTCAGAACACAGGAACTGCCTCGAAAACAGCAGGCTCTCCATGCGCAGCGTCGGCGTCTCCTGCACCGCGCGGACGTAGTGCGTCTCCCGCTGAGTAAACAGGAAGAGGTCGCCCGCCTGGAAGGGATATTCCCGCCCCATCACGTTGTACACGCCGCCGCCCGCCTGAATCCAGACGATCTGATAGTAGGGCGACGAGTGAAAGGTCAGCGACTTTTCGCCGGCCTGGGCCTCGCGATGGAACAGCCGCGCATAGCTGCCGGGCGCCTTCCCGGAACAGTATTCCCAGTCCAGAACTGCCATTTTCTTCCCTCATTTCGACGATTTTTTGTCCACAATCGGAATATTGTTTGGAAAAAGAGAATATTGTTGTTGATTTTTAACTCGAACATCGTGTATAGTATATGTGTTTTACTGATGAATGTCAATGACGTATTTGCACAAAATACGCCGCAATAAATCGAAAACGAGGGCATGATATATATATATATATCAGACCGATTGTGAAATTCGCCTCACTTTTACAGGAAGCTTAAACTGACGCGAAGTTTCGATCGAAACAGGTGTTGTGTTTCACTCAGCACATAAATCTGTACAAAGCCGATAAAATGTTATGTTTATGGCTTTTGCGGCCATCGCAATTTTGTAAGGAGGAATCGCACTATGACCAACCCGACTCCCGCCGTGCGGACAGTCTCGAAAGAGCGTCTGCGCACCATTCGACGCAAGCAGATGAGGTATAACTGGGACGTGTACCTCATGGCACTGCCCGGGCTTCTGTTCCTGTTGTTCTTCTCCTACGCCCCGATGTACGGCATCATCATTGCCTTCAAAAAGTACCGCCTCAACCTAGGCATCCTGGGCAGCAAATGGGTCGGTCTCAAGAACTTCCAGCGTCTGATGCACTCGCCCGAGTTCAAGCGTGCCCTGCGCAACACCCTGGTCATCAGCTTCAGCAAGATCATCCTGGGCATGCCCGTTCCGATCATCTTCTCGCTGCTGCTCAACGAGCTGCGCGGCAAGGTCTTCAAGCGCGCGGTGCAGACAGTCGTCTACATCCCGCACTTCATCTCCTGGGTCGTCGTGGCCGGCATTTTCAACGACATGCTCTCCCCCTCCTCGGGCATCATCAACAAAGCCCTCAACCTGCTGGGAATCAACTCGATTTATTTCCTCGGTTCCAATAAATGGATCCGCCCGGTGATCTATTTTACCGACATCTGGAAGGAATTCGGCTGGGGCACGATCATCTACCTGGCTGCCATCACCGGCGTCGATCCGCAGCTCTATGAGGCCGCCGCCATCGACGGCGCGGGCCGCTTCAAGCAGGTCATTCACGTCACCCTGCCCGCCATCTTCAACACCTTCATCGTCATGCTGCTGATGCGTCTGGGCAATATCATGACCGGTGCAGGCTTCGAGCAGATCTTCATGCTCTACTCCGAGCCCGTCTACGAGAAGGTCGACATCCTTGACACCTACATCTATCGCCAGTCCTTCCAGGCGGCCATGGACTTCAGCTACTCCACCGCCTGCGGCCTGTTCTCCTCGCTGGTGGGCTGCTGCCTGCTGGTCAGCTCCAACACCTTCGTCAAGAAGCTTGGCGGACGCGGCATGTATTAAGAAAGGAGTGCACAGAGTATGACGATCCGTACGCGCGGCGAGCGCATTTTCAATGTCATCAACATTATCATCGTCACCCTTGTCGGGCTGCTCTGCCTGGCTCCGTTTATCCACGTGATCGCGAAGTCCTTCAGCGGCAACATGCCCCTGGTGCTCAAGAAGGTCTACTTCTGGCCCAAGGAGTTCCAGTTGGATAATTACTCCTTCGTGCTGAACAACAAGCAGTACCTGGTCTCGATGAAGAACTCAGTCATCATCACGGTGTGCGGCACGGTGCTGTCCATGGTCATCACCTTCCTGACCGCCTTCGTCTTTACCCGCCAGAACCTGCCCTTCCAGAAGCTCTACGTCGGCCTGTTCATCTTCACGATGTTCTTCGGCGGCGGCATCATCCCCACCTACCTGCTCTTCTCCAGCGTCGGCCTGCTGGACACCTACGCGGTGCTGATCCTGCCCGGCGGCGTGGGCGTGTTCAACATCATCCTGATGCGCAACTTCATGGAGAGCATTTCGCCCTCTCTGGAGGAATCCGCCCGAATCGACGGCGCGAGCAACATGGTCATCCTCTTCAAGATCATCCTGCCGCTGTCCATTCCCGCCATCGCGACCATCTCCCTGTTCTTCGCCGTGGGCAAGTGGAACGCCTACTTCAACGCGGTCATCTACACCACCCGTAAGGATCTGATGCCCATCCAGCTGTACCTGCGCAACATCCTGCAGAACCTGGATCTGCTGGCCGAGGAGGATCCGGAGCAGCTCGCCTACGTCTCCACCGAGGGCGTGCGCGCCTCCACCACTATCTCCGCCATCCTGCCGATCCTGTGCGTCTACCCCTTCCTGCAGAAGTATTTCGTGGGCGGCATGATGATCGGCGCCGTCAAGGAATAAACATAGCCTCAACTATAATTTAACGCGCATGGGATCCTGCTTCACAAGGGGTTCTTTGCGCGTTTATTTATATGGATTTTATTTGCGCCATGCGCATATATCCCGTAATTAACGGATATCTCAAACGCAGTGTGCAAACTATATTTCTCAGTGCAACGTTTATTTCTGCGCCAAATTCTCAGAAAGCTATTGACAAGCACAACAAAATGTGAGATAATTCTTAATGAATTCAAAGGGCTCATCCCGTATGGATTCGTGCTTGAAAAGTGAATATGGCTTGGGATATTTTACTTTTTCAGGCGCGCATTCATGCGGATGTATCCCCTTGAAGATAGGTTACTGCGGCCCGATCCGCAGTCAATTAAACGAGGAGGTTCACCCATGAAAAAGATCGTTTCCATGATCCTTGTCCTCATGCTGGTCCTGTCCTGCTGCTCGTTCAGCCTGGCCGATGAGGAGCGCTCCCTGAACATCCGCTGGCGCTACCATAACCTGATGAACAACATCACCGAGGCCGACGGCTCCTACTACGACAACCGCATCACCCGCGCGCACGACGAGCAGTCCGGCATCAAGATGAACTGGGAATATCAGCTGCAGGACGGCACTGAAGAGACTCAGAAGCAGACCCTGATGCTGGCTTCCGGCAACAACCTGCCCGACATCATGTCCGTTTCCTACGTCAATTATCAGGCCTGGGCGCCCCAGGGCCTCTTTGTGGAGACCACCGACGCCATCAAGAACATGGCTGACTACACCAACCTGATTCCCCAGGCCGCGCTCGATTACGTGACCATCGACGGCCATATGTACTGCTTCCCCTCCTCTCAGGAAGAGGCCGAAATGCTCTACGGCGACGGCGTTGTCGCCCGTACCGACATCTTCGAGACCCTGGGCCTGGAGAAGGAGCCCCAGACCGCGGACGAGTACTATCAGATGTGGAAGCTGGTCCAGGAGAAGTATCCGGACATGATCCCGCTGGCCGGCACCGGCCTGGAGCCCATCAAGGCGGCCTTCGGCGTGCGCGGCGAGACCAAGCTGGTTGACGGCAAGCTGGTGTACCTGTTCACCACCCCCGAGTACAAGGAGTACGTTGAGTACGTCCACAAGCTGTACGCCGAGGGCATCCTGAACCAGGAATTCGGCACCACCTCCACCACCACCCTGGAAGAGCAGTTCACCTCCGGTAAGGCCTACTCTGCCTGCGCCGGCTGGGCTTCTCCCGCCACCTCCCTGCGCAAGGTCTTCGACAACATCGAAGGCTCCAAGCTGGGCTACCTGACCCAGATGACCAAGGACGCCGAGACCCCCGCCATCCTGGGCGAGACCGTGCCCGTGCAGCTGTACGCCGCCGTGCCCACCAAGAAGAGCGACAAGTTCGACCTGGCCTGCGAGTGGATCAACTACATGGCCACCGACGCCGCCAAGAAGGTTCAGGACTACGGCATCGAAGGCACTGACTACACCGTGAACGCGGATGGCAAGATCCAGCAGACCCTCGACGAACAGAACGCCGTCGGCTGGAAGATCTGCTACGAAGTGCTGGCGACCGCTCCCTCCTTCTATGTCCGCCTGTATGCCAAGGGATTTGACTGGGCGTTCAACGGCGTGCTGCAGTCCCGCGAGCGCAGCAACGTGACCGCTGTGCCCGAGTACACTCAGTTCATGCCCACCAATGAGGACTATGTCGAGCTCAAGCAGCAGCTGGGCGTGACCGACTACGCCAACGAGCAGACCACGCTGTTCATCATCGGCCAGCGCGACATGTCCGAGTGGGATGCGTTCCAGAGCGAGCTCGAGAGCCGCGGCCTCGAGGAGCTGACCACCTCCCTGAACGACTGGTACAATATGTACTATTAAATTCTCCTTCCCAAGCATCGCGCCTTCGCATGAAGGCGTAAGGAAAGGCAGCGTGGCTTCGGCCGCGCTGCTTTTCTGTATCGTGCGCAAATTTGCGGGAATCACATATTTGTGCATGCCTTCCGCAGAAAAATGTATGGTCACAGGCACAAACCTGCGCTATCATAGTCTCAGACAATCACAATTTCGGGAGGGAAACACATGAGACAGACCATTTGTCTGGACGAGGGCTGGCAGTTCCACCTGGGCGAGATCGAGGTGCCTGAGGCCAGGCTCAAGTCCCCGATGTACATCGAGGCCAAGACCGAGCGCAAGCGAACCGGCCCGGCCGCCCGCGAATACCTGGACGGGGGCGAGTATTACTCCGAGCACGGCCTGATCAGCCACGAGACCTGGACGCGCGTCGATCTGCCGCACGACTACATCATTTCGCAGGAGCCCCGGCGCGAAAACAACGAGACGCTGGGCTATTTCAGGTACGAAAACGCCTGGTACCGCCGCCATTTCACCCTGGACGCGCCTGAAAGGGACCAGCGCGTCGTGGTCTATTTCGAGGGCGTGGGCATCCACTCGACCGTCTACTTCAACGGCTGCCGCATGCTGCACAACCACTGCGGCTACAATTCCTTCGAGGTGGATCTGTCCGACGTGATCGAGTACGGCGCAGACAACGTGCTGGCCGTGCATATCGAGACCGACGAGCACGAGGGCTGGTGGTACGAGGGCGCGGGCATCTACCGCCACGTCTACCTCGAGGTCACGGAGACGGTCAGTCTGGATCGCTACGGCGTGTACGTGCACCCTGAAAAGCTCGAGGGCGACCTGTGGCGCGTGCCGGTCGAGACCACGGTTCGCTGCGACCGGCTGACGGACGGTGAGATTACCGTGCGTACGCAGCTCTTCGACGAAACGGGCGCGTGCGCGGCACAGGCCGAAGGCCGCCTGACCGTGCCCGCCTATGGCAAGGCGACGCTGCATCAGGAAATGGCCGTCGAAAGGCCGTTTCTCTGGGACGTGGAGGACGTGCACCTGTACACCGCGAAGACCGAGCTGCTGGCGGACGGCGAGGTGATCGACGAGGCACAGAACCGCTTCGGCTTCCGCACCATCCGCTACGACGCGAACGAGGGCTTCTTCCTCAACGGGCGGCACGTAAAGATCAAGGGCGTGTGCTGCCATCAGGACTATGGCCTGACCGGCAAGGCGGTGCCCGAGCGCGTGCAGCGCTACCGCCTGCAGCTGATGAAGGAGATGGGCGCCAACGGCTACCGCACCGCCCACTACCCGCACCACCCCTACACGATGGACGTGCTGGACGAACTGGGCTTCCTGGTCATGGACGAGACGCGCTGGTTTGAGTCCACGCCGGACGGCATGGCGCAGCTCGAAATGCTCATCAAGCGTGACCGCAACCACCCCAGCGTCATCCTGTGGAGCGTGGGCAACGAGGAGCCGACCCATATGACCAGCGTGGGCTTCCGCATCGCCCGCACGATGATGGCCGCGGCGCGCAAGCTGGACGCCACCCGCCCCGTCACCACCGCCGTGAGCAACGACCCGCTGATCTGCGACGTGATGAACAGCGTGGACGTGGTCGGCGTGAACTACAACCTGCTCGATTGGGAAAAGATCCACGAGAAGCACCCGACCAAGCCGTTCGTCATCACCGAATGCTGTGCGACCGGCACGACCCGCGGCTGGTATTACGCCGACTCCCCCGCCCGCGGCTATATCTATGGCTATGACCGAGACACCAACCGCAGCTTCCTCTCCCGCGAAAACACCTGGAAGAAGGTCATGTCGCTGCCCTACCTGGCCGGCGAGTATCAGTGGGCGGGCATCGAGCACCGCGGCGAGACCGTCTGGCCCCGGCTGTGCTCGCAGTCGGGCGCGGTCGACCTGTACCTGAACCGCAAGGACGCGTTCTATCAGAACCAGTCGCACTGGCTGGACGCGCCCATGGTGCACCTGCTGCCCCACTGGAACTGGCCGGGGCGTGAGGGCGAAAACATCCGCGTGTCCTGCTACAGCAACTGTGAGGAGGTCATGCTCTTCCTGAACGGCCGCGGTTTGGGCACAGTGCGCCTGAATCCCTATGACCACGCCGAGTGGCAGGTGCCCTACGAGCCGGGCCGACTCGAGGTCGTGGGCCTGCGCGGAGGCGAAATCGTCTGCCGCGACGTGCAGGAGACCACCGGCAGGCCGGTCAGGCTGCGCCTGAAGCTGGAAAGCGGCGAGGATGTGCGCGCTGACGGTAAGGACGTAGCCGTGCTCACCTGCGACTGCGTGGACGCAGAAGGCCGCCATGTGCCGGACGCGGAGCCCCTGGTGCGCTTCATGACCAACGAGCTGGGCGCAGTGGCCGGCACCGGCTCGGACATCTCCGACCACACGCCCGTGACCTGTCCCGACCGGAAGATGCGCGCGGGGCTGATCTCCGTGCTGGTGCGCGCGGGCAAGTCGGCCGGCACGCTGAGGGTCTACGCCCAGGCGGACGGCCTTCAGGGCGCGTCGCTGAGCATCGAACTGAAGTAAGCACATATCAAAAAAGCGAGGCATGGAGCCGTTTCCATGCCTCGTTTACTGTCTGGGAAAGTTCAGCGTAATAGCCAGAACGCCGCCGACCGTACGCCCCTGCGGAACCCGTCATTTTTTTGAAAAAATTCAAGACTTTGGTCTGTTTTATGTAGACTTCAGTCAGTTTTACATCTCCATCAGCACCGCGACCACCCACACGGCGGCCACCAGCACCGCGATCAGCAGCGTCAGCAGCATGCCGCGAATCGCCCGGCCCGCCCAGTGGCGCGAAACGTGCACCGCCGCGATGTCTTCCTCCAGCGTGCGCAGAATCTGCGTCACGTCCACCTGCTCGCCGCCGGTTTTGCTCATCGCCCGGCGAATCTCGCGGGTCAGTTCCTGCTCAAAGGCGGCCGTGTGTTCCTTCTGCAGGCCCTGCGCGCGGATCAGCTGCCGCCGGGTCTTTCCAATCGCGCGCTTGACCTCCTCAGGTTCGGTCTCAAGCAGCTGCGCAATGGCGTGCGCGGGGAGCTGACAGCCGTATTTCAGGATCAGCAGCCGCTGCGTCTGCGCGGGAAGCTGGGTCAGGCTGTCGAGAAGCGGCGTGCTTTCCGGGCGCCCCTGTGCGTCCCGCGGAATCGTCAGGCCGGCAAAGTCCTCCTCGGGCGCGTGCTTTTCATCCTGCCGCATGCTCAGGGCGCGGTTTTTCATCTCGCGCAGTATGCCGCTTCGCAGCGAGGCGCGCGCCGAGAGCACGTCGTTCATTGCAAAGTAATCGCTCAGCGCCGTGCACAGCAGCACCTCCGCGTTTTCCCTGCTGCCGGTCATCGCATGGGCAGCGCAGTACAACCCGCCGAGCTGGGGCAGCACGCGCCGCGTATATTCCTCTGCGGCCGTGGTTTCGTTGTGTCTCATTGCAATCGCCTCCATAATTTCATCATACCATATTGGACTCCTTTTCCCGTTAAGAAGATGCTAAATAACCGCTTTTCTCTCGAAGGAAAAATGAATGCACTTGACGAGTTTTCTTGACAAGAGTACAATGTCACCCGGTTGTACCGTGCCGCGCACGGCCTATCTAATAGGAAAGGAGCTGCAGCTCTTGTTTTTTCTGCTGTTTGTGCTCTGGGTGGTTCTGAACGGACAGATCACCTGGGAAATCGTGCTTTCCGGTCTGGTTTTAAGCGCACTGATCGAGCTGTTCCTGATGAAGTTCATGAATTACTCCGTGAAGCGCGAGCTTCGGGCGTTTCGCCTTTTGCCCCGCGCCCTGACCTACTTTGCGCACCTGGTTCGCGAAATCGTCAAGGCGAACTGGGCGGTCATGCGGCTGATTCTCTCGCCCAGTCTGGAGGTGGAGCCGCAGCTGCGTTCCTTCCGCACGCCGCTGACCTCGCCCACCGCCCGCGCGGTGCTGGCCGACTCGATCACCCTGACCCCGGGTACGATCACCGTGACGCTCGAGGGCGACGAGTACCTGATTCACAGCCTGGACAAAAGCCTGATGGACGGCATCGAGGACACGTCCTTTCAGAGGGAGCTGCTTGAAATGGAGGCGACGGACAAATGACGCCTGAAAACGCGTATCAACTGCTCTACACCGCCGCGCTGGGCGTGCTGGGCGTGCTGCTGTTTCTGTCGCTGATCCGCTCGATCCTGGGCCCGCGCATCGCCGACCGGATCGTCGCGGTCAACATGATCGGCACGATCACCATCTGCATCGTGTGCATACTGGCGCTGAAGCTGGCGGAAGGCTACCTGGCCGACGTGGCACTGATCTACGCCATGCTCAGCTTCCTGGCCGTCGTCGTGCTCAGCAAGATTTACCTGGGCGTTTACCTCGAGAAAAAACACCGCAGCAGGGAGGCGAAGAAGGATGCTTGAGTGGATTCGGTTCGGCGCGTCCGCCGCGTGCATCCTGGGCGGGCTGTGCGTGCTGTGCATCGCGGTGTTCGGCGTGTACCGGTTTAAGTACGTCATGAACCGCATGCACGCCGCCGCCATGATTGACACGCTGGGCATCGCGCTGATCATGCTGGGGCTGATGCTCGCCAGCGGCCTGACGCTGCTGACGCTGAAGCTCTTTCTGGTCGTGGCGCTTTTGTGGGTCACCAGTCCGGTCTCCAGTCACCTGATCGCGCGCCTGGAGATCACCACAAGCGAGGAACTCGACAGGCACATGGAGGTGAAGCGATAATGGATTTTTTCAACATCATCCTGCTGGGCTTTATCATCATCTGCGCCGTCTCCGTCAGTCTGACCAGGAGCCTGCTGGCCTCGGTCATCATCTACATGTCGCAGAGCCTGGCCATGTCCATCATCTGGATACTGCTCGAGTCCCCCGACCTGGCCATTACCGAGGCGGCTGTGGGCGCGGGCATCACCGGTCTTCTGTTCATCGTGGCGCTCAAAAAGATTCACGCGCTGGAAGGAGGCGCCTCCGATGGCCCGGCTGAAAAGTAACTACGACAGGACGCTGTGGGCGCGCCTCGTCGCCTGGCTCAGGGACGGCGGAAGCAGCCTGGACGAGCGCATGACGGAGGAAATGAGCGCCCCGGCCGAGCCCAACCTGCTGGCGCCCGAGGAGATGGCCCGCCTGGAGCACGAACAGGACGAGCGCCATCGCCTGGACCTGGAGAAGGAGCAGCAGCTCTTCGAGCGCTTCCACCTGTGGGCCAACACGCGGGGCGCGAAGTGGTATCATCGAATCTACTCGCTGCTGGCGGTCGTGATCTGCCTGGCGATTATTGTGTTTCTGCTGTCGACCGTGGCCGATCTGCCGCGCTTCGGCAAGGAGGACAACCCGATCAACAACGAGGTGTCCGAGCGCTATATCGAAAAGGGCGTGGAGGAAACCGGTGCGACCAACATCGTCTCGGGCATGATCCTCAACTACCGCGCATTCGATACCCTGGGCGAGAGCCACGTGCTGTTCGTGGCCGCATGCAGCGTGATTCTGCTGCTGCGCCTGTCCAAGAGCGACTCGAAGAGCTACCTTCAGGAGGTCGCCTACGACCGACATTACGAGCCGAAAAACGACCTGATCCTGCAGACCGCCACGCGCTACCTCTTCCCCATCCTGCTCCTGTTCAGCGTCTACGTGCTGGTCAACGGCCACCTGTCTCCGGGCGGCGGCTTCTCGGGCGGCACGGTGCTGGGCGCGGCGCTGATCCTGTACGTGTGCGCCTACGGCTCGAAGTCGATCTACGGCTTCTTCAGTCATCGCCTGTACAGCGTCATCAAGGTCAGCGCGCTGTGCCTGTACAGCCTGATTATCCTCTACTATGCCTTCACCGGCGCAAACGGCCTGCCCAGTGCCATGCCGCTCGGCACGCCCGGGCACATCTTCTCGGCCGGATTCATCCTGCCCATCAACGTGGCGGTCGGCTTCGAGGTGGCCTGCACGATGTTCGGCTTTTACGCCTACTTCCGGAAAGGAGATCTGTGACATGTTCGGCAATCTGATCGCCAATTACGAAGAGGCGGTGGCCGTCATCCTGTTCGGCATCGGCTTCACCACGCTGATGCTCCAGCGCAACATGATCAAGAAGATCATAGGCTTCGACATGATGGACAGCGCGGTCTACCTGTTTCTGGGCTCCAAGGGCTATATCGCGGGGCACCGCGCGCCCATCGTGGTGGACGGCGTGACCTCGACCTCTGCCTACATCAACCCCATCCCGGCGGGCCTGGTGCTCACGGGCATCGTGGTGTCGGTGTCGGTGAGCGCGCTCATGCTGGCGCTGACGGTGCGCCTGTACCGCCGCTACCGCACGCTGGACATCGACGAAATCTGCATCCTGGCGCGAAAGGAGGAACGATGAATGCTCGAATGGTGGAAAAACATTCCCCTGTGGTGCGTCATTGCCTCCCTTCTGACCTCGGCGGTCTGCTCGGTACTGCCTGAAAGGGCGGCCAGGCGGCTGTCCATCGGCGTCGTTGCCGCCTCGACCGCGCTTCAGGCCTGCCTGCTCGCAAGCCTGATTCCCTACGGCGAGAGCTACGTCTACACGATGGGTCACTTCTCTGCCCCCTGGGGCAACGAGTTCCGCGCGGGCGTACTCGAGGCGCTCAGCGCGCTGTCGCTCGAGGTGATCCTGCTTTTAAGCCTGGTGGGCGGCCTGACCCGCATCCGCGAGCAGGTGGCTTCCGACCGGCAGAACCTGTACTGGACGGTCATCGCGCTGGTGCAGACCGCGCTGCTGGCCATGATCTACACCAACGACTGCTTCACCGCCTACGTCTTCATCGAGATCATGACCATCGGCGCCTGTACGCTGATCACCGCGCGCACCAAGGGCCGCACGCTGGTCGCCGCCACGCGGTACATGATCATGAATCTGCTGGGCAGCGGACTGTTCCTGCTGGGCCTGGTCATGCTCTACGGCCTGACCGGACACCTGCTGATGAGCAACATGCAGGAGGGCATTCGCAGGATCGTCGAGCACGGCGAGTACACGCAGCCCCTGACCGTGGTACTCATCCTGATGACGATGGGCCTGTGCATCAAGAGCGCGCTGTTCCCCTTCCACACCTGGCTGCCGGACGCGTACGGCTACTCCACGCCGTCCTCGAGCGCCATCCTCTCCAGCGTGGTCTCCAAGTGCTATATCTTCCTGCTCATCAAGGTCATCTACCGCGTGATCGGGTTCGAGTTTTACGCCTCTACCCACATCACTGACCTGCTGCTGCTGTTCGGCTGCGCTGGCATCATCATGGGCTCGGTCAGCGCGCTGCGGGAAAAGGACATCCGCAGGATGATCTCCTTCTCCTCGGTCGCGCAGATCGGCTACATCTACATGGGCATCGGCCTGGGCACGACGGCCGGCATGCGGGCGGCGCTGTTCCACATTTACGCCCACGCCGCGGCCAAGGCCATGCTGTTTCTGGCCTCAAGCGGGCTGAGCCGGGTGTCGGGCGAGAGCAAGATGTTCAGAGACCTGCGCGGCGCGGGCATACGTTACCCGGTCGCCGGGGTGGCGTTCGTCGTGGGCGCGCTGTCCATGGTGGGCATACCCTTTATGGGCGGGTTTATCTCCAAGCTGAATTTCTCGATCGCCGCAATGGACATGAGCCAGCGGAAGATGCTGCTGGTGCTGTTCGTGCTGGTCGTCAGCACGACGCTCAACACGATCTACTTCCTCAAGACGGTCATCACCATCTATCGCCCCTCGCTGCATCCCGAGTTCGACGCGATTCACGTCCACTGGCACGAAAACAAGGCGGCGACACTGGGCATGGCGTGCTTCCTGGTGCTCAACCTCCTGCTGGGCGTCGCTTCACGCCCCATACTCTCCGCGATTTCGCAGGGTCTTCGCATGTTTTCCTGAGATCATACAAGGAGCTGAAACCACATGAACGGAAATCTGCTGTTTCTCCTGCCGGTGCTCGTGCCGGTACTCTTCGGCCTGGCAGCCCGGCGTGCAAGATCAGTGAGGGGCCGGCACGCGCTGTGCACGATCGGCCTGTGCGCCAACCTGCTCGTGACCTGGGGGCTGATTGTGCTGTGCCCCGGCCAGGAGCTGACGCTGTGGCGCATCACCCCCACGCTGCCCATCTGCTTTCATATGGATGGAATCGCGCGGCTGTTCCTGGGCCTGGTGTCGCTCGTATGGCTGCTGGTGGGCGTGTACTCCTACGAGTACATGACGCATGAGGAAAACGAGGAAAAATTCGACCTGTTCTTCATGATCTCGCTGGGCGTACTGATGGGCCTGGGCATGAGCGCCAATCTGGTCACGATGTACATGTTCTACGAGCTCATGACCCTGCTCACGCTGCCCCTGGTCATCCACACCCGCACGCGTGAGGCGGTGGCGGCGGGCATCAAGTACCTGGTCTACTCAGTCTTCGGCGCGTCGATGGCGCTGCTGGGCATCTTCTTCATGAACCGCTACGGCACGACCCTTTCCTTCACGGCGGGCGGCGTGCTGGACGCGGCGAAGATTGCCGGTCACGAAAACCTGCTGCTGGCGGTCCTGTTTCTGATGATCGTGGGCTTCGGCGTGAAGGCGGGCATGTTCCCGCTGCATGCCTGGCTGCCCACCGCGCACCCGGTGGCCCCCGCCCCGGCCAGCGCCGTGCTTTCGGGCGTGATTACCAAGGCGGGCGTGCTGGGCATCGTGCGGGTGATCTACTATATCGGCGGCGTAGAGTTCCTGCGCGGCACGTGGGTGCAGTACGCCTTCATGACGCTGTCGCTCATCACCGTGGTCATGGGCTCCACGCTGGCGCTGCTCGAGCATCAGCTGAAAAAGCGCTTGGCCTACTCGACCGTCAGCCAGGTCTCCTACGTGCTCTTCGGCCTGTCCACGATGACCGAGGCGGGCTTCGTGGGCGCGCTGCTGCACGTAGTATTCCACTCGCTGATTAAGAACTGCCTGTTCCTGTCGGCCGGCTCGATCATCGAGCAGACCGGCGAAACCGACGTGCGCAAAATGTACGCCCTGGGCAAGCGCATGCCGGTCGTCATGTGGTGCTACACCATCGCCTCGGCGGCGCTGATCGGCATTCCCCCGGCCTGCGGCTTCGTGAGCAAGTGGTACCTGGCCGGCGGCGCGCTGTCGCTGGACGGAAGCGTGTCCTGGATCGGCCCGGCCGCGCTGCTCGTCTCCGCGCTGCTGACTGCCGCGTACCTCCTGCCCCTGGCGCTGCGCGGCTTCTTCCCCGGCAAGGCGCAGGAGGGTCAGGTTGTATCGCCCTGCGAGCCCGGCCCGCTCATGCGCTGGCCGCTGATCGTGCTAGCCGCGCTGTGCCTGCTGCTGGGCATGTTCCCCACCCCGCTGATTGAGTTTGCGCGCGCCATAGCCGCCGCCGTGCTCTGAAACGGGGGCTGACTATGCTGCTTGCATCCATTTTTCTCCCGCTGCTGGGCGGCGCGTGTCTGCCGCTTTTCAGGTTCAGCAGCCGCAGGGCGCGCAGCCTGTACACGGGGCTGATCACCCTGCTGACCTCCTGCCTGGTCTGGGCGCAGATCCTGGGCGGCGCGCGGCCTGAAATCCGCCTGCTGCAAATGACCGACGCGCTGTCGATCATCTTCCGGATGGATCGGCTGTCGGTCGTCTTCGCGGGGCTGATCGCCTTCCTGTGGCCGATCGCCGTGCTCTACGCGCATGAGTACATGGCGCATGAGGAGCGCGAAAGCTCCTTCTTCGCCTGGTACACGATGAGCTATGGCGTGACGCTGGCCGTCGCCTGCGCGGAAAACTACTTCACGCTCTACGTCTTCTACGAGCTGCTGACGCTGGTCACGATGCCGCTCGTGCTGCACAAGAAAGACGCGCGCTCTGTGCACGCCGCCCGAAAGTACCTGTACTACTCGATCACCGGCGCGGCGCTGGGCTTCATCGGGCTGATCTTCCTGCTGACCTACGGCCGGGTGGACTTCCTGCCCGGCGGCACGCTGACTCCCGAGGCGGTTTCGGGCCTGGAGGGCCTGCTCAGGCTGGTGTTCGTGCTCTCGTTTGTGGGCTTCGGCACCAAGGCCGCGCTCTTCCCCATGCACGCCTGGCTGCCCATGGCCAGCGTCGCCCCCACGCCTGTGACCGCGCTGCTGCACGCGGTGGCGGTGGTCAAGGCGGGCGCGTTCGCCGTGATTCGCCTGATCGACTACTCGTTCGGCACGTGGCTGCTAGAGGGAACGTGGGCACAGACGGTCTGCCTGCTGCTGGCCTCGTTCACCATTGTCTACGGCTCAGTCATGGCCGTGCGCGAGCAGCACCTCAAGCGCCGCCTGGCCTACTCGACCGTCAGCAACCTCAGCTACATCCTGATGGGCGCGGCGCTGATGACGAACGCCGGGCTGACTGGCGCGCTGACCCACCTCGTGTTCCACGCGCTGATGAAGATCACGCTGTTTTACTGCGCGGGCGCGATTCTGGTCAAAACAAACCGCGAGTACGTGCAGGAAATGCGCGGCCTGGCCAAGGCCATGCCCTTCACCTGCGCGGTGTTCACCTTCGCCAGCCTCGCCCTGACCGGCGTGCCGCCCCTTCTGGGCTTCGCCAGCAAGTGGAACCTGGCCACCGCGGCGATCGACAGCGGCCTGATCGCAGGCTATGTGGGCGCGGGCGCGCTGATCGTGTCGGCCGTGCTGACGGCGGTGTATCTGCTCAGCGTGGTCGTGCCGATGTACGCCCGCCCGCTCGAGGGCACGCTGCCCGCGGAAAAATGCGACCCCGGCCTGCCGATGAAGCTGTCGCTGGGCGTATTGTGCCTGGCCATGCTGGTCATGAGCTTCTCCGCCGCAAATGTCACCGAGTGGCTCAGTCATATTCTCTGAGGAAAGGAGCGAACGCGCCATGAAACAACTTCTGCTGCCCCTGCTGGTCTTTCTGCCGATGGGCGGCGCGATTCTCAGCTATGTCGCCGGCCGCCGCTCCGAGCGCGCGCGGGACGCTTTGGTCGCCCTGGTGTGCGCGGTCTGCCTGGCAATAGCTGGGTGGGGCCTTCTCTGCACGCGGCGGGGCGAAACGCTCCGCTTTGCCTGGGAAGGCTTCTGCGGCCTGGGGCTGCATTTCTCGATGGAGGGTTTCCGGGCGGTCTATTCGCTGATCGCCTGCTTCATGTGGCTATGCACCTCGCTGTTTTCGCGCGAGTACTTTCTGCACCACCACAACCGCAGCCGCTATCACCTGTTTTCGCTTCTCACGATGGGCGCGACGATCGGCGTGTTCCTGGCCGAAGATTTCTACACCCTGTTCATCTTCTTTGAGATCATGTCGCTGAGCAGCTACTGCCTGGTGGCGCACGAGGAGGACGAAAAGGCGATGCGTGCGGCTCAGACCTACCTGGCGGTGGCGGTGGGCGGCGGCATGGTCACGCTGATGGGGCTGTTCCTGCTCTATCGCCTGACCGGCACGCTGAGCTACGACGGGCTCTTCGCGGCCTGCGCCCGGGTGGAAAACCGCTCCGCGCTCTATGCCGCGGGCGCGCTGACCTGCGTGGGCTTCGCGGCCAAGGCGGGCGCGTTTCCGCTGCACATCTGGCTGCCCAAGGCGCACCCGGTGGCTCCGGCTCCGGCCAGCGCGCTGCTTTCAGGCATCCTGACCAAGACCGGCGTGTTCGGCCTGATCGCGGTCTCCTGCAACGTCTTCGGCCACAACGCCGCCTGGGGCAACATCCTGCTGGCCTTCGCGATGATCACGATGTTCCTGGGCGCGCTGCTGGCGCTGTTCTCGATCGACCTCAAGCGCACGCTGGCCTGCTCGAGCATGTCGCAGATCGGCTTCATACTCTTCGGCGTGGCCGTGCAGGCACTGCTCGCCGAGGGCGACGGGCTGGCCGTGTACGGCACGGTCATGCACATGATTAACCACTCGCTGATCAAGCTGACGCTGTTCATGACCGCCGGCGCGGTCTATATGAAGGCGCACAGCCTCGACCTGAACGAGATTCGCGGCTACGGCCGAGGCAAGCCGGCGCTGCACTTCGCGTTCCTGATGGGCGCGGTGGGACTGGCGGGCGTGCCGCTGTTTAACGGGTTCGTGAGCAAATCGCTGCTGCACGAGGCGCTGCTCGAGTACGTGGCCGAGCGCACGCTGCTGGGCGAAGGCACAGTTCTCTGCCGCGCGGTCGAGTGGCTGTTTCTGACGACGGGCGGCCTGACCGCGGCCTACATGACCAAGCTGTACGTCGCCATCTTCTGGCAGAAAAACCTGAAGAGCGCGCGCCAGGCCGAGTACGACCGCCTGAGCAAAAGCTACGCTACCCCGCTTAGCAAGGCGGTACTGACCGTCTCGGCGGCGGCGCTGCCCGTGCTGGGTCTGTTCCCCTCCGTTTTCTTGCGGCAGGCGGCGCAGGGAGCCGCGGGCTTCTTCCGCAGCGAGGGCGTGTCGCACGCCATCTCCTACTTTTCCGGCGAGAACCTGCTGGGCGCGGCCGAGTCGCTGAGCATCGCGGCCGTCGTCTACTTTGCGGTGGTGCGCGGCCTGCTGATGAAAAAAGGCGTGTACCTCAACCGCTGGCCCGCCTGGCTGGACCTTGAGAACCTGGTGTACAGGCCGCTCGTCTGCCGCCTGATTCCGGGCGCGCTGGGCCTGATCAGCCGCGTGCTGGGCGGTCTCGTCGAAACGGCCTGCCGCCTGCTGCGCCCCCTCGCCGCCGGCTTTGCCCATGCCATGGACAAGGCGCCCGAGGCCATACTGCGCGCATTCCGTCCGGCCGCGGTCTTCGTCGTGCGCCTTTGCGACAGCCTGACCGACACGGTGGCGCTGGCGCTCAAGCGGACGCTGTTCCGCCACGAGAAAAAGCCGCTCGAGGCCCCGGTGGGCACGCGCCTGACCTACGCCCTGGGCTGCCTGCTCAATTCGCTCGTCGCGCTGGCCAACCGCACGGTCTTCCTGCGCCACCCGGTCAAGACCGACTTCACCATCGTGCTGGCCGCCGGCCGCGACGAGATGGACAGCTCGATTCGCCGCGTCGCGCACAGCGTCTCCTTCGGCCTGCTGCTGACCTGCATCGGCCTGTTCCTGGCCTTCGCGTACCTCATTCTCTGGCGCTAAGGGAATACTTCTTCAGCCGATTCGCATGCAAAATCCGTGTGAATCGGCTTTTGCTTATTCCCAGCCGGGCACGATCTATGCTATAATGAGACAGAAATATAAAGCACACCAACGGTGTCTTCAATAAAGGAGCGAATCACATGACGGAACGAATCAAAGCGCTGCGGGAGTACATCCTGAGCAAGCGCCACCACGCCCTGCGCCGGAAGCTGATGATCGACCCGGCCTGCTACCGAAAGGCCGACCAGCGCGACTTCGAGCGCACCGCCCTGCGCCTTGAGACCTTCCTCGAAAACGAGCAGCCGGTGCTGCTGCCGGATGAGAAGATCGTCTTCACCCGCACGCTGCCCGCGCTGCCCATGATCTACACGGACGAGGAATGGGAGAGGATCAAGTCGACCCACTACATCCACGAGTTGGGCAATGTCTGCAACCTCTCCCCCGACTACGGCCGGCTGATCTCCGAGGGCCTGTGCGCGCAGCTTGAGAAGCTCGATCAGGTCGAGACCGACGACAACCGTGCCTACCTCGAGTCCATGCGCAGGAGTATCCTCGCCGTGCTCGCCCTGACCGCGCGTTACGCCGTCTATGCCCGTACGCAGGGCCGCGAGGACGTGGCCGAGGTGCTCGACCGCGTGCCCGCGCGGGGCGCATCCACCTTCCGCGAGGCGCTGCAGAGCCTGCGCATCCTGCACTTCGCCATGTGGTGCGAGGGCGACTACCACAACACGCTGGGCCGCTTCGACCAGTACATGCGCCCCTACTTTGAGCGCGACCTGGCCGAGGGCCGCCTGACCGAGGAGGAGGCGCTTGAGCTGATTGAGGAGTTCTTCCTGGCCTGCAACCGGGACAGCGACCTGTATCCCGGCATGCAGCAGGGCGACAACGGCCAGAGCATGGTGCTGGGCGGCTACCTCAAAAAGGGCGTGGACGGCTACAGCAAGCTCAGCGAGCTGTGCATCCGCGCCTCGGCCGAGCTGCACGTGATCGACCCGAAGATCAACCTGCGCGTGCACAGCAACACCCCGCTTGAGGTCTACGAGCTGGGCACGCAGCTGACCCGCCTGGGTCTGGGCTTCCCGCAGTATGAAAACGACGACGTGGCCATTCCCGCGCTGATGAAGCTGGGATATGACGAGGCCGACGCGTACAACTACGTCGTGGCCGCCTGCTGGGAGTTCATCATCCCCGGCGTAGGCATGGACATTCCCAACATCGGCGCGCTGCCCTTCACCGGGGTGGTCAACCAGGTGGTGCGCGAACACCTGACCACGCTTCAGAGCATGGACGAGATGAAGGCGCTGGTTCGCGAGCGCATTTTCTCCCAGGTTCGCGAGATGGCGGCCGGTCTTCACGACCTGTATATCATCCCCTCGCCATATATCTCGCTGTTCTTCGATGGCTGCCTTGAAAAGGCGAAGGACATCTCCCTGGGCAGCAAGTACAACAACTTCGGTTTCCACGGCACGGGCCTGGCCACCGCGGCGGACGGCATGGCGGCGGTCGAGGAAATGGTCTTCAAGCGCCACACCGATCCCGCCGAGCTGCTGCACGCGATGGACGCCGATTTCAAGGGCTTCGACGCGCTGCGCTATCAGCTCAAGCAGGAGTGCCCCAAGATGGGCAACGACGAGGACGCGGCCGACCAGTACGCCTGCTTCCTGCTGGATACCTTCGCCGACTCGCTGGAGGGCCTGAGGAACGAGCGCGGCGGCGTCTTCCGCGCGGGCACCGGCTCCGCGATGTACTACATCTGGCACGCGCGCGACCTGGGCGCGACCATCGACGGCCGCCTGGCCGAGGAACCGCTGCCCGCCAACTACGCGCCCGGCATCAACACCCGCTTAAGCGGCCCGGTGTCGCTGATCGAGTCCTTCACCAAGCCCAACCTCTCCCGCGTCATCAACGGCGGCCCGCTGACCATTGAGTTCCACGACAGCGTCTTCCGCGAGGACGAGGCCATCACCAAGGTGGCGCAGCTGGTGCGCTTCTTCATCAGCCGCGGCGGCCATCAGCTGCAGCTCAACACGGTCAACCGTGAGCAGCTGCTCGACGCGAAGGCGCATCCGGACAAGTACCGCAACCTGATCGTGCGCGTCTGGGGCTGGAGCGGCTACTTCGTCGAGCTGGACGAGTGCTATCAGGATCACATCATCGAGCGCGTCGAGCTGCAGGTGTAGGCCATGACCGGCACGGTATTCGACGTCAAGGAATTCGCGGTCTACGACGGCCCGGGCGTGCGCACGACGGTGTTTTTGAAGGGCTGCCCGCTGCGCTGCATGTGGTGCCACAACCCGGAGGGCCTCTCCCCCGCGCCGCAGCTGATGGTCAGCCCGTCGGCCTGCGTGCACTGTGGGGCCTGCAGGGCGGTCTGCGAGCACCCGGGGCACTGCGTCGCCTGCGGTAAGTGTATTCCGGTCTGCCCGCTGAACCTTCGCCGTATCGCAGGCAAAAAGACAGACAGCGCCGAGCTGGCGAAAAGGCTGCTCAGAAGCCGCGCGCTCTTCGAGCAGACCGGCGGCGGCGTGACCTTTTCGGGCGGCGAACCGCTGATGCAGTGGGATTTCGTGCGCGAGGTCATCTCGCAGATGCCCGGCGTACACACGGCGATCGAGACCAGCGGCTACGCCTCCGACCAGGTCTTTGAGGACGCGATGCGCACCCTCAGCCTGATCATCATGGATATCAAGCTGACCGACCCCGCCCGCCACAGACACTATACTGGCGTGGACAACGCGCCCATCCTGCGCCACGCGCGCATGCTCTGCGAGGGGTCTCTCCCCTTCATCATCCGCACGCCGCTCATCCCGGGCGTAAACGACACCCTCGATCAGGCGGAAGAAACCGCTGATCTGCTCGCCGGCGCGTCCTCGCTGATCCGGATGGAGTTTTTGCCCTACCACATGACCGCCGGGGCCAAGTACCCGATGGCCGGCATGACCTACGCCCCCGAGTTCGACACGGCGCGGCCCGTGCAGGTACACGCCGAGCCTTATGAGCGCCGCGGCATCGAGGTCTACCTGCACAAGCCCGCCTGACCCGATCAAAAGCGCAGCCCCGGAGCCTTGTTCTCCGAGGGCTGTTTTTCGACAACGGGCGATGATTGGCACGGCGTACGTCGAAAAACGCACGTTTTGTCCAAGGTCGAAGTGGTCGATCGCCTTAATCAGGCCGATACAGCCCACCTGAAACAGGTCGTCCACGCTCTCTCCGCGCCCCTGAAAGCGTTGAATCACGCTCAGCACCAGCCGGAGATTCCCCTGGATAAACGCCTGCCGCGCCTGTTCGTCGCCATTTTGCGCCCTTGCAAGCATCTCCCGCGCCGCCTCGCCCCGGATCACCGGGAGCGTCGAGGTATCGATGCCGCAGATTTCCACCTTGCCCGTCGCCATATCGAATCGCCTCCTCCGTCTTCCTCCAGTATTTATGCCCGGAAGGCAAGGCGGCTATGCGCCCGATTAGGCCATCTTTTCCATGTCGGTCTGCAGCTGGTGGATGATACGCTTTTCAAGGCGGGAGATGTAGGACTGGGAAATACCCATCAGGTCGGCGACCTCCTTCTGCGTGTGTTCCCGCCCGTTCATCAGGCCGTATCGAAGCGAGATGATCTTCTTCTCGCGCGGGTCGAGGTTGGCGATGGCCATGTACAGCAGCTGCTTTTCCACGTCTGCGTCCAGCTGCTTGCTCACCAGGTCGGCCTCGGTGCCCAGCACGTCGGAAAGCAGCAGCTCGTTGCCGTCCCAGTCGGTGTTGAGCGGCTCGTCCAGCGAGACCTCCAGCCGCCGCTTGCTGTTGCGCCTGAGCACCATCAGGATTTCGTTCTCGATGCAGCGCGAGGCGTAGGTCGCCAGCTTGATGTTCTTGTTCGGGTCAAAGGAACCGACCGCCTTGATCAGGCCGATGGTGCCGATCGAGATCAGATCCTCGATGCCGATGCCGGTGTTCTCAAATTTCCGGGCAATATAGACCACCAGGCGCAGGTTGCGCTCAATCAGCGTCGCGCGGACGGCCTGTTCATTACTGGTTTGCATGTTTTCCATCAGTGAACGCTCCTCTTCTTTGGTCAATGGGGGCGGCAGTGTATCGCTGCCTCCGATGTAGAGTATGGATTCCCGCTTCATGCGGGAGATAAACCGAACGATGGTGTGCCTGATTCCGGCCTTCATACGAACGCTCCTTTACAAAAGATTTCCCCTGCTTCTCTCGCGAAATCCCTTGTACCTCACGCCTCGTCGAAGATGCCGACCGGGGCAATCGCCTGATGCTCTCCGGACAGCGTATGCTCACAGGGCGCCACGAAGACGTCTCCCGCCGGGAGCAGGCGGCCCCTTTGCACGATCCGCAGCCGCCGCGCAGGCAGGCAGTTTAGCTCTCCGCTGTGTCCCAGCGAGCGAAAGCGCACCGGGCGGCCCTGTGCCTCGAGCCTGTCCAGGTTCTGCCGGCCGAGCGCCCTTTCCAGGCATTCCCGCTCGACGAGCAGCACCGGCAGACCGGAGAGCGGTTCGTGTAGGCGGTTGCCGCTGTCCACCAGCGCGCACACGTCAACCTGTCCTCCGGAAAATTCCAGCCTGAGCCGTACCTCCCGCACCTCCCGCGCGCTGCGCCTGCAGCCCGTAAAGAGCGCATAGAGCGCCATCGCCGCCAGGAACAGCGCGGGGCTGGCCTGCCCCAGCGCCAGCTGGATTCCTCCCGCCAGTCCCGAGCAGACCGCAAGGCTTGCGCACAGCCTCGCGCGCTTTCTCAGGCTTCCCGGCGGGCAGGCCACCAGGCACATGCCGATCAGACAGCCCAGCGCGCACGCAGGCGACCTCAGCCAGGCTTTTCCGGACGCGTAGGCGAAAAGTGCGTAGAACGTGCCCAGCAGCGCCGCACACAGCACCCGCCCCGGCAGCACCCGGCCCACGGCTCGCGTCGAAACGGCCAGCAGCATCAGGTTCGCGACAAAGTTGGTCAGCAGGAATCGCTCAATGCTCATTCGCCTTCCCCCCTTGCCACGTCTGGGATTATAGCGGTTTTCCGGTTCGAAACCCGTCGCTCGCCGTCGGTGCGTTTTGTCGATAATCGACACGAAAACTTCCATAAAACATAAAAATCAGCCAGGAGGAGGCGAAAAATCCCCGTCCCGGCTGCTTGTGTGTCGAAAATCATGTCGAACACATAAAATTCGACTTAAAAAACGACAAAATTACTTTCGCTCTGATCGCTCTTTTTGTCATTGACAAAGGCTTCATGCGACGGTATAATCGGCATATTGGGAAATACCCGCATGGCATATAAAGGAAGTCTCTTATGAAAAAAACGCTGAAAACAATCAAGCCGCTGCTGCTTCAGGTATTGATCGTCTGCCTGCTCTCCGCCGCGGTGCCTCTCGCGGCCGTACTGTCCGGCCTGAGCGCAGTTCTCGCGGTCGGCTACTGGGCAATTCTGCCGCTAGCAGGCCTTCTGACGGCGATGCGCACGACATGCCAGGGAATCAACTGCTACCTGGCCTGGATTGCGCCGCCGATCTGCATGTGCGTTGTGCCCTGGCTGCTGGTCGGTTATTCGCCCTACGCGGGCAGCATGCTGCTGTGCGTGCTCACCTCGATCGTCGGCGCGGCGACCGGCGACGTGATCAACCGTCGAAAGGAAGAGGAACAATGAACGGCGACCTGATACTGACCTGCGACGCGGGCACCAGTTCCATCAAGTGCTCGGTCTTTTCCGCGCAGGGCGAGGCGCTGCATACAGCCGCCCTGCCCTATGAAACCGCCTTTCCGCAGCCCGGCTGGGCGCAGCAGGCCGTCGAACCGATTGTCGGCGCGATGTTTTCCTGCATCCGAACACTGCTTGAACAGGTAAGCCCCTCGCGCATCGCCGTGGTCGGCCTGTCCGGCACGATGAACGGCTGCATCCCGGTAGACGAAGCGGGCCGTGCGCTGCACGACAACATCATCCATTCGGACGCGCGCGCCGCCGAATCTCTGGACGAAATCCGCGCGGTCATCTCCGAGCGCGACTTTTACCGGCTCACCGGCAACCGCATCGACTTTCACGCCACGCTGCCCAAGATTCTCTGGCTGCGCAGGCACTGTCCAGATGTGTACGCCCACGCCCGGTATTTTCTCAACACCAAGGATTACCTCTACGCCCGCCTGACCGGACGCGCGGACTGCACTGACTACAGCGACGCGGGTCTTTCCCTGGCGCTGGACATTCGCCGGCGCGACTGGGCACGCGACCTGCTGCGGGAACTGAACCTGGACGAAAACCGCATGCCCCGCCTGCTGTGCGGTCACGACATCAGCGGCCGTGTCACGGCGCAGGCGGCCTCGCTGTGCGGCCTGCTCGAGGGCACGCCGGTGGCCATCGGCGGCGGGGACGGCGCGTGCGCAGCCCGAGGCTCCGGCCTGTACGCCCCCGGAAGCGCCTATTGCTGCATCGGCTCGAGCGCCTGGGTCAGTCAGCTCGCCGAGCAGCCCGTGGACGATCCGAAAGCGCGCCTGTTCCACTATGTCGACCTGGACGGCCGCTCCATCCTGTGCTGCGGCACGGTGCAATGCGGCGGCGACGCGCTCAACTGGGGCGTTCGCAACCTGCTGGGCGACCAGGGCCCGCTGCCTGAGGCGCTGCATCGCGTCGAGGCGCTGGCCCGCACCGTTTCGCCGGGCGCGGAGGGTGTGTACTTCCTGCCCACGCTGATGGGCGAGCGCACCCCCTACTGGGATCCGCACACGCGCGGCAACCTGCTGGGCTTCACGCTCTACCACACGCCCGCGCACATCGCCCGCGCGCTCTATGAAGGCGTGGCGTATGCCCTCTCCGGCTGCGCAGGCATACTGGGCGAGTGCGGCCTGCCGGTCAAATCGCTGATGCTGGTGGGCGGCGGTGCGAAGTCCGCGCTCTGGGCCGACATGCTCGCCTCAATGATCGGCGTGCCCGCGCGCATTCACGCCTATCCCGCCAGCGCCACCAGCATGGGCGCAGCGATCGCGGCGGGCGTGGGCGCAGGCCTGTTTGAGGGCTATGAGCAGGCCGCGGGAATCGTGCGCGCATCGTCCGTGCATCCGGTCAACCCCGCATGGCAGGCGGCCTACAGGCCCTGTCAGGCGCTCTACGCGCAGCTCTACGACCGCCTTTCCCCGCTCTTCGAGCAGATCGCGGCGCAATAAAAAGGGCCCCTTCAGGCAGACTGATCTGCCCGAAGGGGTCCATTTGTATCCGTCGTTTTCACAGCTTCATGTCGTACTGCTGTTCAAGCGCCTCCCAGTCGCGCAGAAACCGCAGTCCCTCCTCGTCCCGCGCAATCCAGCCCAGCGCTTCCCGTACCGCGCTGACAAAGTCGCGCCTCAGGCCGGTCATGCCATACCTGAGCAGCGGGCACATCGTCCTGGCGCGCAGGTCGAAGCCCACATCCACCCGGCCGTCTTCGCCAAGCCTGGGCGTGAGCGGAAAGATCATGCAGCCCAGCGGCCGCTTCTCCCGCTCGCACATTCCTTCGCACACCAGCATCCGCGCGCGCTTTCCACCCAGCACGGCCGAATCCTCCGCAACCTTTCCCCAGGCAATCTCGCCCAGCAGTTCCTCCTCGCCCGGAAACAGGTATACGCCGCCCTGCCCGTCCTCGTCCGGCTGGCAGCAGGCCGCGCCGCAGCTCCTTCCGCAGTCCCGCGCCATGGGCGTCACGTTCATCAGCAGCGTCCTCGCCTTCATCAGGTACTCTCTATTCATGACAGTCTCCTCCGCGTTTTTTTGTTATCATACCATGCCTAAGTTAAGTTTGAAATTGTCTCTGTACTTTTTTGCCCGACTATGCTATACTATCTCCAGCCTCAATGAGAGCCCATGATATCCCGGTCACTCCTGGTGGTGTTCCGACCCTATGGTGAACTCGGTAGCTAGGCAATTCATTCGGAAGGCACATCATTTTAGGAGGTTTTACCCCATGTTTGAAGACAAGACTCTGGTTTGCCGTGAGTGCGGCAACGAATTCGTGTTCACCGCGTCCGAGCAGCAGTTCTACGCCGACAAGGGCTTCCAGAACGAGCCCGGCCGCTGCCCCGCCTGCCGCGCCGCCCGCCGCGCCGCCAACAACCAGGCCCGCCCCGAGCGCAAGATGTACGATGTGATCTGCGATGGCTGCGGCCGTCCCACCCAGGTGCCCTTCCAGCCCCGCGGTGACCGTCCGGTCTACTGCCGCGATTGCTTCGATCAGCAGCGCGCTTCCCGCTATTAATCAGCGAATCGCTCCCCGTCTTCGGACGGGGAGTTTGCTTGTCAAAAAGATTTTGACAAGCTGGTGGCCGGGGAAGCAAGCTCCCCCGCCACGGCCACCCTCTCCAGTTTTTGCTGAAATCTAAGAGATTTCCGGGCGCAAAAACTGCAGGGAAACGATTTTTGCTCTGGAAAATGGGATTTTCCGGCGCAAAAATCGTCCCGCGCCCACCGTACACGCCGCTGGGCGCGATTGGAAGTTCGAGAGGGCTGCGGCCCTCTCGAGCTCTCCGGGGGTTTTTTGACAGTCTGGCTCCCCGTCTTCGGACGGGGAGTTTTTCTATGGAGGAACGGCATGACCGAGAACGCGCCTGCGCCCTCTGCCTGCGCGAGGACAACGTCCCCATCGGCTACCTGCACGCCGACCTGTGGGCGAGGCGCACGACCTGGGCTACGGCCTGCTCGGGGAATACCGGCACAGGGGCCTGATGACCGAGGCCGGACGCGCTCTGATCGACCGCCTGCGCGCGGACGGCCTTCCCTTCGTCACCGCCACGCACGATGTAAACAATCCCGCCAGCGGCCGCGTCATGGCGCGCCTGGGGATGACCTATCGCTACTCCTACCTCGAGCAGTGGCAGCCCAAGAACCGTCCTGTGGTCTTCCGCCTGTACCAGCTGAACCTGAACGATGGCGGCGCACCCACCTATCGCGGCTACTGGGACGCGCACCCCGCTCACTTTATTGAAAACACGCACCCCTGACTTCACGCCAGAGGTGCGGCTTGTTTTTTGCTTTCCTTGCTCAGTTGTTCGGCTGGTCGGTCGCCGCGGGCTCGGCGGTCGGCTCAACCGTGGGCAGCGCCGCTTCGTTGACGCGCGCCTCCATCGGCTCGCCGGTGAACTGCGCCGCGCCGCCGGTCAGCGCGTCGCACAGCGTCCAGGACAGCACGCCGCAGTCCTGCGCGCCCTCGATAGCCGCGTCGGCCGTGCAGACGACCGTATACTGCGCGTTTTCGTCCAGCGCCTGGCCGTTCACCTTTACGTCGTGCACGCGGCTTCCGGCCTGCTGCGCCGGGTCGATCGAGAAGGTCAGCCCGGATACCTGCAGAAAGCGCTCGCTCTTTTCAGGATAGGCCTCGACCGCCTGCTCGAGCAGCGCCTTGAGCTGCGCGCTGGTCAGCGTGGCACGGATCAGTCCGGTTTCGCCCGGAAACGCGTCGAGTATCGTCTGCCGGGTCGCCTCGCCCGCGGGGATCTGCGTGCCGATGCTCACGCCGCTCAGCAGCGCCGCATCCGCGCCGGTCTGCGCCTTCACCGCGTCGGCCGCCCAGGAGCCCAGCGCCGTCTGCGCCGCGTCGGAGTTTTCCCCGCTCAGCGCGGCGGGCACGGTCGCGATGACCTCAGCCTTTTTCGCCTGCTGCGCGGCCAGCGCCTCGCTCACCTTCGCGTCGAAGTCCGCGTCGGTCGCGCCCTCGTCGAAGTAGCTCGCGTCCAGCGTCATGGCAGTCGCGTTGCCCTGCGAGTCGATGGCGACGCAGCCGATCGTGCTCAGCCCCTTGCCGGCCTGGCTCAGCAGCGTGCCGCTCTCGCTCCACTCGCCGCCCTGAAACGCCTCGCCGCCCGCGCACAGCAGCATGTCGATACCGTCAACCTGCGCGGCGATCTGCCGGGCCGTCTCGTCGTCCGCGGCGCACAGCCCCACGATCAGGTCGCACCCCTGCTCCTCCAGCGCCAGCGCGCACGTCTGCGCCGTGGTCAGCGGGTCGCTAAACGTGCAGCCCTCGGCCGCGCCCTGCTCGGTCACCGCGAACAGGCCGACCTTCAGCCCGGCCACGTCCGTAAGCACCACGTCCTTTTCAGGCACATCGCCCTCGGTCTGCACACTGTCGCCCGGCAGGCGCATTTCCCCCGCCGTCAGCTTCAGCTCGCGCAGTCTGGCCAGGCCGTAGGCGTACTCACCCGCGCCCACGTTCGCCGCCGCGTAGCCCGCGTCCCGCATCAGCGCGGTCATGCCCTCGCCCCGATCCAGCCAGGAGCCCTCGCTGCCGCCGAGCCAGTTGCCCGCGTCCAGCAGCAGCACCTTCGCCCCGGCCTGCTCAAAGCGCGCCTTGACCAGGCTGACCTTCGACAGGCCCAGTCCGGCCTGCGGGTCGCCCGCCAGGTCGTTCGTGTGCAGCACGATCAGGTACGAGGACAGGTCAACCGTTTGCGTTTGCGTATCTCCTTCCGCCAGCGCGCCGCTCACGAGCAGCACAAGAGCCAGCAGCAGACAAAGTATCTTTTTCATTTCAATCAACCACCTTTCGGTTCTCACTGTATACACTATACCACATATGCGCCCCTGCGTCCATCTCGTTCATGGATTCTTTACCGGATTCCCATGTTCTCTCACCGTCCCAATTTGCCTGTTTACACGCACGTCAACTCCAATTTACAGTCGGTAAGTAGAAACGTTTCTCTCGCCGCGTTATACTGTACCTGACACAATACGCGGCCCAGTCCGCACACGAAAGGAATGATCGCATGAACCTCTCTCAGCCCTACTATATCGACCCGCGCGAGGGCAGCGCGCACCTGAGCCTGAACGGAAAATGGGACTTTACCTACGCCGATCAGGAGACCGCCCCCGGCCTGATTTCCTGGAACATGACCACCTCCATCCCGAATTCGGTTTACTGGAGCCTGTACGAGGCGGGCGTAACCCCTCATCCCCACGAAAAGAACAACTCCAAGCAGTACGCCTGGGTGGATCAGAAGATCTGGTACTACCGCAAGACCTTCACGGTGGACGAATCCCTGCGCGCCGCCCACGCCTTTTTGTGCTTTGAGGGCGCAGCGTACTACACGCGCGTCTTCCTCAACGGCGAGGAGCTGGGCACGCACGAGGGCATGTTCGGCGGCCCGGTCATCGACATTGCGGACAGGCTGAATTACGGCGCGGAAAACCAGCTGGTCGTCGAGGTCAAGGCCTGCGACTACGGCTATGAAGAGGGCGCCTGGAACCCGCACAACAGGGATCTGAGTGTGATCAACTACCCGATCATCCCCTGGAACCTGGCGCGCGACAAGCAGTCCACCCCCGGCGACTTCATCGTCATCGGCCTGTGGGGCGACGTGCGCATCGAGTTTCTGCCCGAGTATCACCTGAGCCGCCCGTACCTGGCCACCGAGAAAATCGAGGACGGCAGGGCGACGGTACACTTCGAGGTCGAGCTGTCCGATCCGGACGTGGACGAGCTGGCCTGCATGCTGGGCGACAGCCACGCGAACTGGAACTCCATGGCCTTCTGCTTCGCCGCGGGCACGCCCAGGCAGAAGAAGCCGCGCGTGTTCGACATTCGCCTGAAGCTGACCGACCGCAAGACCGGCGAGGTCATCTACGACGAAAGGGAGCCCTTCTCCCCGCTCGACTGGCCCTCGACCGGCATCGAGAAAAAGTACTTCGAGTGCCATCACTATCAGCGCACGATCACGCTGAGCAGCTATAAGCTCTGGCAGATCAACGGCCTGGGCGAGCCCAACCTCTACGACGCGCAGGTCACGCTGATCGACGAGGCCGGACATGTGCTGGACGCGCACACCCTGCCCTTCGGCGTGCGCACCGTCGAGCAGACCTTCTCCGCCGGTGAGAAGCTCCGCGCCCGCTGGGACAGGTTCCAGTTTGTGGTCAACGGCAAGAAGATCTTCCTGACCGGCGTGAACTGGATGCCGGTCGAGTTCCTGCTCAAGCTCGATCCCGAGGAATACCGCTGGTCGCTGGAGCGCGCGAGGGACGCGGGCGTGCAGCTAATTCGCATCTGGAACGGCGGCGGCATACAGGAAACCGAGACCTTCTATAACCTGTGCGACGAGCTGGGTCTGATGGTCTGGCAGGACGCGTTTCCGGCCAACAACGAGACCAGCAACTGGGATCACACCGTGCTTCTGAACCAGGAGGCCATGACCCTGTACCGCATCCGCAAGCACCCCTCGCTGGTCGTGCACTGCGGCGGCAACGAGTTCAACCCCTATTCCAACGACAACCTGGCCTCGATGGCGGTCATGGAGGAGCTGGCCGAGGATCTCGACCCCACCCGCATCTTCATGCGCACCACGCCCGACCGCGGCAGCACCCACATCTACAACGACATGGAGCCCACCTGGTATAGGCACCTGTTCACCAACCTGCCGTTCGTGGGCGAGAGCGGCATCCACTCCTTCCCCTGCTATAAGTCGCTGCGCCAGCAGATTTCGCCCGAGGAATTCAACCGCCCGCTCTCGAACATCTTCACCAGCGAGTTTGAGGAGAAGAATCCCGAGCTGCGCAACCACTTCTGCGAGTTCGTGCCCGAGCGCATCCCGCGCATGATGAGCCGCGCCTCGGCCATCAACGACGTCAACGGCATCTCGCTCGAGGATCTGGTCGAGGCCACGCAGATCGCCTCCTGCGAGTTCTACGAGGTCATGATCCAGGCGATGCGCGAAAACTACCCGGTCACCGTCGGCCTGATGCCCTGGGTGTACCGCCGTCCGTCGGTCGCCGTGGGCATACAGCTCATGGACGGCCTGGGCGACCCGATCGCGCCCTTCTATTACCTCAAGCAGGCCTATCAGCCGCTGATGGCGATGGTGTCCCTGCCGCAGCTGACCTGGGCGGTCGGCGAGGACGTGCCGCTGACCGTGCGCGTCATCAACGCGAACTTCGTTTCGGACGAGGCGCATACGCTGACCGTGCGCGTGCTGAACCCCGACCTTTCCGTCGCCTGGGAGCGCGCGCAGGCCGTGTCGCTGAAGGAGGATACCTATCAGACGGTTTACGAGCTGCCTTCGTTCCACATCCCCGAGAGCTTCCGTGAGCGCTTCTTCTTCATTCAGGCCGCGCTGACCGACGGCCAGGGTTGGCTGGTCTCGCAGAGCTTCTACTGGCCCAAGGCGCTTGAGCGCATGGAGGACGAGGCCTTCCGCACCGAGCGCCGCGCCCGCATGCAGCCCAACCTGAGCTTCGACAAGGGCCCCTGGCTCAAGCCTCAGATCGCGTCCGGCGCGCAGACGAGTCTGCAGGTGCGCCTGCTTTCCAGCGAGCGCAAGGCCAACCGCATGACCTTCGACCTGGAAATCGTCAACGCGGGCAGCGTCCCTGCCTTCCCGGTGCGCATCGACACCGCCGAGGACGGCACGGTTTGCGCCGCCGAGGACAGCTTCTTCCTCCTCATGCCCGGCGAAACGCGCGTACTGCACGCAGACGTCCTGCTGCACAATAACGCGCCCGAGCTGGTTCACGTCTTTGTGACCGCCTGGAACGCGGGCCGCGTCGACCTGGCGCTGTAACCCGCACAGAAAACGCCCCATCCCGCTGCCAGGCGGAATGGGGCGCTGTTCTCTCGTCCAGCGCTTCAGGCGGACGTTTTATCATCTGTACTCTCATGGTTCCCGGTCGATCAGTAGTTCAGATAGCGAATGCTGACATAGCCGGTCGAGGACTTGCCGTAGCGGATCTTGGCCCAGTTGCCGTCCACGCTGAGGATGGTCACCGAGGTGCCCTTGGCCAGCGTCGCGAGCTTGGTCGTGCTGCTGCCCGCGCCCTGACGGACGTTCAGGTTGGCCACCGTGCGGCCGGTCGCGCCCAGAGAGACGTAGCTCTTGCTGATGTAGCCGGTCACGCCGTTTCGGGTCGTCACCTTGTACCAGTTGCCTTCGCTGCCAGTCACCTTGAGGTACGTGCCGCGCTTCACCTCGCCCACCTTCTCGGAGGACGCAGAGGCGCTCTTGCGCAGGTTCACGGTGCTGGTCGAGTACTTGGTGATCACGGTCGCCGCGTCATACGTGCTCACAGTGGGCTTGTCCAGACCCGCGTCCGTGCTCCAGCCAGGCGTGCCGTAGCCGTAGATGTACTCGTTGCGGATGAAGCCGACCACGCCGTTCTTCTCCACGCGGATCATCGACCACTTGTTGCCCAGGCTCAGAATGGTGATCGCGTCGCCGTGCTGCACATAGCCGTTGATGCCATAGTTCGTGCCCGCACCGGAACGAACCTTCAGGGAACCGCCGTTCTCGCTGACGTACACGTTCTTGCCGCGCACCATGTCGGAGCCGGTCGAACCCGAAGAGGAAGCCTTGATGTAGATGTTCTTGATGTAGCCGGTCTTGCCCGACTTCACCGCCTTCACCTTCGACCACACGTCGCCCTTTTCGAGCACGTCGATCGCATCGCCGTTCTTGACATAGCCGTTAACCGCGTAGTTGGTGCCCGCGCCCGCGCGCAGCTTCAGCGAACCGTCGCTGGTTCTGGTCTTGACGACCGCGCTCTCCGCAAAGGCTGCCGTCGTAAGCAGCGCAAGCAGAAGAACAACCGAGAGACACACCTTGAGGAACCGTTTCATTGAGTACCACATCCTTTCCTGAATTTACTGTTTAGACCATACCCCCCTCCGCAAAGTTCCCGCTTTTTTCACTTTCCAGTTTTTACCGAGTTTTCTAATCTTTTCCCTTCAGTTCACGAATCCCGCCCTCCGTATTCCTTTTCGACACCACGGCGCAAGTGCCTGAGGGCCTCTCCTCCGCAGAAAAATACTCCCCCACAGCACCTTTTCGCCGCAAGGGAGTATCTGCTATTTCTCGTCCTGAACCTGCGCAATGGCCCGCCTGACGAAGCCCTGACACGCATCCAGCGCCTTTTCGGCAATCTGCGCACCGCATCCGGTTTCGCCGCACACGATGGCGGCCTTGACGTTCCCGTCGCACGCGCCGAGCAGCTCCTGCGCGCGTTCCCGCCCGCAGCCGAGCGCCTGCATGACGATGCGCACCGCACGGTCGCGCAGCTTGGCGTTGCTGGGCTTCATGTCCACCATCAGGTTCCTGTACACCTTGCCCACGCGCACCATGGACAGCGTCGTGAGCATGTTGAGCACCATCTTGGTGGCGGTTCCGGCGCGCAGCCGGGTGGAGCCGGACACGATCTCCGGCCCGACCACCGCCTCGATGCACACCTGCACGTGCCGCGAAAGCACTGAATCCCTTGCGCACACCACCGCGGCCGTGAATGCCCCGCGCGCCCTGGCCTCTTCCACCGCGCCCACGCAGTACGGCGCGTACCCGCTGGCGCTGATGGCGACCAGCACGTCGTTTTCGCCCACGCGTACCCGGCTCACATCGTCCGCGCCCAGCTCCGGCGAGTCCTCCGCGCCCTCGATCGGCACGCGAATCGCCCGTTCGCCGCCCGCCATCAGGCCCACGACCTGCTCAGGCGACACGCCGAACGTCGGCGGACATTCGCTCGCGTCCAGTACGCCCAGCCTGCCGCTGGTGCCCGCGCCGCAGTAGATCAGCCGCCCGCCTCTCTGAAAGCGTTCGGCAATCGCGTCCACCGCCTGGGCGATCTGGGGCGCGGCCTGAGCCACCGCACCCGCCACCTGCGCGTCCATCGAATTCATCAGGCGCACCGCGTCCAGCGTGGACAGCATGTCCAGATTCAGGCTGTCCGGGTTGACCTGCTCGGTTGTCAAGTGACTGAAATCCATCCGTCATTCCTCCGGTATCTTCAAATCGCCCACGCACGCGCCGCGCAGCTTGTTGATCGTGCGCTCGACCGAGTCCTGGCTGTTGCCCCAGGGCTTGCTCTGGTTGCGATAGTCGAACTTGAGCGTAAACCACTCGATTTCCTTCTCAATGCGCTCGAGGTTCTGCTTCTGCAGGCCGCACAGCATGTCCACGAACTGCTTGAGCTCCTTGCCGCTCAGGTCCTTCTGTGCCTGCGCGAGCACCTGCGCGTAGTGGTTCAGGCAGAAGCCCTTGGATTTCTCAAACGCCGCTCGGAACTCGCTCTCGTGCTTCCACATGTAGATCAGCGTGTAGACATAGCGATCCATCGTCGCGTCCAGCCGCTCGCACAGTATGCACTTGCCGGCGATTTCCCTCGCCGAGTCGATGGCCGCCTGCACGCCCTCGGCCTTTTTGCCGCCCACGCGCGCGAAGATTGACCGGCCGGCCTCGCCCGCCGCGGCTTCCCTGGCGGCCTGCGCGTCCTTGTCCAGCTTGGCCATGGTTTCCTTGAGGTACGTGTGGCACAGAAGCGCCAGGCCCAGGCGGTTGCCCGAGTCAAACATCATCTGAAAGTGCCTCTGGCAGAAGCCCTTCTGATTCACCTCGACGCGGGTCGACGGCTCCATGACCGACGCGCCCAGGAAGTTGTCCACGTACATCGCCTCGTTCTTCAGGCGAATGCGGCACAGGGGGCACTCGCAGTCCGCCTGATAGGCCTCCCATACCGGGATGGTGTCGATGTGCTGCTTCATGGCGAATCCTCCTTCCGATCAGGGCTCGGCCTGCACATAGGCGCAGACCAGTTTGAGCGTGTTGTCGATGCCCCTGACGTGCGTGCGCTCGTAGCCGTGCGAGGCGAACACGCCCTGGCCGATCAGCGCGTGACGGATTTCCTCGCCCGCGCCCAGCGCCGCGCCCGTGTCCGAGCCGTAGTAGGGATACACGTCGGCCGCGTAGTCCAGGTGATTTTCCTCGGCCAGGCGAATGAGCTTGCTCGTCATGTCGTAGTTGTACGGGCCGCCCGAGTCCTTGCAGCAGATCGAAACCATGGTCTCGTCGCACTTGAGGTCATCACCCACGCAGCCCATGTCCACCGCCAACATCTCCTCGATGTCGTGCGCGGGCAGGCAGGCCGCGCCGTGGCCGACCTCTTCATACACGGTAAACATAATGTACACCCTGCGCGAGGGCAGAACGTCGCCCGCCTTGATCGCCTTTGCCAGCGCCAGCAGCACGCCGCTCGAGGCCTTGTCGTCCAGGTGGCGGCTCTTGAGGAAGCCCGACTCGGTCAGCACGGTGCGCGGTTCCCAGCTGATGTAGCAGCCGGTATCGATGCCCAGCGTCCGCACGTCGTCGGCGGTTTTGACCAGCTCGTCCAGCACCACCTCGAGCGTCTCCTCATTGCGCGGCTTTTCGCCCATCGCGCGGAAGACGTGCTGCGAGGCGTTGACGTGCTGCACCGTGCCCGAGTACCTGCGCCCGTCGCGGGTGTGTACCAGGCAGTTCTCGGTCTCGACCGTCGCCTCCTGCCAGCCGCCGATGTGGGTAAAGCGGATGCGTCCGTTCGGCTTGATCGAGCGCACCATCGCGCCCAGCGTGTCCACGTGCGCCGACAGCAGCATCGGATGCCCCTCGCCGCCCAAATCGCACCACACCGTGCCCTTGATCGTGCGCTGCGGCGCATAGCCCATATCGCGCAGCTCGGCGAGCAGATAGTCGGTCGCCGCCCGGGTAAAGCCGGTCGGGCTGGGAATCGCGAGCATGTTCATGCTCTGCTTCACGGCGTAATCCAGATAGCTCATTGTGTACTCCCTCGATTCTATTTTTCAATGTACTGATACGCTCTGCGCGGCGCGCCGTCCGCAAGGTAGATCGTGCCGCAGTAGACAAATCCAAACTTTTCCAGCACGTGGCGCATGGGCGCGTTGTCCTCGTGCGTGTCGGCGCGAAGACTTCCGCCCGCCTGCCGCGCACACCAGGCGAAAATCTGCGCGGACAGCCCCTTCACGCGGCCGGATGTGGTGATGCGGTGAATGGTGCAGTAGGGCGCGTCGCTTATCCACCGGCCGTCGATGCGCCGGTAGGTCGGGTCTTCGCCGCCGATAAAGGCGAATACGCCCTCGATCGTCCCGTCCACCTCGGCCACGTACAGGTTACCCGCCCGCATGTCGGCCTCAAGCACCTGCTCGTTCGGGTAGCCGCCCGTCCACTGGTTGGGGTTGCCGCTGGTGTGCATGAAATGCCTGGCCCGGGCGTACAGCTCGAGCAGCCGCGGCATGTCCTCCGGTTTTGCGCGTCTGATGTCCATGACGTTCTCCTTTATGTAACGATCTGTTTATTCCCCGGTCTCGGCCTTTTTCCGCTCGATAAGCTCCAGGTACCGGTTTCTGGCCTTGGCCACGATGGCCTTCCACGGCTCCGGGATGGTCTGGCGCGCCTTTTCGCCGATTCTCTGCCTTTCGGGCAGGCCGCGCTCGATACAGGCGACGATCGACTCGGGCGTGTCCTCGCACAGAAGGCCGTTCACGCCGTCCTCGATGCCTGAGGAGGCGCACGAACCGCGCAGCAGAATGGCAGGCGTGCCGGCCGCCGCCGCCTCGCGCAGCACCATGGGCGCGTTGTCGTACTTGGATGGGAACACCAGCAGGTCGGCGCAGGCATAGATGCTCATCAGCGTCTCCCGGTCGGCGATGTGGCCGGTGAAGAGCACGTTTTTCTCGATGCCCAGCTCCCGCGCCCGCTGCGCAATCTCCTTTTCGTCCGGGCCCTGACCGACCATCATCAGCCGGCAGGGGTGTTTTTTCGCGTAGAGCGCCGTGGCCTCGAGCGTCTTTGCCAGGTTCTTTTTCCAGTTCATCTGGCCCACGTACAAAAGCACGGTCTCCTCGCCCAGTCCCCAGCGGCGCTTCGCGGCCTCGATTTCCTCAGGCCTGGGCGTCCAGGCGTCGGTGCCGTTGGGCATGATGAAGATTTCTTTCTTGTAGCCGTACTGGCGCAGCACCTCGGCGGTCTTGTCGTTGAGCGTCCAGACCTCGTCGCACTTGCTATAGAAATTCACCACGAGATCCGTACCCAGCGTCGCCAGCAGCTCGCTGTGCGTTTTAATGTAGAAATCGTCGTAGTACTTGGAGTGGAAGGTGGCCACGACCGGAATCTTTCGCCTGCCGGCCAGGTGCAGCGCGCTCATGCCCGCGGTAAAGGGCGAATGGGCGTGCACGATGTCGAAGCCCAGCTTGCGCTCTTCCATCAGGTACTTCAGATCCAGCGCCGGCAGCCCCACGTGATAGGGCTCGTCCGGCATCTTGACGCCCTTGTACAGCAGCGTTTTGAAAGGCAGCGCAGTCGAGTCGTACTTCGGATCGTTGGGTGCGACATAGTAGCAGTCGTCCCCCATTTTCGTCAGTTCCTCCACATAGCTTTTGACGACTGTGCCCACGCCGTCCAATTCAGGCGGGAAGGTGTCGCAGAATTCGCCGATAATCATCGCGTTGTCCTCCTGAAAATGCGTTCCGAAGAGGGATTGCATGCCCTTTCCGGCCTGTTTCGTCACTGCTTCGGGCACGCCGGCATGAATGTCTGCCTGTCGGCCCGGAAGCCCTTCCAACTTCCTCCTTAGCATTATACCATGTTTTTCCGCGCCTGACTAGAGGCGTTTTTGACACGACTGTTGTCGAAAAAGCGCTGCCTCCCCCGTTTTCAGGCGAGGGAGGCAGGAAAAGGCGCTAGATATGGACGACCGACATGCCGTAAAGCGAGAAGGCGAGCCCGGCAAGCATCAGCGCGATTTCCCACGCACTCAGGCGGCGCTCGTCGGCGCACAGGTAGGCGACATAGTAGGGCACGAGGTCGAAGGCGTAGCGCGCGCCGAACTGGAACCCGCCGAACGTTCTGTGCAGCAGGAGCAGGAACATCTGCGCGAGAAACAGCGCCATGCACAGACACTTGACCGAATTAAGCCGCCTTTTCGCCGCGTCCAGCACAAACCGGACGACCAGGCAGATCAGCAGCGGATTGGCCAGGAACAGTGAAAATCCGTACTTTTTGATGCTCCAGCCGTTTTCACCGCGCTCAAACGGCCCGCCCAGCACGACGTTTCTGAGGTTGTTCGCCAGGTGCTTCAGCGAAAACTCGCCATGGGCGCTGCGCATGAACTCGGGCAGGTAATTCGTGCCGAACTCGAGCGGATCACCGAATCGCGCGTAGTTGTACGCCGCGTAGGCCGCCGCCACACAGAGCCCCAGCACAATTCCCTTCCACAGGCCGCGCGCCAGCTCCCGTGTCGTATGCAGTCGCTTCCTGCGCGCCCAAATCAGCATCAAAAGCGGCCCGTACGCGACGTTAAACGGCCTGCACCCCACCGACAGTGCGTACAGAAAGAGCGAAACGGTGATGCTCCCCTCCAAGGCCAGACAGACTGCGCACGCCGTCAGGCAGAACGCCAGCATCTGCGCCTGATACCACACCGCGCCCTGCGTGGCCAGCGCCGCCGCCGAGCCGCAGAAGCCGGTCATCAGCGCGATGAAGCCCGCGCGCAGGTTTCCCTGCCTTTTGCGCAGCGCGAAGAACACCGCCAGCAGGCCGACGAGCGCGTAAACCTTAATTAGCAGATTGTCCGGCACATTTGAGCCGAACAGGAAGGTCAGAAGGTAAATCGGCACGGTGGGCGTGGGCGGAAAGCTGACGTACCAGTCGCCCTGATACACCGCCAGCTCCAGCCATGGATAATCCTGCCCCAGCGAAACACGTCCATCCCGCCAGGCCATGGCCTGCAGCGTGTAGGTGCAGTAGGGACTTTTGCCAGCGAATGGCGTATTCGTCCACACGGACAAAAGCGCCCACAGCCCCAGGCTGAGCAGCACGACGCACAGCGCCGTGACCCATGCAGCCCGCCTCCCGCTCGATTTTGCTGCGTTCATTTTCCCTCCACAATAAACTCGGGCGGCGAAAAAGCGATAAGCCCCTTCGCCGCCCAAGGATTTACTTTGCCTCTTCCGCCTTGTAGGCCTCCAGCGCGCGGGCCAGCTGATCCGGGCAGGAGGTGCCGTTGCGGCACTGAATTCCCTTCAGGCGGGAAATCGCCTCGTCCAGCGTCAGGCCCTTGGCCAGCGCCGCCACGCCGGTCGTGTTGCCGGTGCAGCCGCCGACGAAGCGGACGGACTCGATCACGTTGTCCTTGACCTCGATGTCAATTTCGCGAGAGCAGGTTCCCTTGGTCTTGTAACAGTACATAAATTTTCCTCCTTTAGATGAGCGTAAAGTCGTACAGGTACCACTCGTCCTTGACCTTCTTGAAGAACAGGCGGTACGCCGTCGGGTAGGTTTCAGGGTCGGCCTTGCGGTAGATGATCGTGTAGTCGTAGCGCGCCTCGGCAGAAAAGCAGTCGTCCGAATAGGAGACGTAGTTGTTGACCTGCATGTTGCTGAACTCGTAGCTCTTGTGCTTGGCAATCCAGTTCAGGTCAAAGCGCTTGACATAGGAATAGGCCTTGGAATCCTCGATCAGGTCCTTGTAGAGCCTGGAGCGGGAATAGTCATCGGTCATGAAGCAGCTCAGGCGGCGCACCACCTGAATCACGCGCTCCTCCAGCTCGGGCGCCAGGCGGGAATCGTCGTAGTTGAAGGCGGCCGTATAGGTATTTCCCTGCTCGGTCAGCGCGTTTTCCTCGCCGTACTGGTCGACCACCCTGACCTGATCCACGCCGAAGTAGCGGGTGAACTCATAGACGCAGTCGGTCGGCACATGCGCACCGTCGGGCAGGTCTTCGACCGTGAAGATCGGGATGTCGCGCTCGATGATCTCGGCGTCCGTCAGCGCCTGACCATCGACGTAAACGGTGCTCTTCGTGGGGGCGGTCACGCGGTAGGTCTCGCTGCGCAGCACGCCCGTGGTCTTCATCGTGTCAAGCGTCCAGCCCTCGAAGCCGTACTCGTCCTCCTGGCCGTTTTTCTTGAGCGTGAACTCGCCCAGCGGCACGTCGTCCGCCTTGACCAGGTAGCGCATCTCGTCCTCGCTGCCGCTGACGACGCTCTTGTAGGTGATGTCCATGCCACTGGTCAGCTCGTTCATGTAGTCGACGTACTGCTGCTCGGTTTCGCCCTCGAAGAGGCTCTGGTCTTCGTACTCATACAGCGTCTCGAAGTCGCGGTTCAGGAAGGTTTGCGCGACCTTTTCCGCCTCGTACTTCGGCTGGTTGTTTTCATAGGCCGCCAGGTATCCGCGCAGGTACTTCATGCCGAACGCCACGGCGAACACCGCCAGCGCGATCAGTGTGAAATAGATCGTGAAAAAGACTGGAAATCCCTTTTTCTTCTTCTTTTTGCCGCGGTTCGGCTGGACACGGCCCTTTTTCTTGCGCTTTTTTTCAATTTCGCTCATTGCCTGTCCCTCCTTTACCGCACGATGAACGTGGTGGGAATGTGCCGGGAACCGGTGATCGCCACGCCGTCGTTCAGGATTTCGCCGTTATAGTACATGTTGGACGAGGAACCGCCGTCCAGGTTGCAGGCGTTGACCGCGCCGTAGCGCACCATGATGTTGACCAGGTCCGCGTAGCTCGCGCCCATGCTGTTGACCTGGCGGCCGTCGATGACCAGCATCAGCACCGCGCCGTCCGCGCGCTGACCGATGGCGGTTCGCGGGTTCAGGCCGGAGCTCGCGCCCGAGAACTCGACCGGCTCGCCGTTGACCACCAGCGCCGGGCCGAAGGAGCACGCGTCGCGGATTTTCATTTCCTTCGCCTGATCCTTGGTAAACTTACCCACGACCAGTATGTCGTCCTCGGTAAAGCCCGCGGTGGTCAGGTCGCGGCCGCCGCTGCTGTTGCGGATTTCGCCGTCCGAAACAGTCAGTCCGCTGGGCATGCCGCCGTTGCCCATGCCGCCGCTGTCCGAGAACGCGCCGCCGTTGATCGCGCCGATCGCGTTGTACTTTTCGGCCATTTCGGCGATTCGCATGCCGCGCGCGTCATCGTTGAAGTAGTCGCGCGATACGCCCACGCTCACGCGCGAGGGATCGCGAACCACCATCATCCAGCCGTGATAGGTCGCGCCGGTGATTTCCTCGACGTAGATGTCTTCCTCTTCCTGCTGCGTATCCGCGCCGGTCTGGTCGGTCTGCTCCTCCGGCCTGCGGATGGAAACCAGGCTCAGGTCGGTCGTGCCCTCCGGCTCGATGATCTTGTTGCGATCCTTGATGGCGTCGATTTCGGCCTGTGAATAATACAGTGAGGGCACGAACTTGAGCGCGCTGGTCTCAAACAGCGACATCGTCAGCTTATCGCCCGCCGTCTGCGAGGGCCCCAGGAAAAACACGCTCAAAAGCGCGTACACGCCGCCCAGCACCACCGTCAGGAACGTGACCAGTGAGAGCGCGATACGCCCCACGACGCGGCGAATTCTCTTCTTGCGCAGCCGCTTTTTGCGCGCCAGCATCGCCTTTTTGCTCAGCTTCTTCTTGCCGGTCTGCGGCGCGCCGGCCGTTTTCTTCTTCTTTTTCTTCTTCGGCCCGTTTTGCGTCTCCAGGCCCGTCTTCGTTTGTTCTTCGCCCGCCATCCGGCCTTCCTCCTCGCAGTTTATCCTTCGATGTGCTCAAACAGATCCGTCTTGGCCGAATCCTCGCCGACCGTGGAGGCAATCAGGCCATAGCTGTTCGCCTCGAACTTCTCGTTATAATACGAAAGCGAATGCTTGCGCAGCGAGGCGTACTTGTCATAGGCCAGCTCTGTCACCTGATTGGCCGTGAGCGAGCCGAACGCATCCAGCGGCTGTTCGTAGTTCAGCTGAACCGTGTTGGCCTCGTACTGGTGAATGTAGAGCTTCTTGACCTCCCAGGCGCCGTACTTCGAGTAGGAATCCGGATAGGAGGCGGGATCGGCCGCCAGCAGCACCGCGCGGCGAACCAGCGTCGCAGTATAGGTATGCTGATTGTCGCCATCCTCGCCGTTGACGTTGTGGGTGACGATCACGTCGGGCTGCGTGGCGCGGATGCGCTCGACCAGCGCGGAGACCGCGGTCTCGAGATCCCAGGCATTGACCGCGTCCTCGTACTTGCGCACGTTCTGCTCCTCAAAGCCCAGATAGACCGGCGCGTTGGTCAGGCCGGCCGTCCACATGGCCTCGAGCGACTCCTCCAGCCGGTCGCGTCCGCTGCCGGAAAGGAAGACCGCCTCGACGTTCTTGCCCTCGCCCACCGCCGTGGGAATCAGACCGCCGAAGAAGAGCAGCTCGTCGCCCTCGTGCGCGCTGATGACCATCAGGTCGGCCTTCTTGTTGCTCTCGCTCCAGCGGGGCACGAGGCTTGAAACCTTGTCTGCCTCGTACAGGCGCACCTCGGCCACCGTGGTGGTCAGGTTGTTGGTGGTCAGCACCAGCTTACCCAGGTTCTGGGAGAGGTTGTGGCTGGTGGAATACATATCATAGGAATAGTTGGCCTCGACCGTCTCGACCAGCTCGCCCGCGCGGTCGTAGCACTCGAGCGTGTAGTTGCGCACACCCTCGGTCCAGGTCAGGCAGATCACGCCCGCCTGCGGCGACTCGGGCAGCGTAATGGTCAGGGCGTCCGTGTCGGACGTGGGCTGCCAGCCGGTGTTGAGCTTGCCGTCGGTCAGCTGCGCCGCCTTGCCATGAGCCATGTCGAATGTGCACCTGTCCGTCATGCTGACCGGCTCGTCGGTCGAGTTGCCGGTGACGAAGAAGTTCACGTCCAGCACGTCCTTGCTCGCGTTGCCGCTCTGGGCGGTAACCAGCAGGCGCTTTTCGCCCGGGGTCAGTTTGCGGAACTTGATGTAGTTGTCCAGGTTCAGCAGGTCGTAGCTGGTCACGTTTTTCGACCGGTCAAAGGTATCCTGGGCGTTGATTTCCTCCTCGAGCGTGACCTGGTTAATCACCTTGACGCTCACGGCGGTCAGGGGCGTCGAGGACGTGACCGTGCCGCGCAGCGAATAGGACGACTTGCGCTCGAGCACGACCGGATAGTCCGCATCCGTAATGTCCGCCTCGAACGCCGCCTCGTCCACGTGCTCCACCTGGTCCTCGAACGTCGATGTATTGACCAGCTCGGCGAGTACATAGCCGCTGCCGCCGTCGAACTCGATCTGATACCAGTCGCCCTCGGTGCCGGTGACGGTGAACACATCCCCGGGACTGAGCTTGCCCACGCGGCCGTAATCCTTGCCCGGGCCCTTGCGCACATAGACCTTCGCGTCGATATTCAGCGTGCCCTGCGTGATGGTGACCGTGTCGTAATACGGCGGCGTAATGACCTCGTCGGTCTGCTCCGCGCGCGCAAAGCGCGCCGGAATGGCCGCGATCAGACCGGCCAGCAGGCCGCAGCACACTTTTTTGAAAAGCATATGACGCTTCATAAGCGGAAACCTCCAGAATGAATCTAAATACTCTTTTACAGTATATCACATCCGCCGGGCAATTTCAACCGCTGCGCAAGGCTTAACGGCAACTTCCATTTGCGGATTTAGTTTTTAATATGTGAGAACAGGTGTTGAATCCCGGGCGAAACTGTGCTATAATTAATTTAAATGAGTTATGTTGTATCGATTCGTAGTATATACAGGAGGAACACCAATCAATGCTGGACGATACCGGCCTGGCGGGCCTCATTCTGGCCTGTGACCCGCAGTCTTTTTCTCTCACCGCTCGCCTGCCGGACGGAAGCGAGGGCGCGATCCCCTTTCGCGAGATCACAAGGCAGACCAATCTGTCCCCGGAGTACGCCGCGCGTCAGGTGGGGCGTACGCTCTACATGCTTCCCTCGTCGGAGTCCAGCGTCTATTCGATCCGGGCGTATGAAGAGGCGCAGTTCGAGCGCATCCGCGAAGGCTTCCTGAACAAAAAGCAAAACACCTACCGCGCGCGCTTCAAGCTCATCGCCCCGGGCGGCAAGCTGGCCTTTTACCAGCTGGCGCAGGGCGTAAACGGCGCGGTGCACGTCAAGGAATTTTCCTGCGGCCGCATCGACGACTTCAACCACATCGAAATGCCCCGCGAGCTGCCGGTGATCGTGCGCGAAATCGACGGACAGGGACGGCTGGTGCTGACCACGCGGCCGGCCTTCGGCACCTTCCTGGACGCGGTGGATAGACTGCGCCTCGCGCCCGGCGAGGTGGTCTCGGGCACGGTCTGCTTTCACTTTCCCAAGGCGGTGGGCGTCATGCTCACGCCGAACATCATGACCCTGGCCGATGCGGAGCAGTTTCCCCCGGCCGGCAGCCGCGTGCAGGTCGAGATCCTGCGCGTGGAGGAGGAAACCCACAAGATCCGCTCGCGCCTGATCGGCCCGGTGGACGAGCTGCCCATGCGCCATGCCGACTGGATCGTCGATCTGCCCGAGGGGTGGACCGACCTTCAGGCCTTTTCCGAGCAGGTCGAGGTCAAAAAGCCCGCCGTTGAGGACGAGGGGCCCAAGGCGCCGCCCGAGCCGCCCTCGTTTCGCCTGGAGGCGGAAAAGTCGCCCTTCTCTACCTACCCCAGCGAGACCGTCGCGCGCGAGACGCTCGAGCCCGTCGCGCCGCAGGCGGTTTATCGCCAGGCGCGTTCCGCCCACGCGGACGACCGGCTGCGTGCCATCGCCCAGGCCGTCGAGGAGCTGCGCTACAGCACGGCCTGGCAGCTTCAGCGCTACCTGTACCTGCGAAGAGGGCTGCTCATCGAGCGAAGCAAGCTGGGCGCGCTGCTGGACAGGCTGTGCGCGCTGGACGTGATCGCGGCGCTGAGGTTCTCAAGCGGCGGCGTGGAGTGCAAATTCAAGACCTATCACCCCTCGCGCAATTACCACTGCCTGATGGAGCGCAACCCGCGCAACTTTGGCGAGGCCGACCTGTGCGAGGAGAACGCGGCGCGGGTCAAGGCGCGGCTGGCTGCCAACCAGCTGCTGCTGGGCATGATGAACGAGTCGCGCGGCGCGCTGGCCGAGCCGGACACGCACCCCTACCTGTTCGACCGGGTGAGCGGCGTGCGCGTGCGGCCCAAGCACGCCTTCCAGTGCGGCGGCTCATACTGCCTGCTCGATGCGTTCCGGCAAAACGACCTGGCCGACTGCGAGGAAAAGCTGACCCGCTATGCGCGCTACTTCGAGGCGAACCCGCAGGAAAACCTGCAGCTGTGCCTGGTGGTTGAGGACGCGCAGGCGGACGCCTTCGCCGCAATTGCCGAAAAGGCGAACCTTCCCTTCCCGGTGCTGCTGACGACAGACCTTGCCTGCCTGCCCGAGCCGGTCTTCACAAAAACGGTGCTTCCGCAGAAAAAGAGCCGTCTGAAGCAGCTCCTCGACCGGTTGATGAGGTAACAAAAGGCGAATTTTCTCACATTTATCTTGACTTTCGGTCGGCTTTTGACTACAATAAAATCAGCTTTTCGCGTTTCTACTTTTCACAAACGCGAAGGGCTGATTTTTTGCGAAAGACAGGGTGCGGCGATGAAAAAGAAGACTTTTTACACGGAGCTTGCGTATCTGCTGGGCATCTACCTGATCTCCCTGGGCGCGGCGTGCATGGTGGCGGCCGACTTCGGCGTGTCGATGGTGGTCGCGCCGGCGTACCTGGTGTACCTGAAGCTGTCGACGACGGCGCTGCCGTTTTTCACGTTCGGCATGGCGGAATACACCCTGCAGGCGCTGCTGCTGATTCTGATGTGCCTGATCCTGAGGCGTTTCAAGGTGTACTATCTGTTTTCGTTCCTGACGGCGGTGTTTTACGGGCTGCTGCTGGACGCGAACACGGCGCTTGTCGGTCTGCTTCCCGCAAACCTGATGAGCGTGCGGGTGCTTCTGTACCTGGGCGGACTGGTCTTCTGCGCGGTGGGCGTGGCGATGGTGTTTCACACGTACATCCCGCCGGAGGTATACGAGCTGTTCGTCAAGGAGCTCGCGCCCATCTGTCACATGCCCGATCATCGGCTCAAGACCATCTACGACCTGACCAGCTGCGTGCTCAGCGTGCTGATTTCCTTCGCCTTCTTCGGACTGGGCCGGTTCGAGGGCGTCAAGTGGGGCACGGTGATCTGCGCGGTGGTGGACGGCTGGATGATCGGCGTGTGCTCGCGATGGATGGAAAAGCACTTTGCGTTTAGGGATCGCCTGAAGCTGCGCCCGTTCTTCGAAAGCAGGCAGGACGCGTAACATTTCGCGCTTGACGGGAGCGGCCCGCGTTTCGTATAATAGAGAAGCGAGAAAGCTCGCTTCTCTTTCTATTACCCAGGAGGTTCCATATGACCGCAAACATGATCGATTATCTGCTCTGGCGCGGCGACCTGCCGCTTCGGGATTACCCGTTCAACGAGGTGGACTGCGCCATACTCGCCAGCATCTCCTATCTGCCCTTCGAGCGCATCGACCTTGCTCAGGTTCACGCGCCGCTGAGTCTGGGCGAAGCGTCCCGGCTGCTGCTCGGACTGCCCGACATCGGCCGCGCCGTGCTGCTGCCCGACGACGTGCGCTTTCTGCAGGTACTGGCTGAATGCCCGAGGTTTAAGGACGCGCGGCTGGTCGCCTTCGCCAACAAAATCGACACGGCCAGTCAGACCCAGTTCTCGGCCGTGACCATCGATCTGGGCAGCGAGGCGCTCTATGTCGCCTTCCGCGGCACCGACGAGACGCTGATCGGCTGGAAGGAGGACTTCAATATGGGCGTGGTCTGTCCGGTGCCCTCGCAGACGCTGGCCGTCGATTACCTGAACGAGACCGGAGGCAGCCGTCCGCTCGTCGTGTGCGGCCATTCCAAGGGCGGCAACCTGGCCATCTACGCATCGGCCTTCTGCCGCGAGGACGTGCAGGCGCGCATTCGGACGATCTATAACTTCGATGGGCCGGGCTTTACGGAACAGGTGCTGTCCACCGAGGGCTACGCGCGCATCAAGCCGCGCATACAGACCTTCCTGCCGCAGTTCTCGGTCGTGGGCATGCTCTTCAGCAACGAGGGCAAGTGCACCATCGTGCACAGCGAGCAGGTGGGCATCATGCAGCATGACCTGTTCTCCTGGGACGTGGAAAAGGACCGCTTCTGCTACCTGGAGACCATCAACCGCAGCAGCCGCTTCATCGACTGCACGCTGGCGGCCTGGATCGATCAGATGGATCACAGGCAGCGCGAGCAGTTCGTCGAAGGCATCTACACCGTGCTCAAGCAGACCAACGCGCGCACGACCAAGGAGCTGGGCGACAACTGGTTCACCACCGTGCGGCGGGCGCTGCGGTCGCTGAAGAACCTGGACGAGCCCACTCGCCGGGCAGTCATCCAAACGCTGCTTCTGCTGGTCAAGAGCACCCGCGAGGGCTTTAACCAGGTGGTACAGAAGCCAGGCGAGCCGCCGGCCGGAGAATAAGCCATGGACGAGATCGTTTCCCGTCTCAGGCAGCGCGCGGACGAAGGTTATCGCGCCTTCCACATGCGCCTGGTGCCGAATGTCGAGCCGGCGCGCATACTGGGCGTTCGGGTACCTGAGGTGCGGGCGCTGGCCAGGTCGCTTGCCGGCACGCCCGAGGCCGAAGCCTTTCTGCGCGAGCTGCCGCACGAATACTATGAGGAAAACAACCTGCATGCCTTCCTGCTGGAGCGCGAAAGGGATTACGGCGCGCTGATTGAGGGGCTCAATCGCTTCCTGCCCTTCGTGGACAACTGGGCGACCTGCGACTCGCTCTCCCCCGCGCTGTTCAAAAAGCATCCGGACGGCTTGCCTGAGCAGGCTTTACAGTGGATGCAGAGCGATCAGACCTACACCGTCCGTTTCGGGATCGGCGTGCTGATGCGCTATTACCTGGACAAGGGCTTTCGACCCGAGTACGCCGAGCGGGTGGCCGCCGTGCGCTCCGAGGAATACTACGTGCGGATGATGGTCGCCTGGTACTTCGCCACGGCGCTCGCCGCGCGCGAGGAGGACGTGCTCCCCTACCTGACCGGCCGCCGCCTGGATCCCTGGACGCATCGCAAGGCCATACAGAAGGCGATCGAGAGCAACCGGATCACGCCCGAGCGCAAGCAGTTTCTGCGGACGCTGAGGTGACGCGGAACCTCCTGCGCAGGCCCTGCGTCCAAGGGACATCGCAAAAAGGAGGAAACTGCCATGAAGAGATTGATATGCCTGCTGCTGACGCTGGCGCTGTGCCTGGGCTGCGCGCTGGCCGAATCGAAGGAATACACTGTCGAGAAGGACGTGACGCTGCGCGAGGGGCTGACGCTGCACCTGACGCTGCATGGGCAGGCGCTGGACGAGAGCCAGTTCGGCCTGTCCGTGATCGACGTGTACAAGGACGGCGCGCTGCTTCAGACGATTGAGCTGAGCGAAGCGGTGCAGGCCGAGTGGGGCGACGCGAAGGAAAACGACGGAAACGCGGTGAGCTATGCGCAGGACGCGGAGCTGACCGTCGAGGACGTGAACTTCGACGGAACTGGCGATTTGTCGGTGCTGGCCTGGAACACGACCGGCGCGAACCTGCCTCGATACTACTGGCTGTGGAACGAGGAAAATCAGCGGTTTGAATACGCGTTCTGCCTGAGCAACCTGGAGGTGGACGCGGAGAACCGCCAGCTGGTCACCAGCACCCGCGAAAACGCCGTCACCTACGTGACCGAGTATTACGAGTACGCCGCGGACGGCTCCATCCGCCTGACGCGCCGCGTGACCGACGAGTACTTCCCCGCCGAATAAGCGAAGCGCCGCCCCCTCTTTCGCAGGGAGCGGCGTCAGACTGTCGAAAAACCCCCGGAGAGCTCGAGAGGGTCGCAACCCTCTCGAACTTTCAATCGCGCCCAGCGGCGTGTACGGTGGGCGCGGGACGATTTTTGCGCCGGAAAATCCCATTTTCCAGAGAAAAAATCGTTTCCCTGCAGGCTCCGCGCCCGAAAAATCTTTGATTTTTAGCGGAGACTGGAGAGGGTGGCAGTGGCGGGGGAGCTTGCTTCCCCGTCCACCAGCTTGTCAAAACCTTTTTTGACAAGCTGGCGCCGCCCCCTCTTTCGCAGGGAGCGGCGTTTTTCTATGCCTTTTTCCAGTGCTTGAGCTGCGGAATCTGCGCCTCAAAATAGGCCCTGGCCTGCTCGGGTGGAAACTGGTCGCTGGACATGTGCTGCACCAGGAAGTCGATCAGTGACTTTTCGTCCTTGTAGGCGAATTCGCCGCCGGCATAGCACCACTTGCAGTAGTCCTCGTTGAACGCGCCGTCCGGCTCGCGGCTCGTGGTTGAATCGTCCAGCGGCATGCCGCAGCACTGGCAGATCAGCTGCCTGGGCGAGCCGAGCAGCGTGTTGATCGACACGTCATAGAGCCTCGAAAGCAGCTTGAGCGTGTCCACGTTCGGGGTGGTGTCGCCCGATTCCCAGCGAGAAACCGCCTGGCGCGTCACGAAGACTTTCTCGGCCAGCTCGTCCTGCGTCAGGCCGTGCTTTTTCCGCAGTTCCTGAAGAATTTCCTTTGTTTCCATCTCAATCACCTCGCAGGCAGTATACCATATTTTTTCGCGAGGAGCAAGCAACTGCCTGTTGCCCTGCCTTTCAGGATGCAAAAAGAGACGCTCCGCAAAGGAACGCCTCTTTCCTTATACTATACTGTTCAGGAGACCGAGCTTTCCGGCAGCTGATTGTACTCGACCACCGGCTTGGCATGCTTGAGTACGCAGTCCTCGTTCACGATGCAGCGGGATGCGTTCTCCAGCGAGGGCAGGTCGTACATGGTGTCCATCATGACCTCCTCGATAATGGCGCGCAGGCCGCGTGCGCCCGACTTGCGCTTGAGCGCCATCTTCGCGATGGCCGTGAGCGCCTCATCGGTGAAGACCAGCTCCACGCCGTCCATCGCCAGCATCTTGCGATACTGCTTGGTCAGCGCGTTGCGGGGCTTGAGCAGGATGCTCTTGAGCGCCTCCTCGTCCAGCTGGTCGAGCGTTACGATGACCGGCAGACGGCCGATGAATTCGGGAATCAGGCCGAACTTGAGCAGATCCTCCGGCTCCAGCTGCGCCATGAGCTCCTTGTGGTCAGCCTCGGTCTTGGAACGGATCTCCGCGCCGAAGCCCATCGTCTTCTTGCCGACGCGGTTGGCGATGATCTTTTCGATGCCGTCAAACGCGCCGCCGCAGATGAAGAGGATGTTCGTCGTATCGATCTGGATGAAGTCCTGATGCGGGTGCTTGCGGCCGCCCTGCGGAGGCACGGAGGCTACTGTGCCCTCGAGGATCTTGAGCAGCGCCTGCTGCACGCCCTCGCCGGACACGTCGCGGGTGATCGACGGGTTTTCGCTCTTGCGGGCGATCTTGTCGATTTCGTCGATGTAGATGATGCCGCGCTCGGCGCGCTCAATATCGTAGTCGGCGTTCTGGATCAGGCGAAGCAGGATGTTTTCCACGTCCTCGCCCACGTAGCCCGCCTCGGTCAGGCTGGTCGCGTCGCCGATGGCGAAGGGCACGTTGAGGATCTTGGCCAGGGTCTGGGCCAGGTAGGTCTTGCCGCAGCCGGTCGGGCCCAGCATGACGATGTTGGACTTCTGAAGTTCCACATCGTCGTCGGGCGCCGCGCCCTGACGCAGCGAGTTGATGCGCTTATAGTGGTTGTAAACCGCCACGGACAGCGCCTTTTTCGCCTCGTCCTGGCCGATTACATACTGATCGAGGATCTCCTTGATCTCGCGGGGACGCTTCAGCTCGGCCGAAGCCGCCTGCGCGGGATGACCCGGCTGATTCTCCATCACGATTTCGTGGCACAGCTCGATGCACTCGTTGCAGATGCACACGCCCGGGCCGGCCACCATGCGCTGCACCTCGTCCTGCGTCTTGCCGCAGAACGCACAGCGGCGCGTTTCTTCACGATTGTTTGCCATATTCCGCCTTTCCGAAATTACCGCCGGGGAGCGATAATCTCATCGATCAAGCCATAGGAAAGCGCCTCTTCAGCCGTCATGAAGTGGTCGCGCTCGACGTCCTTTTCGAGCTGCTCAAGCGGCTTTCCGGTGTTGTTCGACAGGATTTCATTCATCTTGCGCTTCACGCGCAGAATCTGTTCGGCGTGAATGGCGATATCGGTCGCCTGGCCCTGCGCGCCGCCGCTGGGCTGGTGAATCATGATCTCGGCGTTAGGCAGCGCCTTGCGCTTGCCCTTTGCGCCGGCGGCCAGCAAAAACGCGCCCATCGAGGCGGCCATGCCGATGCACAGCGTGGAAACCTCGCAGCGCAGATAGCGCATCGTGTCGTAGATCGCCATGCCGGCGGTTACGGAGCCGCCCGGGCTGTTGATGTAGAGCATGATGTCGGCGTCGGGATCTTCCATTTCCAGGAAGAGCATCTGCGCCACGACCAGGTTGGCGGAGTCGTCGTTCACCTCTCCGCCCAGGAAAACAATGCGATCCTTCAGCAGGCGCGAGAAGATGTCGTAGGACCTCTCGCCCCGGTTGGTTTGTTCAATGACGTACGGTACGAGATTCATCTGTACGCACCTCCAATAAAGAAATGATTATAGCATATGCGCCGCTTCCGCCTGTTTCGCGAAAGCGGCCGCACGAAGCCCCTGCGGCGGGAGGATTCCCCGCCGGCATGGGCGCGATTCACTCAGGCCTCGGGCTCCACAGCGGAGTCCTTGAGCATCTCGATGGTCTTGAGCATCTTGCAGGTCTTCTCGAAGTAGCTGCGGTCGGAATCGGTCAGCGAGTCGATGAACTTCTGCTTGTTGTCGCCCATGTTCTCGGCATACTTCTCGATCTCGGCGTCGACCTCTTCCTTAGTGGGCTCGATCTTCTCCGCATCGCAGATGGCCTCGAGCACCAGGCGGGTCTTGACGTCCTTCTCCGCGCCCTCCTTGAGGGTTTCGCGCATCGCGTCCATGGTCTGGCCGGTATACTTCATGTAGGTGTCCATGTCCAGACCCTGACGGCGCATGTTCATCGCGAACTCGTTGATGCGCTCGTCGACGCGCTCCTCGACCATCGCGGCGGGAATGTCCACGGTGGCGTTCTCGGTGACCTTCTCGATCACGTCGTTTTCAAAGGCGTAATCGTCGCGCTGCTGGGCGCTCTTGGTCATCTTCTCGGTCAGATCCTTCTTGTACTCCTCGAGGGTATCGAACTCGGAGACGTCCTTGGCGAACTCGTCGTCCAGCGCGGGCACGTCCTTCTCCTGGATGGCCTTGACGGTCACCTTGAAGGTGGCCTTCTTGCCCTTCAGGTTCTCGGCGTGATAGTCCTCGGGGAAGGTCACGTTCACGTCCACAGTGGAGCCGACCTCGGCGCCGACCAGCTGATCCTCGAAACCGGGGATGAAGTTGCCGGAGCCCAACACCAGGCGGTAATCCTTGGCGGAGCCGCCCTCGAACTTCTCGCCGTCGCACTCGCCCTCGTAGTCGATCGTCACTTGATCGTCCAGCTTGGCGGCGCGGCCGTCGATGTCGATATAGCGGGAGGCGCGCTCGCGGGCGCGCTCGATCTCGGCCTTCACGTCGTCCTCGGTGACCTCGGTGTGGTTCTTATGCACCGCGACGCCCTTATACTGGCCCAGAGTCACGTCGGGCTTGACAAACACCTCGACGGAGAACTCCAGATCCTTGCCGCTGCCGATGGTCTTCAGGTCGAACTCGGGACGATCGACGGGCTCGATGCCGTGCTCCTTGATCGCCTCGGAATACACGCTGGGGAACAGCTCGTCGATCGCGTCCTCATAGAACACGCCTTCACCAAACTGCATCTCGATCACCTTGCGGGGCGCCTTGCCCTTGCGGAAGCCGGGCACGTTGATGCGGGAACGGTTCTTGCGGTAGGCCTTTTCCATCGCCTCGTCAAAACGGGCGGCTTCCACCACAAAATCCAGCTTGACCTTATTGGAACTGAGCTTCTCCATCGTAGATTTCATCTTGATCTATCCTCCTGTAGCGCGGCATGGCCGCAAAAGTCATCATACACAGACTAACGGATTTTATCACATTCGGAAGAAAATTGCAACAGGCAATTCCCGAAGGTAATCTTGATTCTGTGTTATCTTCATGTGTTTTCGGCCGGACTCAGGCAGATTTCTTCAATATATATGACGATCGGCCCGGTTTTTATGCCTTTTCGCGCAGGCGGCGCAGCCACTGATTGAAGCGCGGCTCCGGCTCGGCCTCAAAGAGCATCCGCTCGCCGGTTGTGGGGTGCGTGAAGCCCAGCTTGTAGGCGTGCAGCAGCTGACCGCCCTCGACCGGGTAAGGCGACTTCTTCGGGCCGTAAACCGGGTCGCCCAGCACGGGGTGCCCCAGCGAAGCCATGTGCACGCGAATCTGGTGCGTGCGGCCGGTGGTCAGGCGCGCCTCGATCAGGCTGGCCCCGCGCAGCTCCTCGAGCACGCGGTAATGCGTGTGAGCGGGCTTTCCGCCGGGCACAATCGCCATCTTCTTGCGGTCGGTCGGGTGCCGTCCGATCGGGCCGTCCACGTCGCCCTCCGGCTGCTTCAGGCGGCCGATCAGTATGGCCTTGTAGGCGCGCTCGACTGAGTGCTCCTTGATCTGCTCGGCCAGGATCAGGTGACTGCGGTCGTTCTTGGCTACGAGCAGCAGGCCCGAGGTGTCCTTGTCGATCCGGTGCACGATACCCGGGCGAATCTCGCCCCCGATGCCGGACAGGCCGTCCAGCTTCATCATCAGCGCGTTGACCATCGTGCCGTCCGGGTTGCCCGCGGCCGGGTGCACGACCATACCCGAGGGCTTCATGACCACGGCGAGATCCGCGTCCTGATAGATCACCTGAAGCGGCAGATCCTGGGGCAGAATCTCGACCGGCTGCGCCTCATTCACCTCGAGTGCGACCGACTGGCCGGATTTCAGCGCCTGGCCGGGCTTTGCCGCCTGCGCGCCGTCCACCTGTGCCTGACCGTCGCGAATCAGCTTCTCCACCCGGGAGCGGGTCAGACCCGCCTTCTCGGAGAGGAACAGGTCGAGCCGAGCGCCCGCCTCGTCCATCGTCACCGTCCATTCACTTCGCGCCATCGCGTGTTCCTCCGTAAAGCAGCACCGCAATCGCCAGCAGAACCGCGCCCACGGTGATCAGTATGTCCGCCAGGTTGAAGATGGCGAAGCGCACGAACAGCAGCTCGATGAAGTCGGTCACATACGAAAAGCACAGCCGGTCAATCAGGTTGCCTGCGCCGCCCGCGAAAATCATCAAAAGCGGAACGCGGATGCGCCGGGGCTCCTGGCGGTGGGTCAGCAGCCAGATCAGTATGCCCGCGACCAGCAGCGCCGTCAGACCGGTCAAAAGGCCCGTGCTGCCCGAAAAGCTGCTGAACGCCGCGCCGGTGTTCTCGCTGTACCGAAGGCCGAGCACGCCCGGTATGAGCGTCCTGGATCCGATCGGCCGAAGATACGCGCGCGCCGCGTACTTGGCCGCCTGGTCAAATGCAAGCAGCAGCAAAACCGCGATTCCTTCCGCCAGCATGCGCTCTCCCCTTTCTTCTACAGTCTCTCCAGCACCAGCCGCGCCAGCTCCGCCAGAAACCCGCCGATCAGCGGCAGGTTCTTCTTCGCCAGGTTCTGCAGCAGCATCACGACCAGCGCGCCCAGTATGCTGAAGCCGACCGCCGTGCCCGCGCCCCGCGCAAGGCCCAGCAGAAAGCCGTTCACTATCTGCCGCTTCCGGTTGTCCACATATCTCAGGTATTCTTCGAAGCGCATGCGCTCCAATGAGGCGAGCAGGCGCTCGACCTGGGCGCGGATCAGGCCGTCCTCTTTCTTTTGATTCACGCGCTCACCTCCCGGCAGGGCCTTCTCCTATTCTGCCCCGTTTCCCGGAAGAATTTCACGCGCTTCAAAAACAAGCCCCGCGAAACGCGAGGCCTGTCAATGCGTATCCCTGAATTACTTCTTTTCGCCGTCCTGATACAGGCTGTCGTCCGCCTTGAGGATGTGAACCTGATCCTCGACCAGGCGCAAGAAGCGGGCACGATAGTCGGCGGCGGCCTTCTTCATTTCCTCGGTTTCGGCACGCAGCGCCTCAGCCTCGACCTTAGCGGCGGAGTTGATGGCGGCGGCCTTTTCCTCGGCGGCGGCGATCATCTGATTGGCCTTCTTGCGGGCCTCGGCAACCGTCTCGTCGGCGATCTTCTGGGCGCTGATCAGCGTGTCGCGCAGGGTCAGCTCCAGGTTCTTGAAGTACTGCGGCTCGTTGATGGCGCTGACCTCGGCCTTTTCGGGTGCGGGCTCGACGGCCACGACGGCGCTTTCGGCGACGGGGGCGGGCACGGCCTTCGCCTGGGACGCGGCCTCGCGCAGCTCCTTGAGCTCCTGGCTCATCTTGAGGTTCTCGCGCACCAGCGCCTCGGTCTGATCGGCCAGTTCGTCCAGGAAGTCCTCCACCTCTTCGGTGTTATAGCCCTTCACCTGACGGGAAAACTCCTTTTCGCGAATATCCTTGATCGAAATCATTTCGCTCTACTCCTTTTCTATGGCATTTCGAAAAACCTTTATGCGATTGTTTCGACGGACGGGCTGCAATTCCTGCCCGACGCGCATAATTTTCCTGTTAACTTACGTTCCGGCATAGCGGAAGATTGCCACGGACAGGCGCCCCTTGCGTGTCAGGCCGCCCACCTCCTCGAGCCGGATGCGGCCGCACCCGCGCACGGAGATCACGTCGCCCGCCTCGACCGGCGCATCGCAGTGGACAGTCTCGACGTGGTTGAGGTACACGCGCTTTGCCGCGATCAGCCCGCTTGCCTGCGACCGAGACAGATCCAGCCCTGCCGAGAGCAGCGCGTCCAGCCGCAGCGAGGGCACCGTCTCGCGCACGACCCGTCCCTCGGGCGGCGGAAGCTCCGGCGCGCCGTCAATCACGCGGCATTTGACACTGACCCGGCCCGCCCGTTCCAGATTCGCGGCGACGTAGGACGCGACGTCCCTTTCGGCGAACAGGTACGCCTTTTCGCCGGAAAGCACGATATCCCCCATCCGCTCCCGTTCAAAGCCGAGCGCCATCACGCTGCCCAGGAGATCCCTGTGCCCCGGCGAGCCGAAGCGCGCGTTCCAGGCGATTTCCACGCAGGCGTACGGGAAGATCACAGGCGGCTCATCCCCGTAAAAGGCCGCGATGCGCCGCTCCGCGTCCGGGTAGCCGCCGTCAGTCGCGAGATGCACGCCCTTTGCGTTGGCCGCGGCAAAGGCTGTCTGCAGCTGCGTGGGATCGAGAAAGTGGGTAAACTGCGGATCGGGCCGGACGCTCGCACGCGTCGAGAGCTCCTTCATCCGGCGCAGCAGAAGCTCGTTCTCCATCGCCCTACAGCCTGATGAGAATCTCGTAGAGGATGCGCTGGAGAATCTGCAGCGCGATCATCGCCAGCCAGGGGGTCAGATCGACGCGAAAGCCCTTCTCAATCAGCTTGTTGCCCAGGGGGCGGAAGGGCTCGAGCAGCGGCTGCACCAGGCGGCTGACAAAGCGGAAAATCGAGCTGTCCGGCCGGGTAATCCAGCTCAGGATGCAGTAGACGAAGATCAGTCCAGAGACAATGTTGATAAAATAGGAAACGCCCTGATAAATTGCCCAGGAAACATCGCTCACGTTCGTCCCTCCTTACATGAGAATCGCGGAAAGTGCGACCAGTATATGGCACAGGTAATACGTCGGCAAAACCAGCCTGTCCGCGCGGCGGTTGCCCGCGAAGTCGGCCTCGGCAATCATCGTGTCCGAAAACAGCAGCAGCGCCAGCGCGCAGGCATAGATCACGTCCCCGGTCATCAGCGAGAGCGTGAATCCGGCGACGCTGATCAGCGTGTAGGCCGCCGCGGGAAGCTTCAGTGCCTGAGGAAGCCCGGAGGCGACATGCAGCTTCAGAAAAGCCGCGTACAGGCCGCACAACAGCGCACCGACCACCAGCGCCATCGGCGAAAAGGTCAGGCGGGTCGCCGCCGAGGCGATCAGCAGCGCGTGACCGACGAAGAAGCCGCCGATGCCGAAGACGTATGTCCGGTCGTCCCCTAAGCGATGCGCCATGAAATAGTCGCCGAGCGCCGACACGAACAGCGCACAGGCAATCAGCACCGAGGCAGTCGACGTGAGGTTGGTCAGCGCAATCAGCCCAGCCGAGACGGTGGTCAGCGCGCTGAAAACATACCGGCCGGTTTTAAGGCGTGCCAGCGCGAACAGCAGCGGAAGCAGCAGAAGGTACGCCATAGCATCCCCTCCCCTGAAGCGGAATCAGTAGTACTTGCGGCCCGGTTCCTCGCCGTGCAGGCTGGCCACCTCGACGTTGCTGGGCGTAAAGAGCCAGGTGGTATCCGAGGCCCGGCTGATCTTCGCGCTGATGGCGAAGGTCGCGCCGCTGAGGGTATCCAGCGCGCGCTGGGCAGTCTCCTGGTTCATCGACACCAGGTTGACCAGCACGCTCTTCTTGGCCAGCAGCGCCAGAATCACGTCCTTGCACTCATTGACCGTGTGCAGGTCGTAAACCACCATCTGATGGCGGCTGGAGGCGGCGGGCTCGGATTCATAGGTTTCGTATTCGCTGTTCATTTCCTCCACGCGAGGCGCGGGCGTACGCGCAGGCGCCTGGCGGTAGGGATTCCTGCGCTCGCCCTCCATGCCGTAGTCGTACATCTGCGGCCGGGACTGGGCGCGTGTGGAACGATAGCCTTCCTCATAAGAGGGGGCGGAGCTGTAGCGGGACTGCGCCTGCGGCCTGGACGAGGAATACCTCGAGGAAGGCTGGCTGCGGTAGTCAATGCGTCCGCTCTCCATCCAGTCGTCGCCGCTCTCATAGCGGCTGGACGCGGCGCGGGGCGCGGTGCTTCGGGCGCTCTGGCGGCGCGGCGCGGGCGTCTCGTCGAACAGGTCGTCCATGTCGTCCTGTACCGGGGCCGCGTTTCTCTGCGCCGGGCGGGAGCTCGTGTGACTGCGGGACGCGCCCGCGTAATTGCCGTCGTCTTCTTTTTCCGTGTCTACCAGGCCGATGAAGTCCAGGAACTTGCCCAGACGCTTGTTCTTCTGATTGAACGCCATGGTTGGTTTACCCCTTTCAAGCAAAAGGCCCCTGCCGGGCCGAAAAAATCACAATACGGATATATTGTATACGATTCGGCGCGAAAAGTCCAATTAAACTGTGGTGAATCTTCAGCCCACCAGCACGTAGTCGCCCGCGTTCAGCGTGCCCGCGACCAGCGGCGCGACCAGCGTGCGGCCGGACGAGCTGAGGATGACCTCCACCGGCACGAAGGTATAGGACACGCCGTCGTACTTACGCACGCCCTGCTGTCCGTTTTCGACCAGCAGCGCGCCCGAGGGCACGTACAGGCCGTCCATCTGGGCGCTGATCGTGGCGCTGCCCGAGCGCTGATTGAGCAGCGGGCCGATCGGGTCGGACACCTCCAGGATCACCAGGCGGTCGTTCCCCTGCTTCTGCACGCTGTCGACGGTGCACTCGTACACCAGATCCTCGAAGCCGTCCATCTGGAAGAAGAACTGCTGGCCGGTCACGGGGTTAAAGTTCTGGTCGGAGCACAGCGCGGCCACGTACCACGTTCCGGGCGACACCAGGCGGTAGATGTTCGTGGTCAGGCGCGAGGACGAGGCCGACAGCGACCGGCCCGCGAGCACCGCGCGCATCTGGTCGATGGTCATCTTGTCAAGCGACGCGGCGTTGACCGCCTCCTCGTATCCGTCCAGATAGAAGCTCACCACGCACGCCTCGGGCGCGGTCTCCACGCTTCGCCAGGAGAGGATGGTCGACTCCTGCTTGCTTTCCGATTCGTAGAGCGTGGTCAGCTTGGTGTCCTCGCGGCTGTTCTGGCTCAGGTGACTGCGCCGCGCCTCGATGGCCGCGTTGAGCTGCGTCACCAGGCCGGAGAGGCTGCCGGTTGAGGACTGGTTGACCAGGCGCTTGAGCTGCAGCGCGATGGAATGCACCTCGTCGTTCAGGCGGTCGAGCTTGGTATCCACGATGTCGGCCAGGATCTCGGTCTGGTAATCGCGGATGCTCTGACGGATGGTCTCCAGCTTCTCCATCTGCTTGACGCTGTAGCCCGCCGAGTAAACGTAGGCGATTTCCTCGCCCGCAGAAAGGTAAGCCCCCTCCGGCGCGACGTAGACCAGCGTGCTGTTGCTGTCCATCGAGACCACCTGCTCGTCGCGGATGATCACCGCCTGCACGCTGCGCGTGTCGCTCTCGGTCGCCGCCGTCACCTGCTCATAGTGCTGCCTCGACGGGCGCACACTGCTGATAATAATATATGTGATCGCGCCCAGAAGCAGGATCATGAACAGGAAAAACTTTCCCGTGGGCTGTCGGTTGCTCATGCTTTCTGATTCCTCCCGGCATATTTCGGACAATTATATGGTTATTATACGCCCCTGCGAACGCGATTGCAAGGGCATTCCTGTAAGGAAGTGTGGACAAACGGCATGTGTTGCTGAAACTTCATGGTTTGCGCGTTGACAGAGCGCATAAATTTCTATATAATACCTTTTGCGGAGGGAAGAGAAAATGTCTCGAATTGCTTTCTTCGTGGCCGGACGGCCGGTCTACTGGTACGGCATACTGATCGCCGCCGCGCTTCTCACGGGCACCCTGCTGGTCATGGCGCGCGAAAAGCGCTTCGGCCTTCAGAAGGACGACTCGCTGAATTTCGTGCTGTGGGCGGCGCCCGTCGCCATTGTGTGCGCGCGGCTGTATTACGTGGCCTTTTCCTGGGACGCGTATAAGGATGACCTGACAAAGGTATTCGCGCTGCGTGAGGGGGGTCTCGCCATCTACGGCGCGGTGCTTGGCGGCCTGCTGACCGCCATCGTGTTCGCGAAAAAGAAACGCATCCCGCTGGGCAGCCTGTGCGACCTGTGCGCGCCGGCGCTCGTGCTGGGACAGGCCATTGGGCGCTGGGGCAACTTCTTCAATCAGGAGGCCTTCGGCCGCGCGATCGCCGACCCGCGGCTGCAGTTTTTCCCGATGGGCGTGTACATCGAGGCACTGGGCGAGTGGCACTGGGCGACCTTCTTCTATGAGTCCTGCTGGTGCGCGCTGATCTTCCTTTTCCTGATGTGGGGCGAGCACAGGCGGTGCTTCAGGCGCGCAGGCGACGAGTTCATGGCCTACGCCGTGCTCTACGCCGCCGAGCGGTGTGTGGTCGAGGGGCTGCGCACGGACAGCCTGATGCTGATGGGCGTGCGCGTGTCGCAGCTTTTAAGCCTGGGGGCGATGCTGCTGTTCGCCGTGATCCTGCTTGCCCGCGCGCCGAAAAGGGGCCTTAAATGGTTCATTCCCCTGCTGCTGAGCCTGGGCGCGCTGCTCTTCGCCGTGCGCGCGGGACGGTTTTTCCCGCAGCTGGCCGCGTCCGCCGTTTCCCTGGCGCTGTTTGCGCCTTTATATAAAGTCACCATACCCTTGAAAGACATGACGCAAGAAAAGAGTGATTGACGATGAGAAACCTTTCCATGATGACCGACCTGTACCAGCTGACCATGATGTACGGCTATTACAAGAGCGATATGCTCGACAACAAGGCCGTCTTCGACATGTTCTACCGCCAGACCTCGGCCGTGACGCATTACGCGATCATGGCGGGTGTGGAGCAGCTGGTGGATTACATCAACAACCTGCACTTTGACGACGAGGACATCGAGTATCTGCGCTCGCTGAACCTGTTCGACGAGGGCTTCCTGGCACTGCTCAAGAACCTGCACTTTACCGGCGACATCGAGGCGGTGCCGGAGGGTACGGTGGTGTTCTCGGGCGAGCCGCTGGTTCGCGTGACCGCGCCCATCGTAGAGGCACAGCTGGTCGAGACCGCGCTGCTCAACATCATCAACCACCAGACCATCATCGCCACCAAGGCCAGCCGCGTGGCGCTCGCCGCAAAGGGCGACAAGGTGCTTGAGTTCGGCCTGCGCCGCGCTCAGGGCCCCGACGCCGGCATCTACGGCGCGCGTGCCGCGGTCATCGGCGGCTGCGACTCCACCAGCAACGTGCTCACCGGCTCGATGTTTAACATTCCGGTCAGCGGCACCCATGCGCACAGCTGGGTCATGTCCTTCCCGGACGAGCTGACCGCCTTCCGCGCCTACGCGAAGTTCTTCCCGGACGCCTGCCTGCTGCTGGTTGACACCTTCAACGTGCTCAAGAGCGGCATGCCCCACGCCATTCAGGTCTTCAAGGAGCTGCGCGCAGCCGGCCATGAGCCGCTGGGCATCCGCATCGACTCGGGCGATTTGGCCTACCTGAGCCGCGAAGCCCGCCGCATGATGGACGAGGCCGGCTTCCCGAACGCCAAGGTGTGCGTGTCGGGCGATTTGGACGAGTATCTGATCAACGACCTCAAGCAGCAGGGCGCGCGCATCGACATCTGGGGCGTGGGCACCAAGCTGATCACCAGCTCCGACTGCCCCGCGCTGGGCGGCGTGTACAAGCTGGCGGCCGAGATTATCGACGGACGCGTGGTCAACAAGATGAAGGTGACCGAGAACCCGGCCAAGGTGACCAACCCCGGCATCAAGAAGCTGCTGCGCCTGTATGACGAAAACGGCATGGCCGTCGCCGACCTGATCGCCCTTCAGGACGAGGAGTTCGACGAGAGCAAGCCGCTGACCATCTTCGACCCGGTCGATACCTGGAAGGAAATGACGCTGACCAATTATCACATCCGCAATCTGCACGAGCCGCTGTTCGTGAACGGCCAGTGCGTCTATAAGCCCAGGAAGCTCATGGACATCCAGGCTGACTGCAAAAAGGACCTGGCCACCTTCTGGGATCAGTACAAGCGTCTGACCAATCCCCACCGCTACAAGGTCGACCTGTCCGAGAAGCTGTGGATGATGAAGCAGAGCATGCTCAAGAACGCGTAAGGTTTTACACGCAAAAAGGGAGGCTGCCCCCGAGGGGAACAGCCTCCTTTGTCCAATCAGCCCAACTGCTGCTTGAGCTGGGCAAACTTCCGGCGGGCCTGCTCGATGTCGGGCATGGGCGCGGCCTTGGTCTGATACCAGCCCAGCTGGTTCATCTGGTCGAACACGGCGTACTGGTTCTGACAGCAATCATTGAAGTTCGTCGTCAGAACCTGTCGCAGCTGCGGGCAGGTGGCTTCGGGAATGAACGTGCTGTAGGCGTTGATCAGGTATTTTTCCTCGGTCAACAGGTCTTCCAGCCGATCCTGATCGTTCATGACAGAGTTCGTCTGATTCTGCATGGGTCTTCCCCTCCTCTCAGGAATGACTGTTCAGGTAATCGAACAGCCGGTCGAAGCGCTCGCGGTGATGCTGCGCCATGCTGCCGGCGAGATTCTTGAGCGCAGGGTTTTCAAACGACTGAGCGTACTGCTCAGCCTTCCTGCACGCAAGAAACTCATGCTGGAGCTGGTCTTCGAGAATGGTCAAAGACTTGGTCTGGATGGCGTTGACACTGGGCATGTTCATTCCTCCTTTCCTCTTGGACGAGACTATTTTGCCCGGCAAGGAGGCCGCTACACATGGGAATGATTACCGGCATCGAGGAAAAGCGCGGCGTGTACACGCTGTACGTGGACGGCGTGGCGTTCACGCGCGTTAAAAAGAAGTACTTTCAGCAGATCGCGCCCGCCGAGGGCGACGAGCTGGACGAGCAGGCCTTTCGCGACAGGCTGAGCAGCCTGCAGTTCAAGGACGCCTACGAGACGGCGCTGGGCCTGCTCACCGCGCGCGACATGACCGCGCACGACCTGACGAGCGGCCTGAAGAGGCGCGGCTACACCGAGGACGTGGCCGAGGCCATCTGCCGGCGGCTTCAGGAAAACCGCCTGATCGACGATACGCGCTATGCCGAGCGGTATGTCGAACTGCACAAGGCGACCCAGACCGGCCGCTACGCCCTGCGGCGCAAGATGCGGGCCAAGGGACTGGACGAAAGCCTGGTGGACGGCCTGCTGGAGGAAAACCTGGACGACGAGAGCCAGCTCGAGGGGGCGCGCGCACTGGCCGCGAGATATGCCCGACGATATGAGGGTGAGGAGCCGCGAAAGGCCCGTGCGAAGGTGTCTCAGGCGCTCGCGCGGCGCGGCTATTCGTGGGACATCATCAGTCAGGCGCTGGATGCGGACTTCGACGAGGAATAACAGACCAAAGTCAATTTTAGAGTGGTAAAAACAGACCAAAGTCTATATTGGAAGGCCGAGGGATCGCTCCCCCGGCATTTGTTTTATTCCTCTGTGATCGGGAATGTAACCGCCCAGTTGCCTGAAACCTTCGTGCGGCAGGTGACGAAGTGCGCGCGCAGCATCTGGCCCTTCAGCTCGTCCGCCGACTGCGCAAAGACCTCCTCCGCGTAATAGCCGCCGTTTCCGTCCCAGAAATCGATTCCGTAAACCGGATCGGTCTTCTTGCCCTGCGCGTCCTCGAACCAGACGTAGCCGTGGTCGTCGGTCGCGCCCGAGAGGAAATGCAGCTGCAGGCGCAGTCTTCCGTCCACCTCGCCCAGCGCGCTGAGCGTCACGCCCTCGGCCAGCTCCCTTTCCTCGGCGAAGGGCACAAGCGCCGTGGGCTGCGCGGGCAGCGCGCTCTTGTCCACGCCGCCCATGCCGCGCAGGCGGTTTCCGGGCTGCATCGTCTCGGGCTGAACGCAGAGCATGTCCATGCAGTCGGCAGGCAGCGCGAAGTCACTGGTCTGCACACTGCAGAGCAGCTCGCCGACCGTCAGAGTAACCTTTTCACCGTCAAACGCCTTTCCATCCTTGCGGGTCAGCGTGAGCAGCAGCGTGGCCGTGCCGGTCGTCTCGTCGTACTCAGCCGCCGAGCAGTGCCCCTCCACCCCGCCGGGCACGTGGATTTCATAGCTGTCGTACAGATCGACCGTGCCGTCGATCCGGCTGCCGGTAAGGTCGATCAGACCCAGCAGCGCCTGCGCCGTGTCGCCCGCCACGCGGACGGAAAGCACCTCCAGCCGAATGCCCTGATCCTCACTGGCGAGGTGTACCGGCCGGAAGAACTGCGCCACATCCGGCGCAAGGCGGTAGAGCAGCGGGTAGGTTCCGGGCAGATTGGCGGCCAGCGCCGGAACCGCCAGGCACACGATCAGCGCCGCGGCCGCAAACGCCGCGCGCACAGGCAGCCTGCGGGGCGCTTTATGCTCTGCCTGGGAGAGCACGCCCGCGACCAACTGCGCGTCGGGGCGGATTCGTTCGTTCATTTTGCGATAGAGCGTTCTCATCTATTCATCCTCCTTCAGAAATTCTCTGAGCCTGCCGCGCGCCCGCGTCAGCTGCGAACGCACGCTCGAGGGGCGTTTGCCGGTCAATTCGGCGATTTCCTCGGTGGAATAGCCCTCGTAGTAGTGCAGGTGAATGACCAGACGATCCTGCTTGTTCAGTCGATTCAGCGCCTCGTCCAGCGCCCGCTCCTCCATCGTGACCTCACCCGCCCACTCGGTCAGCGGCTCGGTATGCCTGCGCCAGGCCGAATGGAAAAAGCTGCGCGCGCGGTTGATCGTGACCCGGATAAACCAAGCTTTGGCGTGCTCCGGGTCGCGAAAGACCGGCCGGGCGCGAAGAAAGCGCAGAAAAACCTCCTGAAACAGGTCGTCGGCGTCCGCCCGGTTCCTCACATAGGAGTAGGCCAGGCGGTAAACCGTGTCGGCATAGCGCCGAATCATCTTCTCCTGCTCGATCGCCGTGCACTGCGATCCGTTTTGCATGCGCATCTCACCTCCTTACGCCCATAACACCCCGCGCCGCGCGGAATTGCTGCACGCCTTCAGAAAAAAGCCCGCAGGCAAAATACCCGCGGACTTTTGAAAGAGAGCTGTCCTTACGCCTTGATTTCCTCGTGCTTCTCGCTGGACTGGTACATCATATCCATGACCTGGCTGGTGACCAGCGCGTAGTCGATGTTGGCCTTGGTCTTGATGCCCTTGGGCGCGTTGATCAGGAAGGAACGCACCTCGTTGTTGTACATGTTGGTGGTCTGATACTGGAAGCTGGTCTCGGTCAGCATGCCGTTCTTGGTGCTGTACAGCTTGAAGTTTCCGCCGTACTGCAGCTTGATGCCGCCCTTGTCGCCCAGGAACTCGACGAAGGTCGCGTTCTCGTCCAGGTTCTGCGCCCAGCAGCCGTTGACCGAGATGGTCGGGCCCTCGGTGCGGATCAGGCCGGTCACGAAGTCGTCCACGTCGTAGGTGCCGTCATACTTGGGCGGGCCAGCCCACATGCCGGTGTACACGTAGCCGGGCATGTCCTTGCCCAGGATGGAGTAGGTTTCGGCCGAAACGGTCTTGACCTTGGGCTGGTTGATGATGTAGAAGATCAGGTCGAGGTAGTGCACGCCCCAGTCGATCAGCGCGCCGCCGCCGGAGAGCGCCTTCGTGGTGAACGCGCCGCCGAGGCCGGGAATGGAGCGATAGGCGCGGAAGGAGCAGTACACGTGATAGATGTTGCCCAGCTCGCCCTGGCTGACCAGCTCCTGGATCTTCTCAACCGCGGTGTTAAAGCGGTTGCATACGCCGATGTTCAGGATCTTGCCCGTCTCGTCGGCGACGCGCTTCATTTCCTCGGCCAGCGCAGCGGTCATCGCGGCCGGCTTCTCGCACAGCACGTTCTTGCCGGCGCGCAGGAAGTCGATGGAGATGGGATTGTGGCCGCCGTTGGGCGTGCAGACGGAGACGCACTCGACCTCGGGATCGCCCAGGATCTCATGATAGTCGGTGGTGACGATGCCGCTGCCGTACTTGTCGCGCAGCTCTTCGGCACGCTCGGGAATCAGATCGCAGAAGTACTTGACTTCCGCCAGATCGGCAGCCGCCTGGTAAGCAGGCAGATGCGCGGCGCGGGCGATGTTACCGCAGCCGATGATAGCAACCTTGATCTTGCCCATTTGTTTACTTTCCTCCTGTTTTTTTAGTGACTTTATTGGGTTTAAAGCCTTCGCCCAACGCCTCGTGGACGTTGGTTGCGATGACAAAGGCCGCAGGATCCACTTCCGCCACAATCTGCTTGAGCGGAACCGCTTCCATTCGGCTGACCACGCACAGAAGCACTTCCTTCTGCTCGCCGGTATACGCGCCGCGGGCCGCAAAGCAGGTCACGCCGCGCTCCAGCTCGGTCAGTACCCGGTGGGAAATCTGCTCGCTGTGGCGGGAGATGATGAAGTAGGCACGCGCTGCGTTCAATCCGTCGATCAGCAGGTCGATGACGTAGCTGCTCAAAAACACGCAGATCAGCGCGAAGAGCGCGGACACCACGTCGAACACGAACGCCGAGGCCAGTATGACCAGCGCGTCCACGCTGAACATCAGGCTGCCGACCGACAGGGACGGCTTCCATTCGTGCACCAGCTTGGCCAGCATGTCGGTGCCGCCGGTGGTCGCGCTGCCGCGGATGACGAAGCCGAAGCCCGCGCCGCTGAGCACGCCGCCGAAGACGCAGGCGAGAAACTGGGCGTTGGCCGTGCCCGGCTCGACTGCCTGGGGAAGCGGCAGGTAGTCCAGCGCCAACGACAGGCCCACCGTCGCCACCAGCGACCGCAGGCCGAACTGTATGCCCAGCGACCGGGCGCTCAGCAGAAACAACGGAATATTCAGGCACAGCGTGACCGTACCGACCGGCCATCCGGTCAGGCGGTTAATCAGCTGCGCGATACCTGTGAAGCCGCCGGGCGCCAGGTCGTTGGGAATCAGAAACATGTTGTACGCCACCGCGCACAGCAGAATTCCCAGTAAAATCTGGCAGTACATCGCCAGTTGTTTTTTCACGTGCTTCGGCATAAGCTCCCTCCCGTATCCATTCCTATTGTAGCACAAACCGCCCCTTTTAAAAAGCCCCTTTTTCACTTTTAACCAAATGTAGGGATACGCGCAGCGCCTCGTCCACGCGCAGCATTTCCTCCTCGGGCAGTCGTCCGATGCGCTCCCCCAGCCGCCGCTTATCCAGCGTACGGAGCTGCTCGGCCATGGCCACCGAGTCGCGCGACAGGCCGGTTTCCCCGGCGCGTATGGTCACGTGTGTCGGCAGGCGCGCCTTCTGAAGCTGCGACGTCAGCGCCAGCACAATGACCGTGGGGCTGAAGCGGTTCCCCTGATCGTTCTGCACCACCAGCACCGGTCGGCGTCCGCCCTGCTCCGAGCCGACGACCGGATCCAGCTGCGCCGTGTACAGTTCGCCTCGCAAAATCACTGTCCTCACCATCCGTGCGGTTTCTCCGCTTCATCCTATGCGCACGGAAAAGGAAAGGTCCGCATTGCCAAGGCGCCCCGCGCGTGATATAATTAGCTCAATAGCGCCTGCGTGACCTCACAGAGCGCGTCGATCTGGTCAAGGGCGGTCATGGCGTAAGGCCCCTTTCGGCGCTCGGCCGCCTCGCCCGCCAGGCCATGCACTTCGCTTGCCAGCCAGCCAGCCGTTTCCGCAGGCACGCCCTGCGCCAGCAGCGCGCCCGCCATGCCGGTGAGCACGTCGCCGCTGCCGCCCTTTGCCATGCCCGAGCAGCCCGAGGTGGTCAGGCAGCAGCCGCTTTCCCCTGCCACCACCGTCACCGCGCCCTTGTAAAGCGCCGCCGCGCCCAGCTCGCGCAGCCTTTTCGCGCGCTCGACCGCATCGCCCGACAGGCCGGGCACCAGCCGCGCCGCCTCGCCCGGATGGGGCGTGATCAGGTGATGGGAGGCGAGCAGACTGCGCAGTGCGCCCGAGGTGGACAGAAGGTTCAGCGCGTCCGCGTCGATCACGGCGGGAAGGCCGCTCGCCAGCACCTCTTCCAGCAGCCGGGGCGCGGCCCGCCTGGACAGACCCGGGCCGATCGCGGCCGCCGACTTGCCGGAAAGTGCCTCCCGCAGCGCGGGCAGCGCTGCCTCGCTCAGCGCGCCGTCCTGCTCCTCGAGCGGCAGGCACATCGCGCAGGGCGCAAGCGTCTGGAGAATGGGCACGATCGAGCGCGGACAGGCAATGCTCACCAGGCCGCACCCGCTCCGCAGCGCCGCGTTCGCCGCGAGGGAGGCCGCGCCTGCCATGCCATATGAGCCGGCGACGAGCAGCAGATGGCCGTAGATTCCCTTGTGCGAATTGCGCCGCCGCATGGGGAATGCCGCGCGCACATCCGCTTCGGTCACGCGCGCAAGCTCGCCCTTCGCCTGCCCCAGGCCGATGTCGCGCACAATCAGCCTCCCGCAGTAATCCGGCCCGTCGGCGAAGAAATGTCCGCGCTTGGCGCACTGGAAGGTCACGGTCACGTCGGCCTTCACCGCGCAAGTCTGCACGCAGCCGGTCGCGCCGTCGATGCCTGAGGGCAGATCCACGCTCAGCACGCGGCTGCCCGCCTGCCGGTCCCGCTCAAGGCGCGCGAAGATCGGCGCGTACTCCTCGGAAAGCGGCCTGTTGAGCCCGATACCGAACACCGCGTCCACCCACGCGTCGGGGAGCGGAGCCTCGGAAAGCGGACAGACCGGCAGACCCGCGGCCATCGCGCGCTCGTACTCGGTCTGCGCGTCACCCTTCCAGTGATCGCAGAGCGGCACGAGAATCGACCGCGCGCCCCTTTCCTGCGCAAACCGCGCCGAGGCAAAGCCGTCGCCCGCGTTGTTTCCGCCGCCGCACAGGAAGGCGACCGTTTTACCCTGCAGACCGCCCATGAGCGCCTCGAGCTCCTCGGTCAGGCAGCGCGCCGCCCGCTCCATGAGCGCAAGCGAGTCGTTTCCCGCCTCGAAATAGGCTCTTTCCAGCGCGTACATCTCGCGGGGACTGAGCACCGTTTCCATCGAAATCACCCTTTCGTATATTCACAGAAACTGGAGGAATCCATCATGCCGTTTGATATGAAGAGCGCCCGCCACTGGGCGCAGGAACTGCAGAAAGAAGCCATTTTGCCCGGCATGCGCGTGATCGACGCGACGATGGGCAACGGCCACGACACGCAGTGGCTGTGCGAGCTGGTCGGCGAGACCGGACACGTCTACGCCTTTGACATACAGCCAAGCGCGGTTGAGCACACGAAAAGCCGCCTGGAGGCGGCCGGCCTGCTTGACCGGGCCACGCTGATCTGCGACGGGCACCAGAACGTGCGAAAACACGTCGAGGGGCCGGTCGACGCGGTGCTGTTCAACCTGGGGTGGCTGCCCGGCGGCGACCACAGCTGCACCACGCGTCTTGAGACCACGCTGGCCGCGGTCAGCGAATGCCTGGAGCTGCTTGCGCCCGGGGGACTGATGACCATCTGCGCCTATCCCGGCCACGAGGAGGGCACGCGGGAGCTAAACGCGCTGCTTGACTGGGCGGAGAGCCTGGACAGCGCCCGCTACAGCGCCATGGTGCGCCGCTACGTCAACCAGAAAACCTCCTGCCCGCCGGTGCTTTTCGCGATCGGCAGGAACCTGGTCAGGAAGTAATTCCCTTTGCATTTCCCCCTCCCTTATGCGATAATGTGGTGTGAGGGAGGGATTTTCATGCGCAGGGATGCTTGGGAGTGGGGGCTCCTTTCGGGGCTGTGCTTCGCGCTGGCCGCAATCGCGCGGCTCAGTCCGGACGTGTGCGCCTGGTACGCGCGGCGCGTCTTTCCGGCCGTTCGGCAGGCGTTCTGCGCGCTGAACGAGGCGTTCCCCGCCTGGCCCGCGCTCGCCCTCGGTCTGCTGTGCGCCGCGATTTTCGCGCGCAGGCAGTTTTTCACACACCTGCCCGGGCGGCTGTTCACGCTGCTTTTGTCGCTGCTGCTCGCCTTCTGCGCGCTGTGGCTGCCGCTGTACGGCGTCCAAGAACCCCAGGCCGATTACGCCGTGGACGCATTTTCGCAGGCGCAGGGCTTTGCCGAGGCGCTGAACCGATCGGCCGTTGCCTTCCCGCAGGACATATCCGACGTGGATACCTGGGCGAAGCAGGCGCTGGACGCGGCGCAGGATGTGTTCTCCTGCCGCCTGAGTCCGCCCGCAATCGTGCGAAACAACGCGCTGCTCGACCGTCTGGGCGTGGCCGGGATTCACAATCCGCTGACCGGGCGCACCCACGTAAACGCCGACGACCGGCCGCTGCTCATCCCGTTTACGCTGTGCCACGAGCTGGCGCACCAGGCCGGCATCGCGCGCGAGGATCTGGCCAACCGCGCCGCGTGGAGAATGTGCCAGGCGCTCGGCGGGGTGTTCGAGGCTTCCGCGAACCTTCAGATGCTGCTCTACGCCGCGCAGGAGCTGCCTGAGGAAGCGCTTGCCGACCTGACAGGGCAAATGAAAGAAGCCGTCCGACGCGAATTTGTCGCATCGAACGGCTCGGGCAAACACCTGCCGGCTCTGCAGCGCGCCTTTCAGCGCCTGAGCGACGGCTTCCTGCGCCTGTGCGGCGTTTCGCGTGGCGAAAAGAGCTACTCCGACGTGCTCCTGCTTATTCCTCGCTCTTGAACAGCGCGCGGCCGCAGTTGTCGCACTCGATGAAATCCTTGCCGTTCATGGCGTTGAGCGTGGCCGCGGACAGCTCCATGTTGCAGCCGCCGCAGCGATTACCGTTGAGCTTGGCGATGGGCGGTGCGATGTGCTGCTTGATCGAGCGATACTTGGCCAGCAGCTCCGGATCGACCTTCTTCGACTCTTCCTCGGCCGCCTTGCGCAGCTCCTCCAGCTTGGCCTTGTCGCGCTTGAACTCGACGTCGTAGGCCTTCTTATGCTCGTCAAAATCGGCCTTGGTGCGGGCGGCGCGCAGGCGGATGTCCTTCTGCAGGCGGTCGCGGGCCTCGCTGTCCTTGCGCATCTTGGCGATTTCCTGCTCATAGGTAAGCAGCGTATCCTCGAGCTTGGAGGCGGCGGCAATCTGCTTGTCGATCTCCTCGGTCTGATCCTCGGTGATGTCCTTGACCGCCGTAAGGAGGTTGTCCAGCACGCCGCGCAGGCGCTCTTCCTCGTCGCGCAGGGCGTCCAGGCGGTCGCTCATGAGGGCCACCTCGCGCTCGATGCGCTTCATATTATTCTGCTGCTCCTGCAAAAAGTCGCGTTCCTTCAGCAGCTTCAGGCGGTTGGGGGCCTGCCGCATTTCGGTTTCAAAGCGGTCGGCTTCCATGTCTCGCTGCTGATAGGCCCACAGAGCTTCCATTTTCATTCCTTCGTCCTCCTCTAATCAGTAAGGGCGCGCGAAGGGTCTCTCCGCGCTCTCCATGACAGTCACCTTATATTGTAGCGCATTTGCAGCGCTTTGTAAACGGTTTGCCAGTGATTTTATCGCAATCTGCTCCGTTTCATAATGACCGGCCTCGAGTACGGCCAGGTTTCCGGCAACCGCCGCGAGCGCGTCGTGATGATGCACCTCGCCGGTCACATACGCCTGAGCCCCGGCCGCAAGCGCCAGGGGATAAAACTCGCTGCCCGCGCCGCCGCAGACCGCCACCCGGCGAACGGCCGTATCGCACGCGCAATAGGGCCTCACGACCGCGCAGAGGCTCTTTCCCACATGCTCCGTCAGCTCGCGCACGTTCATTTCTCGCGGCAGCTCGCCCACGCGCAGGCCGTTTGCCAGCGCCTGTACGTTCACAAGGCCCAGCGCGGCGGCCAGCTGATCGTTCACGCCGTCCGGCGCGTTGTCATAGTTGGTATGCGCGGCGATCAGCGACAGGCGGCTGCGAATCAGCCTGGCCAGCAGTCTGCCCTCCGAATCATCCTCGCGCAGGTTCTTGCGCGCGTGAAACAGAATCGGATGATGGGTTACGACCAGCTGCGCGCCCTTATCCAGCGCCTCGTCGATCACGCCCTCCGTCAGGTCGAGCGCGCACAGGATTCCCGTCACCGGCGCATCCGGATGACCGCACAGAAGCCCCACGTTGTCGTAGCTCTCCGCCTGCTCGGGCGGAAACATCCCATTCAGGATGCTCAGCGCGTCCCTGACCTTCATGTGCGCACCTCTTCCCACAGTTTTTTCTCTTCGTTCAGTTCCTTCTCAATGCGCTCGGCACGCTCGCCCTCGGTTTTGCGCACGCCCGCAAGCGCGTCCTCAAGCACGCGAATGCGAAACGCCGCGTACTCGGGCAGGCGCGGATGCCTGTCAGCCAGCAGGCACGGCCCGAAAAGCAGCTCCCGGCGGGTATACTTCGCCTCGCCGCGCACCGCCCGCATGCCGATATACCACCTGCGGCCCGCGCGCACCAGCTCCTCCCGGTCGATCCGGTAATGGAGCTGCGTCAGGCGCCCGCGCAGGTCGAAAAGGCCCATGTTGGCCTGCAGGATCAGCTGCGCGTCGCCCAGGTTTTCCTGGCCGCGCTCGATGATGCCGCACATCGTCGGGCCGCCCATGCCCGCGATAATCGCCGCCTGCACGGGCTCGGTCATGGCCTGCGCGCCGTCCCCCACGCCGAAAACGGCGCGGTCTTCCAGGTGAAGCGACGCGATCAGCCGCCTGGCCTTGGCGAGCGACGGTTCGCTGATGTCCAGAAACTGCACCCTTTCGCACCGGCCGCTCGACAATAGCCAGGCGCCCAAAAAGCCGTGATCCGCGCCGATATCCGCCGCCATGGGACAGGCGGGCACGAGCGCGGACAGCATGCGCAGTCTCTCGTCCAGTTCAAACGGAAGCGCCATCAGTCCAGAAAGTCCTTGAGCTTCTTCGAGCGGCTGGGGTGGCGCAGCTTGCGCAGGGCCTTGGCCTCGATCTGGCGAATGCGCTCGCGGGTGACGCCAAAGTCCTTGCCCACCTCCTCCAGCGTGCGGCTGCGGCCGTCGATCAGACCGAAGCGCAGGCGAAGCACCATTTCCTCGCGGGGAGTCAGCGTGTCGAGCACGTTCATCAGGTTTTCCCGCAGCAGGGTATACGCCGCCGCGTCGGCCGGGGCGGGCGCCTCGTCGTCGGGGATAAAGTCGCCCAGATGGCTGTCCTCTTCCTCGCCGATGGGGGTTTCGAGGGAGACCGGCTCCTGCGCGATCTTGATGATTTCGCGCACCTTGTCCTCGGAGATACCCATGACCTCGGCGATTTCCTCAGGCTGCGGCTCGCGGCCGTACTCCTGCAGAAGCTGTCTGGAGACGCGAATCAGCTTGTTGATGGTTTCCACCATGTGCACCGGGATACGGATGGTGCGCGCCTGGTCGGCGATGGCGCGGGTAATGGCCTGGCGAATCCACCAGGTGGCGTAGGTCGAGAACTTGTAGCCCTTGCGGTAGTCGAACTTCTCGACCGCCTTGATCAGGCCCAGATTTCCCTCCTGAATCAGGTCGAGGAACAGCATGCCGCGGCCCACGTACCGCTTGGCGATGGAGACCACCAGGCGCAGGTTGCACTCGACCAGCTTCTTCCTGGCCTCCTCGTCGCCCTCCTCCATGCGCTTGGCGATTTCGATTTCCTCATCCGCGCCCAGCAGCGGCACCTTGCCGATTTCCTTGAGGTACATGCGCACCGGGTCATCAATGCTGATGCCCTCCGGCACGGACAGGTCGAGATCGTCCTCGACCGGCGCGTCGATCACCGGATCCGCGTCGGCTACGGGCAGCTCATTGACCACCTCGACCCCGATGCTCTCGAGCGTTTCGAGGATCTTGTCGAACTGATCCGGCTCAATCGGCACATCGGAGAGCATATCCACGATTTCCTTGTACGTCAGCGTGCCCTTGCTCTTGCCCAGCTCCAGCAGACTGCGCACTCGGTCCATCTTTTCTTCATTATCTATCTGCGTATTATTGTTATTGTTCTTTCCCAAGAGGCTCACTCCTTCCGGCCCGTCTTCGCCTGGTTCAGCTCGTTCGTCAGTTTCTGCAGCAGCACGAGCAGCTCGGTTTTGCGCGCATTGTCGCTTTCGCGCTCGTATGCGCCGCGGGTTTCGCGTATTTTTTCATTCAGTTTGTGCCGCCGGATGCGGTTGAGGCAGTCCTCCACCGCCTCGGGGGCATGTTCGCGGTCCAGCCGCCGGTCGGTTTGCAGCGCTTCGGCCGCGTCGGCCTGTTCGTCCTCGGTCAGCCGACTCAGAAGCGCGTCCGGCCGCTCGCCCGCCCGGAGAAGTGAAAACATCCTGGCGTAAAGCGGCGTTTCGAAGGTATTTTCCGGAATCAGGTTCGCATCCAGCAGGCCGTTTGCCGCCAGATACACCAGCGTCATCTCGGCCTTGACGTGCTCAGGCAGCTCCTCGCGGCGCTTTCTTCCCAGGCGGGGTCGAGTCTCCCCGGACGGGTCGCCTGCGCCCGAAGCGGCCAGCGTGCCGATCTGCTCGGAGAGCACCTGCTGTGAAAAGCCTGTCTGCACCGACAATTTGGGCAGGTAGCTCGCCACCTCGACCGGGTTTTTGAGCCGCCTGAGGATGCTGCAGCAGGCGATGGCGTACTTCATCCGGTCTTCCTGATTTTCCAGGTTCAGTCCGTCCGCCGCGCGGCGCATCCGGTACTCGGCCGGGGGCACCGTGCCCAGCGCCTCGAAGCCCTCCGCGCCGAACTTCTTCACGTAGTCGTCCGGATCCATGTCGTCCGGGATGTCGATCACCCGGGCGGGCATGTCGGCCGCCTCGAAGATGTCCAGCGCGCGCAGTATGGCCTTCTGACCCGCGCCGTCGCCGTCGTAGCATACGTGTACCTCGGGGGCGTAGCGCTTGATCAGGCGGGCCTGCTCCTCGGTCAGGGCGGTGCCCAGCGTCGCGACCACGCCGGAAACCCCGTGGTTGCGCAGCGACACCACGTCCATGTAGCCCTCCACCAGGATCAGCCGCTTGAGCGAGCGCTCCTTTTTGACCATGTTGATGGCGTACAGGCCCAGGCGCTTGTTGAAGATGGGCGTGTCGGAGGTGTTCAGGTACTTGGGGTTGCCGTCGCCCAGTATGCGCCCGCCGAAGCCCAGTACCTTGCCCTGCGCGTTGACGATCGGGAAGATGGCGCGGTTCCTGAACATGTCGTAGTACCGCCCGTCCTTTTCGCCCGCGAGACCGGCCTTTTTCATTTCCTCCTCGCGATAGCCCAGGCTCTTTAAGTACCTGACCAGGTGGTCCCAGCCGTCCGGCGCGGCGCCCAGGCCGAACCGACGGATGCCCACATCGTCCAGTCCCCGGCCGTGCAGGTAGGCCAGCGCCTGCGCGCCCTCGCTCCTCCAGAGCATGGCGTGATAGTACCGGGCCGCCTCGACATTGGCCGCGTACAGCCGCTCGCGCAGCGCCCGGGACTGATCGGCGTCCGGCTCCTGCGTGCGCTCGGGCAGGGGCAGATGCGCCCGCTCGGAGAGCAGGTTCACCGCGTCCAGGAACTCCATCCGCTCGATCTCCATCACGAACGTGATGACGCTTCCGCCCTTGTGGCAGCCGAAGCAGTAAAAGGACTGCGTTTCGCTGTCCACGCTGAAGGAGGCGGTCTTTTCGCCGTGGAACGGACACAGGCCCCAGAACCTGCGGCCCTTCTGCTTCAGGACAACATAGTCGGATACCACGTCCACGATGTTGACGCGGCTTCTCAGCTCGTCAAACCACGCGTCAGGTATCCTTCCCATTTTTTCGTCTTCCTCCCGCTTTACCGTTCCTGTTCGACAGGTTCTGATCCGATATGATACTTTTCGCCGCGAAACGCTTTTTTCCTGCCGTCCGGATCATGAATTTTGTCTGGTTTTCCTCCCTGTTTCTGCCTGCGCGCTCACCGGCCGTTTTTGCGCAGCAGAAATCGCTTGAGCTTTTCCGCCCAGGCGGGCCGCGTCTCGTCACGCCGCCCCCAGCCGATCAGGTAGTCGATCGCCGCCAGGCACTCGATGCGGATTTGCTGCCTCTTCTTCCTGCCGCCGGGCGTTTTGATCGAGCTGCCTGAAACCTGCCGCGCTCCCTCCCGGCGGGCCATGAGGCGCGCCCTGGGCAGATGGTAGTCCGAAGTGACGAGAAAAACCCGACGTCGGTCTTTTTTGAGCAGGTATAGGGCGTTTCGCAGGTTCTCATAGGTGATGCGCGAGCGATCCTCGCAGGTAATCGCCGCCTCGGGCACGCCCGCCTCCAGCAGCAGCCGCCTCATCACCGCCGCCTCGGAAATCCCCTCGCCCGTGTCTCCCCCGCAGGCGAGTATACGCGGCGCAATCCCCTCGAAATAGCACTCGGCCGCCCGTTTCGCGCGCAAAACCAGTTCCTGCTCCGGCTCTCCGCCCGCGCGCAGCTTCAGGCCCAGCAGCACGATCGCATCATATTTTCGCATTGATATTCGCTCCTTTTTCGCTCGGCAGCCGCTTTCCACTTGCAAGTTTCCTGAAAAAATGGTATGATTGCACCATAAAATGCCCCCAAGGAGTTGATCGGTTTGGTTCAAATGGAATCTGCCAGGGATCTGCTGCCCGCGCACGTCATTAACCGCGAGCTGAGCTGGCTGGAGTTCAATCACCGCGTGCTGGAGGAGGCGCAGTCCACCCGCAATCCGCTGCTCGAGCGCGTGAAATTCCTCTCAATTACTGCGTCCAACCTGGACGAATTTTTCATGATCCGCGTGCCCGCGCTGTGGGGGCAGACCGGTGCGGCGCTCCCCGACGGAGACGCCTCCGGCCTGACTGCCGAGCAGCTGCTGATGATGATCGGCAGCCGCACGCACCGCATGTGCGCGGACATGTACGACCTGTTTCTGCGCGCGCTGCTGCCCGAGCTGGACGCACAGGGCATCTGCTTCGCCGAGGAAAGCCGCCTGACCGAGGCGCAGAAGGAATGGCTCGACCGCTACTTTGAGGAACAGGTCTACCCGGTACTGACCCCGGTGACGGTGGACGCGACCCGCCCCTTTCCCCTGCTGCAGAACGCCCGGATCAACCTGGGTCTGCTGATCGAGGAGGAAAACGGCGAGGCGCTGTTCTCGAACGTGCTGGTGCCCGCGAGCCTTCCCCGCCTGGTGCAGGTTCCGGACGCGCAGCGCGTGCTGCTCATGCCCATCGAGCAGGTGATCTCGCGCAGCCTTCAGCGCCTGTTCTACGGCCGCAGAATCCTGTGCCAGGCCGCCTACCGCATCACCCGCAATTCTGACCTGAGCTTCAGCGACGACGAGGCCGAAAGCCTGCTCAGCGAGGTGGAAAAGTCGCTCAAAAAGCGCCGCCTGGGCAGCGCGGTGCGCCTGGAAATCGACCGCCGGGCCGACGCGCAGCTGCTGAGCCGGCTGGAAAAGGAGCTGAAGCTGCAGGAGGGCGAAACCTACCTGATTCACGGGCCGATCGACCTGGCGGGGCTGCTTCGCGCGGTCTACGCGCTGGACGGCTTCGAATCGCTCCGGTATCCCCCGTTCACGCCGCGCAGACTGAGCCTGGGCGAGAGCGAGACGATGTTCGACCGCATCCGCAAGGGCGATCTGCTGCTCTATCACCCCTACGACGACTTTTCCGCGGTCGTGCGCTTCATTCAGGAGGCCGCGCGCGACCCGCAGGTGCTGGCCATCAAGCAGACGCTCTACCGCGTGGGCAGCCAGTCGCCGATCATGTCCGCGCTGGTCGAGGCGGCCGAGGCGGGCAAGCAGGTCACAGTGCTGCTCGAGGTCAAGGCGCGCTTCGACGAGGCCAACAACATGCACTGGGGGCGCAGGCTTGAGCGCGCGGGGGCGCAGGTGCTCTACGGCGTGGTCGGCCTGAAGACGCACTCCAAGATCACGCTGGTGGTGCGCCGCGAGGGTGACGCGCTGCGCAGGTACGTGCACCTGGGCACCGGCAACTACAACGAGGCGACCGGCGCGGCCTATACCGATCACAGTCTGTTTACTGCGCGCCCTGCCTTCGGGGATGACGCCTCGGCCTTTTTCAACCGCCTGTCAGGCTACACCGGCCTGCCGCCGCTTCAGAAGCTGGTCTGCGCGCCCCACGACCTGCGCCGCTTCTTCCTTGAAAAGATCGATCAGGAGGCCGCGAACGCCCGCGCAGGCAAAAAAGCCGACATTTTCGCCAAGATGAACTCGCTCGTGGACACCGAAATCATCGCATCTCTCTACCGCGCGTCGATGGCGGGCGTGCGGATTCGGCTGATGGTGCGGGGCATCTGCTGCCTGAGGCCCGGTCTGCCCGGCCTGAGCGAAAACATTCAGGTGCACTCGCTGGTTGGCCGGTTCCTAGAGCACAGCCGCATCTACGGCTTCGAAAACGACGGGAAACACCTGGTGTACCTGTCCAGCGCCGACTGGATGCCGCGCAACTTCGACCGGCGAATCGAGCTGCTGTTCCCGGTCGAGGATCCCGCGCTGGCCGCGCAGGCCATGGCCGTGCTGAAGCTCCAGTGGCGCGACAACACACAGGGCCGCGAGCTGCTCAGCAACGGCCAGTACCGCGCGCTGTCCCCTGCGGAAAACGGCCAGGCGGTCGACGCGCAGCGCGAGCTGCTCGCCCGCTCCCCCGCCGAGCTATAGAAATCAACTGCCGCATCGCCTGGTGCGGCAGTTTTGTAACCGGGGAAACGTTCGAGAGGCGGCTTTTCTGAGAAAAGCCCCTCTCGAGCTCTCCCGAAAAGCACTTTGATCCGCATGACGAAGTCTGTATGGACAAGTGCAGTTCTCCGGACTCAAACGCTGTTTATTGGGAGACTGAACTCCTTATGCAGCGTTTCCTCCCTCAGTCCGCGATCGGGAAGACCGACACCGCGCCCGGAATGGACAGCGGCTCGCCGATGGTCTCAAGGCCGGCTTCGGTTCGCCTGAGCAGGCGCACGTCGCCCGATTCCTGGTTGGCGACCAATATCGTGCCGTCCGCGTTCATCCAGAAATCGCGCGGGAAGTCGCCCGGCACGCTGAAGACGCCTGCGCGCTCCAGGCGCAGGTCGGGCAGGATGTTGAAGAAGGCCAGCGAGTTGTGGCCGCGGTTGGAGACGACGATCTGGCCGTTGTACTCGCGGATGGCGGCCACGCCGTTGAAGCCGTCGTAGCCCTCGGGCAGGGTGGAAAGCGTCTGCTCGATCCGCCAGGCGTCATTCACGCGCCTGAGCAGGCTGACCTTGCCGCCCATCTCGTAGCACAGGTAGATCGCGTCCTCGCCGTGGAACACCAGATGCCTCGGGCCGAGACCCGCGGGCGTGTTTACGCGCTCGGCCAGGGTCAGCAGGCCGGTCTCGGGATTCTGGTCGTAGATCATCACCGCGTCGATGCCCAGATCGACCACGAACAGCTGCCGTGTGCCCGGCTTGAAGGCAGTAAAGTGCACGTGCGCGGACTCCTGACGCTTCTCGTTCGGGCCGTGACCCTCGTGCTGCGCCAGCTGAATGCGCGCGCCCAGCGCGTTGCCCTCGATCGGGAACACCGCGACGCTGCCGCCCAGGTAGTTGGCCACGTACAGGAACCTGCCGTCCGGGCTCTCGGTCATGTGGCAGGGGGCCAGGCCGTTCGTGGAGCGCAGGGACACCAGCTTCAGCGTGTCGCCCACGCGCTCATAGGAGGCCGCGCAGCCGCCGTTTTCGCCCTCGACCGCGTTGTTGCCCAGGGAGTAAATCGCTTCCCCGTTCGAGGCAGGCTGCGCCCAGGTGGGCTCCTGAAGGCCGGGTGTCGCGGAAAGCAGTGTCAGGGTATCATCCTCTTTGCGTTCGATCAGCGCCACGCCGGGGCCGCCCATGCGGGTATAATCGCCGACAACGTATTTCATGTTCGTTTCCTCCTGTTCATTCGTTTCCTCATTTTATTGCTCTTGCATGCAGCCTGAAATTCCAGGGAGCTTCGCTGCCTTGCGAAATAACAACCCACATTGCTTATCGTCCGGCGGCAGCAGGCGCTTTCCGGGTGGGGTCTGGGGAGGCGCCTTTCTCAGAAAGGTGGCCTCCCCAGCCGCCTCTCGAACGTTCTCCCCTACGCCCGCGCGTCCGCCTCGAGAAGGCCCTTGAGATAGCCGATGGCGTAGAGCCGACCGAGGTTGGCGTAGCCGGGCAGGTTGGCGTTTTCGCCGGCCATCGTGGGCACGTGATCGACGCGCACCGGGCCGTTGAAGCCCACCTCGCGGTAGGTATGAATGGCCTCGGCCATGTCGGTCTGGCCGTTGTCGTGGAAGGTCTCGTGGAAGCACTCGCGATTGCCGCGCACGTCGCGGAAGTGCACGAAGAAGATCTTGTTCTGCCGGCCGAAGTGGCGGATGACCTCGCACACATCCTCGCCCATGGCGCTGTAGCAGCCCTGGCACAGCGTCACGCCCAGCATGTCGCTCTCCACCAGGTGAACCGCCCTGTCGATCGCGTCCTTGCTGGTCAGGATGCGCTCCACCCTGCCCAGCGCGGGAACCGGCGGGTCGTCCGGATGCAGCGCCAGGCGCACGCCGCTTTCCTCGGCCACCGGCACGATTTCGCGCAGGAAGCGCTCGAGATTCTGCCACAGCTGCGCCTGCGTGATAGCGAAGTCGTCCTTTGGCGCAAAGTCCTTCATATCGAAGGCCGTGCACTGCGCGCCGCCGCGCTCGGGATAGCTGCCGGTCGTGCGGTACCAGCCGATGTGCGCCATGAAGTTCATGCACAGCGTGCCGATGCCCAGCCTGCCCATATTGCGAACGACCGCCTTGGCCTTGTCCATGGCCTCGTCCGCGCACGCCGTGCCGCACTTGATGTCCTCGTAGATGCTGCCGGGCAGCGGCTCCACCACCGCCGGGGTCAGGCCGTAGCTCAGGAAATGATCGTAGTAGGCGCGAAAGTGCGCCTCGCTGGTCAGGTCAAACTTTCCATCCTCGGGCAGGCGAATCACCGCGTGATCCACACCCAGCTGCTTGTTCCAGCGGCACATCAGGTCGTCCGATTGGGTCAGGTAATCAGTCAGAAGCATGTCGTGTCCTCCTTTGTGCGGCTTCAGCCGTCCAGATTGCTCCGCTCACCCTCCCAGTAGAAGGCGAACTGCGTAAAGACCCATCCGTTATCGGTCTGCTCGTAGCGATAGTCGTAGGCGCGGACGTGCTCGTCCGAAGTGCCTGCCTGATAGGTCACGTTCGCGCGGTACTCGATCCAGCCGTCGCCCTGATCGGCCGCCTCGTAGGACACCGAGGAGATGTTCTCGTCGGCGATGTCAAAGCGGTCGGAGACGTACAAAACGCCGTCCCTTTCCTGATACAGTCCCCGGTCAAACAGCTCGGTGACGATCTCGAGAGAAAAGTAGTTCAGCGCGAACTCGGCCAGCTTGAGGCGGGTGTCGTAGCGGTCGTCCAGCACGCGGTAAAACTCGCTCACGCCCTCCTCCATCGGCTCCTCCAGGTCACCGCCCAGCGGCCAGATCGTAAACCAGGCGTATACGCCCATGGCCTCCTCGACGAGCTCCGCAATCGCGTCCGGCTCAGTCGGCGGCAGGCTGGCCGACGTATCCTCCGCAAAGGCGCAGCCCACAAGCAGCATGACCAGCGCGAGCAGCCCCGCGCACATCCGTTTCAGCACCCTTCTTCGCCTCCCTTCGTTCCAAACCAGGCCTTTTCCATAAAGCCCGGCTCCATCGAGCGCACTGAGCTCCAGCCCACGCGCTCGAGCAGCACGCACTGCGGCGCATTAAACGACCTGAGCGCCTTAAGCATCTCGTCTTTTTCCACGCTGGTACGCAGCGGCAGATGATACCGGTTCAGGCAGTCCTCGATGCGCTGCGACGTGCCCCGGGTGGTGATGCCCAGGCACTCCGAGTACCGGCTCACGGCCAGCATGCCCAGCGCGACCGCCTCGCCGTGCATGAGCAGGCGGTGGTGCTGCGCCATTTCGATGGCGTAGGCCAGGCTGTGGCCCAGGCGCATTCTCGCGCGCTCCTCGCCGCAAAGCGAGGCCTTGACGCTCAGGCTGGTCCAGATCACCTCTTCCATCCGCGCCTCGATCGCCGCCCGGCCCGAGAGCGACTCGAGCATGCGGAACATGCTGGCGTCCGCCGCGCAGGCACACTTGATGACCTCGCCCATGCCGTTTTCAAACTGCCGGTCGGACAGCGTGAAGGCGGCCTGCGGGTCAATCAGGATCAGATCGGGCGCGAAGAAGCTGCCCGGCATGTTCGCGCCCCTTCGATGCTCGACGGCGGTCTTGCCGTCCACCGCCCAGTCGGCCATGGCCAGCAGCGTGGTGGGCGCCTGCACAAGGCGCGCGCGGCGGCGGCTGTTTTTCAGCGCGAACGCGCCCAGGTCGCACAGCATTGCCCCGCCCAGTATCAGCAGCGTGTCGCCCTCGCCCAGCTTCATCTGCATCATGGCGCGGGTCACGTCGTTCAGGGCGTTGAGCGTGCCGCCAGAGACGTCCGCGTGCACGACCAGCGCGCCGTACTCCACACCCATCGCCGTGAGAGACCGGCGCACTCGCTGCCCGAACAGGTCGTTCACCTTTTCCGCGGCCACCAGCAGCACCCGGCCGGGTGACAGCCGCTCGCACAGCCGCTCTCCCAGCCTGCCCAGCAGGCCGTTTTCTATCAGTATATCATACCCGGCATTTCCCGCCAGTACGCGGATGCTCTGCAATGCCCGTTCACTTCCTTATTCTGAGAGTATTGGATTGCGCCCGGCCTCGCCGCTCTTTCGTGGGAAGCGTCTGGGCGTCGCGCGCTGCTTGTCCACCAGCACCAGCCGGTGGTCCCAGTCCTCGCGCTCCGGAATCCGCACCTGTAATATGCGCGCATTCCCGCCGCCCAGCAGGTCGATCGCCCGTTCCGCCTGACGAAGCTCCTCCCCGGCCGCCGGGCCTTTGTAGGCGACCAGCCTGCCGCCCACCCGCGCAAACGGCAGCGCCAGCTCGGCAAGCGTCGGCATCGCGGCCACTGCGCGCGCGGTCACGCAATCAAACTGCTCGCGCCACTGGGGATTCTTCGCCGCTTCCTCGGCGCGAAAATGCACCGCCTGAGCGTTCAGGCCCAGCGCCGCGATCACGTCGCTTAAGAAGTTCACCCGCTTGCCCAGCGAGTCCATCAGCGTCACGCGCACGTTCGGCAGCGCAATGGCCAGCGGAATGCCCGGAAAGCCCGCACCCGAGCCCAGGTCGAGCAGCGTTTTGCACCCGTCCATAAGGCCCTTCTGCGCGAGCGGCGCCAGCGAGTCCAGAAAGTTCCGGTCGGCGGCCTCCTTCGGGTCGTCCGGCACGCGGGTGAGGTTGAACTGCTCATTGGCGCGCATCAGCAGCTCATGAAACCGCAGCATTTTCTCCGCCGCGTCCTCCGGCAGGGCGATACCCATCTTCAGCGCGCCTTCACGAATCCTCTCGAGCATCCCGTCGTTCCTCCTGTTTCCTGATCTGCCTGCGCTTTTCCAGCCACACCATGAGCACCGAAACGTCGCCCGGCGACACGCCCGGTATGCGCGCAGCCTGCCCGAGCGAGCAGGGCCTCTGCTTCGTCAGCTTCTGCCGCGCCTCGATGCGCAGGGAATCCATCGCCATGTAATCCGCGTCCTCGGGCAGCAGCTGCTCCTCGCTCTTCTGAAAGCGCTCGATCTGGCTGCGCTGCCTGGCCAGGTACCCCTCGTACTTCAGGCCGATTTCCGCCTGCTCGCGCGCATCCGGCGCGTATTCGCACAGGAAGGGCGCGAACGGCGCAAGCGCGCTCATCCCCACGCCCGGCCTGCGAATCAGGTCGGCCAGGGACAGACTGCCCGATGCGGGCGGCTCGCCGCAGGAGGCAAGCATGGCCTGAACCGCCTCGTCGGCGCGCACAAACGCCGCCTCCAGCCGGGCGGTCAGCTCCGCACTCGCCCGGCGCTTTTCCCGCGCCCGGCGCACGCGCTCCTCGCTCGCCAGCCCGATTGCCCGGCCGCGCTCGCTCAGGCGCAAATCGGCGTTGTCCTGCCTCAGCAGCAGGCGGTACTCGGCGCGCGAGGTCATCATGCGGTAGGGCTCGTCGGTGCCCTTGGTGGTCAGGTCGTCCACCAGCACGCCGATGTACGAGTCCGCGCGGGTCAGCAGGAAGGGCGCCTCGCCCTTTACGTACTGCGCCGCGTTAATCCCGGCGTACAGGCCCTGCGCAGCGGCCTCTTCATAGCCGGAGGTGCCGTTGATCTGCCCGGCGCAGAACAGGCCGCGCACCTGCTTTGCCTCAAACGCGCCGGTCAGCTGCAGCGGATTGATACAGTCGTACTCGATCGCGTAGGCCAGGCGCATGATCTCGGCGTGCTCAAGGCCGGGAATCGTGCGGTACATCTCGCGCTGTATGTCCTCCGGCATACTGGTGGACATGCCCTGCACGTACCACTCGACCGTGTCCGCGCCCTCCGGCTCCAGGAAGATCGGGTGGCGCTCCTTGTCGGCAAAGCGCACCACCTTGTCCTCGATTGAGGGGCAGTAGCGCGCGCCGGTGCCGTGGATCGAGCCTTTGTACATGGGCGCCCTGTCCAGGTTCTCGCGGATGATGCGATGCGTCTCGGTGGTGGTGTAGGTCAGGTAGCAGCGGGCAGTGTTTTTGAGCTGCCCGTCGGTCAGGAAGGAGAACGGCACAACCGGCTCGTCGCCCTCCTGCGGCTCCATCTTCGAAAAGTCGACCGTGCGGCCGTCCACGCGGGCGGGGGTGCCGGTCTTAAACCTTCGTACCTCGAAGCCCAGGTCGACGAGCGACCGGGTGAGCGGGCCGGCGCAGACCAGCCCCTGCGGGCCGCCCGTCCAGGAGCAGTCGCCGATGATGATGCGGCTCTTCAGGTACACGCCGCAGCACAGCACGGCCGCTCGGCACGCAATCGTCCGGTCGGTCGTGGTCACAATCCCGGTCACGCGGCCGTTTTCGGTCAGTATGCGCGCGGCCTCGCCCTGGCGAAGGGTCAGGTTCGGCTCATTTTCCACGGCGCGGCGCATGCGGGCCTTGTAGGCGGCCTTGTCGGCCTGGGCGCGCAGCGAGTGTACCGCGGGCCCCTTGCCGGTGTTGAGCATGCGGGACTGCAGAAAGGTGTCGTCGATGGCGCGGCCCATTTCGCCGCCCAGCGCGTCCACCTCGCGCACCAGATGCCCCTTCGCCGTGCCGCCGATGGCCGGGTTGCAGGGCATCATGGCGACCGAGTCCAGGTTGAGCGTCAGCAGCAGCGTGCGCTGTCCCATCCGCGCGCAGGCGAGCGCCGCCTCACAGCCGGCGTGTCCCGCCCCCACGACGATGATGTCAAAGCCTTCCAAGCAAGTCACTCCCGTTTTTTCAGATATGTCCCACGTCGCAGTGCGCGTCGTCCGCGGCCTTTTCCGGAACCCACGCGTCGTCGAAGTGGATCATCACGCGCTGCGCCGCAAGCGTCTTCTGCAGCGCGCCCACGTCGATTTCGTCGATCCCGCGGCCGGTGTCGAGCGCCTGCGCCGCCGCAAGCCCCGCTGCCTGGCCGGTCACGATGGCCGGCGGAATCACCCGCAGCACATCCCAGGCATACCCCTCGCCCGAGGCGGTGCGCCCGGCGGTGATGAGGTTGTCATAGCCGGTGCGGATCAGCGTGCGGTAAGGTACCTCATAGAGGAAGTCGCGCTGGTCGAAGTCGTTGATCGCGGAGATCGAGTCGGCGAAGTGGCGATACTGGTCGGACACCTTCAGCGTGTAGTCGCCGTCGATATGGCGCGTGGTGCGGAACTGGCACATGCCCGGCAGCATCACCACGTCGCGCGCGAAGCGATCCGCCTCGTCCAGTTTGCCCAGCAGCTCGAGCTGGTTGTCCACCAGGTATTTCGTCACGTTTTCGCCGGTCGTGCCGGTATAAAGCGGCATACCGTTCGGATGATTCGCGCCGTAGAGCGAAGCGCAGCCGCCGGTAAAGGAATGATACGCCCGGCGAATGTCCCCCGCCTCGACCGCCTTTTTGCAGGATTCGAGCGTCATGCCGTGGGCGATATACGTGTGGAAATTGCCGCCCTGCACGCACGGAACCCCGGCGCGATGCAGCACGTCCGCGTCGCCGGTCGTGTCGATCACCACGCCCGCCGGATAAAACGCGCGCCCGCTCTTGTTCTCGACGATCAGGCCCGCGCAGTGCTTCCCCCGCATCACCGGCTCGGACACGACCGAGTCAAACAGCAGCGTCACGCCTGCCTCGACCAGAAGCCGGGTCAGCTCCAGCGCGAAGATCGTGTGCGAGTAGCGCATGCACTTGCGCACATTGGTCGGTTCTTTCGGCTCGCCGTTTTTCCAGACCTCGGGCAGGTCGTCGTAGCCGTGCTTCCTCGCCAGCTGCAGGAACTCCTCTGCCATGCCGAAGATGATCTGCCGGCCGCGGCCGTTGCACATGGGCACGAAGAAGTTGATCAGGCCGATCGTCGCCAGGCCGCCCAGCGCCGTCGCCTTTTCGATCAGCAGCGTCCTTTTGCCTGCGCGCGCAGCCGCCAGCGCCGCCGCGGCGCCCGCCACGCCGCCGCCCGCCACGATCACGTCATACGCCTCCCGAACCGGGACGCGCTCCGAGCGCTCGATATATTCCATGAGATTCAATCCTCCCCCTTTTTCTTTTACCGCACAATTATACCTTTTCGAAAGGGACTTGTCAATTCATGCGGAGTATTATATAATAGAGACGGAGAAAATTATGGAGGTGTGCGAGATGCAGTCCTCTTTGAATAATCCCTCATTTTCCCGCGACCCGGCCGAGGCTTCCGCGCTCGAAACGGGTATCAAGGACCTGTTTGCCGAGTACGCGCAGGTGCGCAACATCTACCAGGCGGCCATACAGATCATGAACGTGCGCCTGGACACGCTGGGCAACGAATTCATCGCCAAGCGCCTGCCCAGCCCCATTCACTCGATGTGCTCGCGCGTCAAGTCGCCCCAGTCGATCATCCGCAAGCTGCGCGAGCGGAACATTCCGATCTCCTTCAACAACGCAAAAAAGAGCCTGCGCGACATCGCGGGCGTACGCATCATCTGCTGCTACGTGGACGACATCTACCTGCTGGCCAGCCTGCTCAAAAAGCAGGACGACATCCAGCTGATCGAGGAAAAGGACTACATCAGAAATCCCAAGGCCAACGGCTACCGCAGCCTGCACCTGGTGATGGAGGTGCCGGTCTACCTCACGAGCGGCAAGGTGTTCATCCCGGTCGAGGTACAGATCCGCACCGTCGCCATGGACTTCTGGGCCAGCCTTGAGCACAGCCTGCACTACAAGGCGCAGAGCGAGATTCCCGGCTTCATCGTCGACGAGCTCAAGAACTGCGCCGACGTCATCGCCAGCACCGACGCGCGCATGCAGGCCATCCACAAGGCGGTCAATCTGCTGCGCGACGTCACCCCGCAGAACTGATCTCCCGCAAGGTATGAAAAGGCCGTCGTCCCGCAGGGGGCGGCGGCCTCAGCTTGTCAAAAAAAGGTTTTGACAAGCTGGTGGACGGGGAAGCAGGCTCCCCCGCCACTGCCACCCTCACCAGTTTTTGCTGAAATCCGAAAGATTTCCGGGCGCAAAAACTGCAAGGAAACGATTTTTGCTCTGGAAAATGGGATTTTCCGGCGCAAAAATCGTCCCGCGCCCACCGTACACGCCGCTGGGCACGATTGGAAGTTCGAGAGGGCTGCGGCCCTCTCGAGCTCTCCGGGGGTTTTTGACAGTCTGAGGCCGTCGTCCCGCAGGGGGCGGCGGTCTTTTGTTATGTCAGGTGCTTCTGCGCGCGGCGGTACTCGCTGGGGGTCAGACCCTGGCGCTGGCGAAAGTACCTTGAAAAATAGAACTGGTCACAGAAGCACAGCTGCTCAGCAATCTGGCCGATGGTCAGATCGGTGCCCAGGAGCAGCTGCCGGGCGCGCTGCAGCAGCATGTCGTCGATGTATCCGCCCAGCGGCACGCCCACCTCGGCCCGGAAGCGCTTGGTCAGCGTGCTTTCGGACATGTTGAGCGCCTGCGCCAGCGACCTCACGGTCATCTTAGAGGACAGGTCGCACTGGATCAGCGGAAAAAGGCGCGCGATTGCGGGCGAATAGCTCTTGGCCGCCAGGCCGGCAATGCCCGCGCAGTCGATCATGCGCACGAGCATGGCGTAGACCTCCGCCTGGAGCGTGGCCAGGCTCTCCGGCCGGCTGCTGTGATACAGCGCGCTCAGGCGGTCGATTTCCGTCAGCTCAATCGGCATTTCGAGGATTTTTCCGTGCCGCTCGAACAGGTCGCAGCCGTCGGTCATCGTCAGCTTCAGGTGGAAAAACAGCTTTTCCAGGTAGGTATCGCACCAGTGGTCGATGGGCAGCCCGGCCGGCAGCAGATACGCCCTGCCCGGCAGCAGGCGCGCCGTCTGACCGTTCGCCGCGTGGACAATGCCGTCGCCCGCGTGCACGATGTACAGCCTTGAAAAGGGCGAGCAGACCCCGTGATAGCACCACACGCTGTCCAGCTTCGCGTAGCCGCTTTCGATGATTTCCAGGCGCAGATTGTTGAACATCCGGGAGGCCGCCTGGTTCTTCCATACGTCATACATGCCGGTTTCTCCATATTTTTTCCGCGTTCGTTCATTGCATTGTGTTCCGAAATTGATTATACTCTTTTTGTCAGAAAAAGCAACCGGGAATTCGTAAATCCATATTTTCACCAATTCATAAAACAGGGAGGAAAACGCCATGTCCAGCTATGTAACCCGCAAGACCCCCGGCGACACCGCCTGGTTCCGCCACGACCGCTTCGGCATGTTCATCCACTGGGGCCTGTATTCCATGCCCGCCCGCCACGAGTGGGTCAAGCACCACGAGTGCATTCCCGAGGAAAAGTACGACAAGTACTTCAAGTACTTCAACCCCGACCTGTACGACCCGAAGGAGTGGGCGCGCCAGGCGAAGGCGGCCGGCATGAAGTACGTCGTGCTGACCACCAAGCACCACGAGGGCTTCTGCATGTTCGACTCCCAGTACACCGACTACAAGTGCACCAACACCCCCGCCGGGCGCGACCTGGTGCGCGAGTACGTGGACGCCTTCCGCGCCGAGGGTCTGCGCATTGGCTTCTACTATTCCCTGATCGACTGGCACCACCCGGATTTCCCCATCGACATGCTGCACCCGCGCCGCAACGATCCGGACGCGCAGCAGCAGAGCGAGGGCCGCGACATGCGCAAATACGCCGAGTACATGCGCAATCAGGTCACCGAGCTGCTGACCAACTACGGCAAGATCGATATCCTGTGGTTCGACTTTTCCTACAGCGGAAGCAAGCCTGAGGCCGGCAAGGAATGGATGAAGGGCAAGGGCAAGGACGACTGGGAGGCCGAGGAGCTGATCGCCACCGCCCGCAGGCTTCAGCCCGGCATCATCATCGACAACCGCACCGAGATCGAGCAGGATCTGTGGACGCCCGAGCAGTGGCAGCCCATGGCCTGGGTGCGCCACGAGCAGACCGGCGAGCTGGTCACCTGGGAGGCCTGCCAGACCTTCTCCGGCTCCTGGGGCTACTACCGCGACGAGCAGACCTGGAAGAGCCCCGAGATGCTCATCCGCATGCTGGTCAACACCGTGGCCTTCGGCGGCAACCTGCTGATGAACGTCGGCCCCACCTCCCGCGGCTACTTCGACCAGCGCGCACAGGATGCGCTCAAGGTCTACGCCGACTGGATGAAGTACAACTCCCGCTCCATCTACGGCTGCACCATGGCCGAGCCCGAGTTCAAGGCCCCCGCCGACTGCCGCCTGACCCAGAGCGAGGACGGCAAGCGCCTGTACGTGCACCTGTTCGCCTACCCCTTCGCGCACCTGCTGCTGCCCGGCCTGGCCGGCAAGGTGGACTACGCTCAGTTCCTGCACGACGGCAGCGAGCTGCTCTTTGACGAGGGCAAAATGAACCACTTCGGCGACGCGCTGCCCGAGGAAAGCGATCTGCTGGTCATCCGCCTGCCCGCCGTCAAGCCCAACACGCCCGTGCCGGTCATCGAGCTGTTCCTGAAGTAAGCGGCGTCAGATTAGAGAACGAGGCATACCTCATGAGAGCTTCATGAAGTATGCCTTATTTTTGCCATATTGGAGCATCTTTTCCGACACAAGCACTTGACGAATTGCGCGATCTGTGTTTTAATAAATCATATTGAAACTTGCTGCAAGGGAATGATGCACATGTTCGGAAAACGCCACGACGGCCGCCGCCTGCGCAATATCGACCCCATCGTTCAGTTCACCCCCTACATCATGCCGCACCGCGACGACGCGCAGGTGTTTACCCGGCTGAACCTGGACTTCGAGGGCATGACGCGCTACATCCGCGACAAGCGCAGGGAGGGCTGCAACGTCACCTACATGACGCTGATACTGGCCGCCTACGTGCGCACGGTCTGCGAGAACCCCGAAATCAACCGCTTCATCATCAACAAGCGGCTCTACTCCCGCAACCACATCTGCGTCTCCTTCGTCACCCTGAAAAAGGGCGTGGGCGACGAGATCGAGGAGTCGCTGTGCAAGATCCTGTTCAACCCCGATGATACCATCTACGACGTCACCGAGCGGGTCGAGGAGGCCATTGAGCAGGCGCGCAAGCCGCAGGATACCAACCTGACCGACAAGGTGGCCCGCACGCTGCTGGGCGTGCCCATGCTGCCCAACTTCGTGGTCGCGCTGGTGCGCTTCCTGGATAACCACGACATGATGCCCCAGCTCATACACGACGCCAGTCCCTTCCACACCAGCCTGTTCATCAGCAACATGGCCTCGATCGGCATGGGCTACATCTACCACCACATCTACAACTTCGGCACCACCAGCGTGTTCGTCGCCATGGGCAAGACCGAGCAGCAGGTGCACGTCAACGCGGACGGAACCTGCCGCAGCAAGCGCGTGCTGCCCCTGGGCGTGGTGATCGACGAGCGCGTGGCCGCCGGCGGCGTGTATTCCAAGGCCTTCGCCGCCATGCAAAAGTACATCAACAACCCTTCCCTGCTCGAAGCCCCGCCCGAGCGCGTGATAACCGAGTGCGAGCTTTTGCGCGTGGAGCAGCTCAAAAAGCAGCTCAACGCCTGAAAAGCGCATTCATTCAGCCGCCTGGCCGGTCGGCAGTGCCACCTGCTGCCGCCGGACAGAACACGAAACCAGCCGCCATAATTGGAGCGGCTGATTTCTCTGGGCAGGCAGGGCCTGCACCCACTTGCTGCCGCCGGTTCTGGCGGAGAATTCGGTAACCATAGATTCGAGTTCCCGAATTCTCCGTGGATTGACGGTCGGCGTTGCCAATTCGGGCAGTGCAAATGCACAGCGTGAACACGGGGCGATTTTTGTAAATCCCATTTTCCAGAGAAAAAATCGCTTCCCTGTCCACCAGCTTGTCAAAACTTTTTTGACAAACTGAGCGGCGGCCCTTTCGAGCCGCCGCCTTTCATTTCCTTACGAGTTATTCGTGAGTTTCCTCGTGTGCTCCCTCTTTGGGCGCCTCGGCGGTTTCCTCGGCCGCTTCGGGCTCGACCGCGGAATCGGACTGTGCAGCCTCAGCCGCCTCTTCAGAGGCTTCCTCGGCCGTTTCCTCGGTCTTTTCCTCTTCCTTCACGCTGCCGTCCGGCCACTTGATGTACACGTCGCGGCTTTCCTCCTCGGCGGGCGTTTCTTCAGGCGCCTTGACCGGCTCTTCCTTCTTCTTCTCGGGCAGCTTCGCGCCGCAGGCGGAGCAGAAGGCGTTGGCGGAGGGCTGTTCCGCGCCGCATTCGGGGCAGCGGTTGACCTGGCGCAGCTCGTCGATCTTCTTCTTCAGGCCGCTGATCTCGGCGGCGAGTGCGTCCACCTTGTCGCACAGTTCATCCATCGTCGCGTCGGGCTGCACGCCGCGCTGGCGCTCGCTGTAGTACAGCTTGCCGATCTCGCCGAACAGCTTCTCAAAGTCGCTCTGCTTGACGGCGACCTGGTGCTGCATCCTGGCCAGCTCCGCAGTCTTCTGCGCGCCCTTCTTTATCTTGTCCATATGCTTCGAAAAATCATCAAAAAATGCCATCTCTGATACCTCCCTATCTTCAGGCGATACAGTCAATTTCCTTGGCTGCTTACAGGTACAGTATAACCAGTTTTCCCCTAAATATCAAGTCCCTGAGATGAATACATCGAATAGATTTGATGAAAATGCGCATAATCGAGGATTAGAGGAGGCTGAAAAACATGCTGACCATTTTCATCCGTGCCATCCTATTGTATGTGGTTCTGATGCTGACCATGCGCGCCATGGGCAAGCGGCAGCTCGGCCAGTTCCAGCCCTATGAGTTCGTCATGGTCATGCTGATCGCCAACCTGGTGTCCACGCCCATGAGCGACGTCTCCACGCCGCTTCTGACCGGCCTTTTGCCTGTGGCGGCACTGTTCATCGTGCACACGCTGATCACGCTGGCCTGCATGCGCAGCGACCGGATGCGCGCCCTGCTCAGCGGCAAGCCCTCGCTGATCGTCTCCAAGGGCGTGATTCAGCAGGACGAGCTGAAAAAACTCAACCTGACGCTCTCCGACCTGCTGGAGGGCATCCGCGCCTGCGGCATACTCGACCCGGGCGAGGTCTGCACCGCGATCATGGAGGCCAACGGCACAATTTCCGCCTTTCCCTTTTCGGACAGGCGCCCGCCGCAGACCGGTGAAATGGGCATCGACCCAGGCTACGAGGGCATGCCGATGATCCTGATTATGGACGGGCGGGTGCAGGACAATAACCTGCAAAGCGCACAGCTGGACAAAAAGTGGCTCCGCGCGCAGCTGACGGGGCGCGGCCTGGCCCCCGAGGGCGTGTTTCTGTGCGTGCTGGACACGCAGGGGCGGCTCTCGATACAGGACAGGCAGGGCAACCTGCGGCAGTTTCAGGCGATTGCGCCGGGCGAGGTGAAGTGGTAATGAAGAGCAGCTGGATTGCGCTGATCGTCGTGGCGGCGGTGAGTATCGGACTGTGTTTGTCCTCCACGGCGCTGATTCGAAGCACGGTTGAGGAGATGGACGTGCGAAGGCTGGGCGTGCTGGAAACACTCGAGGCGGGCGACACGCAGGGCGCGTTTTCGCAGCTCGCCGAGATGGCCGCGATCTGGAAGGCCCGGGAGCCTCATCTCGAGATGCTGGCCTTTCACGACCTGCTGCACGAGATTTCCGAGTTGATGATCGAGGCGGACGCGAACCTGACCATCAAGGACGTGGACGACTTCTACCGCTCGATGGCGCTGCTGGGCGAGGCGCTCGCCCACCTTCTGCAGGACGAACGCCTCACGCTGTCGAACATTCTATAGCGTTTTCTCACTTTTCCGCGCCGAACAGGCGGTCGGCCACCTCGTCCAGCTCGCCTAAGTCCCACAAAAGGCGGCTGACCACGTACTTGTCGCGGATGTCCTTGGTCATGGGGAAGGTCTTTCGCACCTCTTCGGGCGTGATGCCGATCTGCTCAGGCTCGGTCGGCGCGCCCAGGCCCTGAAGCAGTGCCTTGACGGACGCATACGAGGGCAGCTCCTCGTCCATGATCCGAAGCAGCTCGGGCCAGTCGGCAATGATCTTTTCCAGGCGGGCGGCGTGCTTTTTCAGGTCGTACTTGCCCTCTTTCTGTTCGCCGCGGATCATCGCCTCCGCGCCCGGGCCGATGAAGCCGCGCAGCTGCGCGTTCCACGCCTCCAGGTCGAACGCGCGCGCATGGGCGAGCGCCTTTTCGCGGTCGGGCCTGAGCGCCTTCACCTGTTCATACACGCGCAGGGCCAGCAGCGTGCCGATCGCGCACTGTATGCCGTGCAGGTCGCCCGGCGTGCCGAAGGCCAGCGTGCGCATGTCCCAGACGTGAGAGAAATAGTGCTCCACGCCGGATGCGGGGCGGGACAGTCCGGCGTACTTCATTGCCATGCCGCCCAGCACCAGGCCCTCCATCACCGCCGCAATGGCCTGCGGGTCGCGCGCGGGCAGGCCAGGGGCCGCGTCCACGCACTTTTTGAGCGCCCGGCGCACCATCGAGGCGACCGTCTCGCAGTAGTATTCGCCCACCAGCACGTGCGCGATGCGCCACTCGCAGACGCTCACGTACTTGGCCAGCATGTCGCCGATGCCCGACTGAATCATGTGCATGGGTGCCTGGCACAGCACTGACAGGTCGCCCACGATCACGCGGGGCGCGCGGCTGTTCACCGAGACCTTGAGTCCCTCGAGCGCCATCGACGAGGTGGCGCTGGCGTAGCCGTCCATCGAGGGCGCAGTGGCCACGATCAGGTATTCCCGCCCGGACAGGTGCGCGAGAATCTTGCCCACGTCGTTGATCACGCCCGAGCCGATGCCGATCACCGCGTCGCACGAATCGTCAAACTTCATCGCGGCCAGGCCGACCGCCCGCTCGTCCGGCTCGACATGCGCCTCCTGAAACGAAAACCCGGAGAAGGCATAGCCCGCCCCGGAAAGCGCCGAGGCAACCTTCTCCCCCGCCGCCTTCCAGGTGTTTTCGTCGGACAGCAGGAAGGGCTTTTTCACGCCCAGCTTCTTCAAAATTTCCGGCAGGCGCAAGATGGCGTTTTCCTCAATATAGACCTGCTCCACGCCCGCATAGTGCTTTTTCCCGCAGGCGCACTCAAAGCCATCCTGCCTGAGCAGCTCGCCAATGGACATTTCTTCGTATTTCATGCTCTGTTCCTCCGCCGCATCGTGTGGTTTCCTTCAGTATAGCCCGAAACGGCGCGCGCGTCAATCCGGCGCGCAAAAAAATCCGGCCGGTTCCCGGTTGATAAGTTAAGTTTGTGCGAACTATCTTGAGAAGTGAAACCGATTGGCAAACTCTTCCGTCTAACATTGAACCTGGGATAGCTGGGTACATCCCTCGCTCACTAAAAAGGAACGCCGCGCATCGCGCGCCTGAAAGGAAGCTCATCCGATATGAACACACTCGTCATGATCAATTTCATGATCGCGCTCCTGTTCTTCGTGTGCTATCTGTACCAGTTCATCTACATTCCCATCTCCTGGCACAAAAAGCTGCCCGAGCACAAGAAGACGGTTCCCCATCGCTACGCCGTGCTGATTTCCGCCCGCAACGAGGCGGCAGTCATCGGCCAGCTGATCGAAAGCGTTCGCAGGCAGACCTACGACCAGCGCCTGATCACGACCTTCGTCATTGCCGACAACTGCACCGACGAGACCGCGCGCATTGCCCGCGAGGCCGGCGCGGTGGTCTACGAGCGCGAAAACGACCAGCTGATCGGCAAGGGCTATGCGCTGGACGAGCTGATGCGCCACATCGAGGAGGACTATCCGGACAAGCCGTTCGACGCCTTCCTGGTGCTGGACGCGGACAACGTGCTGGACTGTCACTACCTCGAGGAAATGAACAAGACCTTCTCCGACGGCTATCGCGTGATCACCAGCTACCGCAACTCGAAAAACTACGGCGACAACTGGATCTCCGCCGGGTATTCGCTGTGGTTCCTGCGCGAGGCGAAGTACCTGAACAATGCGCGCATGGCCATGGGCGTGAGCTGCGCGGTGTCGGGCACAGGCTTCCTGTTCAGCCGGGAAATCATCGAAAAGAGCGGCGGCTGGCGGTTTTACCTGCTGACTGAGGACATCGAGTTCACCGTGTACAACGTGCTGGAGGGCGAAAAGATCGGCTACTGCCCCACCGCCATACTCTACGACGAGCAGCCCACCGACTTCCGTCAGTCCTTCCGGCAGCGCCTGCGCTGGGCGAAGGGCTTTCTGCAGGTATTTCGCAGCTACGGCAGGCGGCTGGTCAAGAGCACCCTGCGCGGGTGCTTCTCCGCCTACGACATGACCATGACCACCATGCCCGCCATGCTGCTCACCCTCTCCGGCCTGTTCATGAACCTGATCGCCTGCGCCGTGGGCCTGGCGACGAAAAACATGAAGCTCGCCGAAACGGCGCTGCTCATCCTGGGCGACTACCTGCTGAGCACCTACCTGACCGCCTTTATCGTGGGGCTGATCACCACCATCACCGAGTGGAAGCAGATCTACACCACCACGAGGAAGAAAATCCTGTACCTGTTCACCTTCCCGCTGTTCATGCTGACCTACGTGCCCATCGCCTTTGTTGCGCTCTACAAAAAGGTCTCCTGGCAGCCCATCATCCACAAGGAGGCCAAGTCGGTCGACGACATCTGCTCCGAGCGCCACGCGGCATAAATTAAAAAACGCCCCTGCGGGGGCTTTCTTCTTTTAAAGCGTCAGAGTGTCACCGCACGCGGCAGGGCATGCTGCCGTGCTCCGCGCACAGATCCTCGAACGTGCCGATGGTTTCCAGAAAACTGGCGGGCAGATAGTTCTCCGCGCGCTGGCGGGCCCGGGCCATCTCCCGCGGAAGGGCCGACTTGCCGAAGCGGTAGTACGACCAGGCGACGCTGCCCGCGATGGCGGCCAGGGTATCGCTGTCGCCGCCCAGGGAAACGGCGCTGCGAATCGCGTCCTCATAATTAGCGGATTCAAGCGCGGCGGTCAGCGCCTGCGGCACGCTGCCCTGACAGGTCTGGTCGCAGACATAGCCGGATCGTATCTCGGAGAGCGTCTGCTCCAGCGGATAAAAGCAGCGGCAGTAGCAACGGATAACCTCCCGCTTCACGCCCGTGCGGGCCAGGTAGACGGCGGACGCCACGGCCTGCGCCCCGCGAATGCCCTCGGGATGGTCGTGCGTCACCTCGGCCGTGAGCTTGGCCAGCGTCAGCGCCTCGTCCAGCGAATGGGCCAGCAGGCCGCATGGGGACACGCGCATCGCCGCGCCGTTGCCAAAGCTGCCGTAGGGCTGAGGATTCTCGCTGAAGAGCCACTGTTTGAACTGTTCCCCGTAGCCCGCGTTCGGATACTCGCGTCCCAGCCAGCGCATCTGGCGCACCAGTATTTCCTTATAAACTTCCTCCTCGTGCCAGTCGCATTCCAGTAAAGCGCGCGCCACGGCAACCGTCATCACGGTATCGTCTGTAAAGTGGCATTCCGGCGCAAACATCGCAAAACGCTTGCTCCTCATGCCGCTGCCCTCGTATCGTGATCCGACGATATCGCCGATAATCGCGCCAAACATCTGGAATCGTCTCCTTCGTTTCTCCACCTGAGCAATCAGTCAGAATCAATCATCTATTTTGCATTATATCATATATTTAGACGCTTTTCAAACCCCTTCCAGGTAAAAAATGGTGCATATCGCAAATTCTTTTCCCGACATGCGGGATATGAATCACCCTTGACATTGCGCGCGCGATATTGTACGATAACTGCATAAAATGCCCGGAGGAAACGATATGCGAAAGAAAGAATCCCCCTTTGTGCCTGCGGAACGAGCTGCCTCCTCGCTGCAGTTTTCCCGCACGCTCTCGCAGGGTGGGATGACCGAGCTGCATCAGCACGACGACGAATACGAGCTGGCCGTACTGGTCAGCGGGGCGGGCTGGTGTTACCTTCAAAACGAAATTCTGCACATGGAGGGCGGCAACATCTACCTGCTGCCCCCAGGCGTACCCCACATGATGCGCTACTTCGACCTGTCGCCCCACGTCATGTACCACGTGATGTTCCGCCCCAGCGTGCTGGAGCAACTGCGCGTGGAGTTCAGCGTGGATCTTCAGGCCGCGTTTGCCCGGCCGCGCGTGTTTTCGCTCACCGAGGAGCTCTCCCGCCGCCTGGAGCAGGCCCGCATGACCGATGCCTCCCCGGACGACCCGCTCGACCGCGCCATACGGCACATGCAGATCAAGTGCGTGCTGCTGACCATGGCCAGGCAGCTGCGCGCCGCTGAGGACGCCTCCCCCATCACCTCTCATCCGCAGCTCGCCGAGGCCCTTCGCCACATTCAGGCGCACTATGCCGAGGAGCTGACCCTCGCCCAGCTTTCCCGCGTCTGCGGCCTGAGCCAGGCCTACCTGTGCCGCCTCTGCAAGCAGGAAACCGGCCGAACGCCGGGCGAATACCTGCTCGCCGCGCGCCTTGAAAACGCCTGCCGCATGCTGTGCGAGGGCGAGCTGAATGTCTCGCAGATCGCCCTGCGCACCGGCTTCAACAGCACAGCCTACTTCGACCGCCGCTTCCGGCTGCACGTGGGCATGTCCCCGTCAGAATATCAGATGCGCTATGGAAAAGGCGTGCCGGACGACGGCGCTGCCTCGAAATAAGAAAAAAGTTTTCTGAAACTTCCTAAAACGACGTTTCAGCCCCTTGACACGCGCCGTTTTAGGAAGTATAATTGAGCTGTCTTCCAGAAAAGGCAGCTATTTAAGAAGCCTTTCTTCTTACTTTCGTGGAGGTTCTTCTATGGAACGTTTTTCAGAAAAACTTCGGCAATCCCGCAAGCGTGTGCGCCTGAGCCAGAGTCAGCTGGCCGAGCGCGTGGGCGTGACGCAGCGCTCCATGACCAATTACGAGTGCGGACGCGCCGTACCGCGCAGGAAAACCCTGCGGAAAATGGCCGAGGAGCTTCATGTAACGATGGAGTACCTGACGAACGACGCGGTGGACGATCCGCAGGCCGGTCGCCTGCGCGAGGAACGCCTGACGACCGCGCGCGCGCTGTTCGGCCGGCGCGGCGAGCAGGAAATGAACGAGCTGATGGAGCGCAACGCCGCTTTCTTTGCCGGCGGCAGCGTGGATCAAGAGGCCAAGGACGCCTTTTTCGACGCGCTGATGACCGCCTACATCACCTGCAAAAACGAGGCGCGCGCCCGCTACGGGGCTTCCGAAGACGGTGAAGAGGACGACGCGCAGCAGCCCGCCCCCGAGGATGAACAATGACCAGCGACTATATCGCCAGGCAGGTCCGGCAGCTGACTGAACGCTATGGCGAAACGGACCCCGAACGCCTGTGCCGCGCCATGAACGTGCTGGTGCTGCGCCAGAGCATGGGCCGCGAGGAAAACGCCTGCAAGGGCTTTTTCCTGTGCAAGTGCCGCGTGCGCCTGATTATGCTCAACGCGGATCTTGCCAGGCTGCTCCAGCGCATCGTGCTGGCGCATGAGCTCGGCCACGCCGTGCTGCACAGCCGCCTCTCCGCGGAGGCTGGATTCCATGACTTTTCGCTCTTTGATGAAGCGTCTGTCTGCGAATACGAAGCGAATCTTTTCGCCGCCGAGCTGCTTTTGTCCGACGAGCAGGTCATGGAGCAGCTAAATGACGATCCTTCCTTCTTTCACGCCGCCCGCACGCTGCACGTGCCGCCCGAGCTGCTGGATTTCAAGTTTCGCCTCATGAACCGCCGCGGCTATCACCTGCCCCTGCCGCTCAACGCCAAGAGTACCTTCCTGCAGCACCTGGGGCGCGGCGGCCAGTTTTAAGAAGCGTCAGATACCAAAGTTCCGGGGCGATAACGCCCCGGAAGGTGAAATATACTCTTTTCAGCAAAAGGCGGCCGAAACGCGCTTGCCCGCCCTCTCGCCCTCGTTCCAGTGACGGCAATTCACGCCGCCCGTTCTACTTTTCACCGCGCCCGCATAGGAAAAAATGACAGGAAGACTTTTCCGCCCACGAAGGATGCCGCGCGAGGATGCGCACATTTCACGTCTGGGAGGTTCGTCTATGAATCCGCAATCCGTCAAGGTTTACGTCAACGTATTGGCCTCGTTCGACACGAACGGGCGGCTGCGTCCGCTCGCCCTGCTCTGGGAGGATGGACGCAAGTACCGCATCGACCAGGTGCTGGACGTGCGCTCGGCTGCGTCGCTTCGCGCGGGCGGTCAGGGCGACCGCTACACCATCCGCGTGTGTGGCCGCGAAAGCTACCTCTTCTTCGAGCGCAGCCCGGTTCTGGCGGGCGTCGAGCTGGGGCGCTGGTTCGTCGAGCGCCGCTGGGCATGAGTTTCACGAAGTTTCCGAACTATTTTTCCCTTTTCGAGGTATTTATGGAACGCGTATGTTTTTACGATCAGGCAGATGACTCTCTGCTCAAATTCGCCGTGGTTTTCGCGTGTATGGATGGACGCTGGCTGCTCTGCCGCCACAAAGCGCGGGATACCTGGGAGCTGCCTGGCGGTCATCGCGAGCCGGGCGAAACCATTTTGCAGACCGCGCGGCGCGAGCTATACGAGGAAACCGGCGCAACAGAATATGAGCTATACCCTGCCGTTGTCTATTCCGTGGACGACGGCGCGCAGAGAACCTTCGGCATGCTCTTTCTTGCCGAGATTTTCAATTGCGAGGAGGAACTTCGCTTTGAAATCGAGGAGGTTCGGCTCTTCGACCGCTTCCCGGCCAACTGGACCTATCCGCACATACAACCCCATCTGATTGCCTGGATGCTAGCGCACAGAGCCGAGCTGCAGGCTGCTCCCGCCTGCCTTCCTCATACTGCCGAATCCGCCGCGCGGAACAGGTAAAAGCATTTCCGCCCGCGCCAGGTCGCTCGCGCAAAAGGCCCCGCAAAACGCCGGGCCTTCTCGAAAGGATCGTTGTTCGGGTCAGAAGCGAGTCAGCAGCCCGTAAAGCTCCGGACGGCGCTCGCTGCGGTAGATATTCTCCGGCGTGGAGGGCGCATCCGGCACGGACAGCCAGAACACCTTGTCGTGGTCGCTCAGGTCGATTTCCGCGACGGCCGCGGCGCCGTATTCCTCCGTCTGGGCCAGGATTTTGCCGGAGGGGCTGATGACGCGGCAGGGCATCACGCCGTGCTTCGTCTCGTTCTTCACGCCGCAGCCCACCACGTACACGCCGTTTTCCTTGGCGCGGCTGATGTGGCGGAAGCCCGGGTCGCCGACCGTCGGAATCAGGATCACCTCCGCGCCCTTCAGACCCAGCACGCGCGCCGGCTCCGGGAAATACGCGTCCCAGCAGATCAGTATGCCCACCCGGCCGAACTCGGTGTCAAAGACGGGCAGCTCGTCGCCGGGCGTCAGGCCCTCTTCGTATTCCGCGGTGGTCAGGTGCGACTTGGAGTACTTCGCCTCGATCCGACCCTCGCGGTCAAACAGCACGGCGGTGTTGTACAGGCGATCCTGCGCGTCGCGCTCGTGCATGTCGATGAGGATGTGCACGCCGTACTGCTTTGCCTTGGCCGACATCGCGCGGCACTGCACGCCGTCGGTGGTCTCGCTGCTTTCCTGATAGCTCAGGCCGGCGGCGTGGTCGTACAGCGCCTCGCTGAACACGATCAGGTCGGGCTTTTCGGCCTGCATCAGCCGGTCGACCATTGCCTCCATGTCGCGCAGGGTTTCCGCGCAGGTAGGCTTGGACTGAAGCAGCGTCGAGGCGACCCGGAGCTTTCTTCTGGGCGCGGGCGCCTCGGTTTCGCGCAGGCCCGGCATGCCAAAGCGCGCCTTGCCCGCCCCGCGCAGGCCCACCTCGACCATCAGACTCGTCCAGCCGCTCTGCGCCCGGAAGCTGAGCTTTTTGAGCGTCCCCCGCTCGTCGGCGTTGACGGCATACGCCCGCTCGAAAATTCTGCCGCCTTCGTCCATAAAGTAGAGCATCGCGTAGGGCGCGACGGAGCTGCGCACGCCCTCGGCCGCGCACTCGACGCAGAATGCGTAGTACTTGCCCGGCTCGATGGCCACCTTTTCACTCTGCCAGCGCGCCATCGCGGTAAACTCCTTCTCGATGACCAGCTCGTCGCCGCGCCGCTCGCCCAGGGCGGGCATGACGCTCTCAAAACGCCAGTTCTGTGCCTCAAAATTCATCATAGCTTCCTCCCTTATTTACTCTGCCTAGCCCTTGATCGCGCCCAGCATGATGCCCTTCATGAAGTACTTTTGCAGGAAGGGGTACACGCACAGCACGGGCAGCGTGGACACGACGATGGTCGCGTACTTGACCGCCTCGGAATAGGCCTGATAGTCGGCCGCGCCGCCGGAAACGCTGTTTTCCATGCCCGCCGCCTCGGTGTTGCCGGAAATCAGGATTTCCTTGAGGATCAGCTGCAGCGAAAACAGGCTGCGCTTCGTCAGGTAGATGGCCGAGGTCATCCAGTTGTTCCACTTGGCGACGATGAAATACAGCGCCACGACGGCCAGCGAGGGCACGCTCAGCGGCACGTAGATTTTCCACAGCGTGACCCAGTCGCTCGCGCCGTCCAGGTGCGCCGATTCCTCGAGTGACTCGGGAATCGAGCGGAAATAGCTCATGACCAGAATCAGGTTGTAGGTGCTCATCGAGCCGAGCAGGATCTGCGACCAGACCGTGTTGAGCAGACCGTAGGACTGCATGACGACGTAGGTCGGAATCAGGCCGCCGCCGAAGAACATGGTGATGATCAGCACGGTCATGAAGAAGCTCTGGCCGGGAAAGCGGCTGCGCGAGAGCACGAACGCGCCCAGTATGCACAGGAGCATGCCCAGCGCCGTGCCGGCCACGACGTAAAGCAGCGTGTTGCGGTACCCCATCCAGATATTGGGGTTTTTGAAGACCAGCATGAACGCGCCGGTATTAAAGCCGCGCGGCCAGAGCAGGATTTTGCTGCCGGTGTACAGCTGCACCGGTTCGCTGAGGGATGCCCACAGCACGTACAGGCAGGGGTACAGGCAGCAGATCGTCAGCAGCGTCAGCAGCAGCAGATTGACGCATTCGAACAGGTAATCGATCAATTTCTTGCTTTCAACCATACGGACGCCTCCTCAGAACAGGCCGCGCTGGCCCACGAGCTTGGAAAAGCGATCGGCCGCCAGCAGCAGCGCCATGTTGATCACCGACTCGAACAGGCCGACCGCCGAGGTCAGGCCGTATTTACCGTCCGACAGGCCGCGCCTGTAAATGTAGGTCGAGATGACGTCCGCCTTCTCGTAGACCGAGGGGCTGTACAGCAGCAGGATTTTCTCGCTGCCGACGGCCATGATGCCGCCCACCTGCATGATCAGCAGGATGGTGATCGTGGGCAGGATGCCCGGAAGCGACACGTGCCACAGGCGGCGAAAGCGCCCTGCGCCGTCGATGGTCGCGGCCTCGTAGAGGGTCGGGTCGATGCCGGCGAGCGCGGACAGGTAGATGATCGAGCCCCAGCCCACCCCCTGCAGGATGCCGGAGGCGATATAGACCGGGTAGAAGCAGTTCGGGTCGTTGTTGAAGTCGATTTTGCCCAGACCGAGCCTCTTGAGCAGCTCGTTGAGGATGCCGTTGTTGGACACGAAGGTCAGTATGATCGAGGCCATGACCACCATCGAGATGAAATGCGGCATGTAGGTAATGGTCTGCACCACCTTGAGGAAACGCTTCTGCCGCACCTCGTTCATCATCAGCGCCAGGATAATGGGCGCGGGAAAGCCGAAGATCAGCGACAGCAGGCTGATGGAGAGCGTGTTTCGGATGCAGCGCCAGGCGTAAATCGAATCGAAAAAGCTCCTGAAGTTGTCCAGGCCGCACCAAGCGCTGCCCAGGAAGCCGCGCGTCACCTTGTAGTTCTTGAACGCGATGGCCACGCCGAACATCGGCACGTAGTTGAACAGGATATAGTAGGCAAGCACCGGCAGGAACATCAGGTACAGCATCCAGTACTTGCCCATGGTCGCGCGAAGGCCCGTTTTCTTTCGCAGGCTCGCCGGTTGGCTCATGAGCAGCGCCCCTTTCAAGGCAGATTTCGGTCTGTTTTGTGTTGCCAGATATAGACTTCGGTCTGTTTTTTGACGGTCTGTTTTAGACCCTGGTCTGTTTTTTGAAAAGAAGGGACGCCCTTCGCGGCGTCCCCTCGCGTGCGGCGGAGAATTATCCGAGGTAGCGCTCGTACGCAGCCTGATAGATCTCGAGGATGCGCTCGATGTGCATGCTCTTGAGCTTGTTCTGGATTTCGGGAATCTGGTCGATGGCGATGGCGCCGTTGACCAGGCCGGCGTAGTTCTCCTCCATGTAAGTCTTGATGTCGGCCATCCAGTCGGTCATTTCCTCGGTCTCCTCGGCAGTGAAGGTCAGCGCGGGCAGGATGCCGGACTTGTCATTGGTGGCAGCCCAGGTCTGAATCGCGCCGTAGGCGTATTCGCTCAGGGTATTCCAGTAGGCGTCCAGCGAGCAGCGGAACGGGAACACCGCGGCGGTGCCGAAGTTGCGGGTGACTTCCTTATCCTCGGCCTCGATCGTGTTAAACGCCTCCGTCCACTGCACTTTGCCGTCCGCGTCGATGGTGTAGTCCACGTCCTTTTCGCCGTAGTTGGTGATCATGTAACCCTCGTCGGTGAAAAGATAGTTCAGGAAATTCGCGGCCTTCTCCGGCTCCGCGCAGGCGGTGGTGATGGCGCAGCTGGAGCCGTACTGCATGCTGGAGATGTAGTTCGCGTCGAAGGAATAGGGCTTGGAGTCCGCGTCCTTCTTCAGGTTGGTGATGCCGATCACCTTGAAGGTGGGATTTTGCTCCTTCATGGCGTTCATCATCTGATTGGGCTGGAATTCAAAGCTCATCATGGACTGGCTGGACATGATCTTGGCCTTCTCCGCCTCGCGATCCTGGGTGGCATAGTCGGGGTCGATCAGGCCCTCTTCGTACAGGGTGTGGATGTATTCCATGGCCTCGGTGAACTGCTCGCTCATCGGGCCGTAAACCACCTTGCCGTCCTCCAGATAGAAGCCGTAGTGGGTGCCGAACGCCCACATCAGCGGGCCAATGCCAATGGTGTTGCCGCGATCAACACCAAAGCCGGAGCCGGTCTGCGGATAGAAGCTCTCGCCGTAGTGCTCCTTGGCCTTCCTGAGCAGCGCGTGATGCTCCTCGATGGTGGTCGGCGCCTGCTCGCCCAGCTCGTCGAGCATGTCCTGACGGATAATCAGACCCATGTACACGCCGCCGCCCAGCTTGTCGTAGGGCTGCGCCAGGTAATAGTACCTGCCGCCAGCCGACTTGATCAGGCCCAGCGAATCGACCGCCTCCATCGCGGCCTTGTAGTCCTTGAGGTTGACGTCCATCATGTCGGTCAGATCGACGATCACGCCGTCCTCCGCCCAGACCTCCGCGCCGCCCGCGATGTTCTTCCAGTTATAGGCGATGATGTCGGGCATATCCTTGGACGCAATAAGCAGGTTCAGGTTGGTCTGTCCGTCGTTGCCGGACGCGCCGTACTCGAATTCAAAGGTCGTGCCGGTCTTGCGGGAGAGCTCCTGCCAGGCCCAGCAGTCGTTGTAGTCCTTCATGCCGATGGAGGAAAAGTGTTCACTGTACCAGGGAGTCCAAATTTTCAGCTTCTCGGGATACTCGGTCGCGGTCTCGGCCGCGGCGGGCAGGCAGGCGGCAATCAGCAGCGCCGCCAGCAGCAGGCACAACAGGTTTCTCTTCTTCATGGTTTTTTCTCCCTTCTCGTTCGCCGCGTTCAGGCCGCGGCTCTGGCCATTATGTTACACGGGATTTGCGCGCCTGGCAAGCCGCAATTTTTGCGGTTGTGTGTGAATTTGCGGTTTTCGGCCGGTTTTCATACGCGCAATTTTTGCGATTCGAGACAATTATTGCGATTCGGACGCGCGGGCGTTGACAATGCCGCGTTTTTCCGCTAAGATTAGACTGTATTTCCTTACAAAAGGAGTTCGATCGCATGAAGCCGCGCCTGCCTCTTCAGAGCAAGACCTTCTGGGCCTACCTGACCTCATTCCTCTCGATCGTGCTGCTGCCGCTGATCGTCATCTGGATACTGCTCAGCACGGTGCTGAACCGCTCGGTGCAGGCGCAGTTCCTGACCTACGAATCGCAGATCCTGCGCTCGGTCAGCGAGCAGGTGGACGCAAACGTTTCCTATTCTATTTACGCGTCCTACTATCTGGGCGGCAACCGCGCCTTCAGGCGGCTGATGATGGAGACCGAGCTGCCTCGAAACACGCGCGAGGACAGCGTGCGCGAGGTCTCCGGCTACCTGCGCGACGTGATCGGCACGGCCAGTATCAACGCGCTGTCCTGCGTCTATCTGCCGCACAGGGATCTGGTCGTCACCGCGTCGGGCGGCATGTACTCCTTCGAGGGGTTCTATAACCAGATATTGAACTTTTCTGACTGTTCCGCCGAGGAGCTGCTTTCGCAGCTGCGCGCGGTCAGCGCGCCGGCCTTCCTGCGGCCGGTCACGCAAGCGCTCTCCGGGCAGCAGTGGCTGTGCATGGCCGTCCATATCAGCGCGGGCTACCTCAACCGCCCGGCCTATCTGCTGGCCTTTTATCAGGTGGACAAGCTGACAAACGTGCTCACGCAGCGCCTTCCAGACCAGAGTCTGTTTTCAATCTGTTCGCCCGAGGGTGAGTACCTGACCGGCACCGCGCCGCTTTTGCCTCTGCCGGAGGGCGAGGAAATTCTCTCGCATCAGATCGACGGCACGGCCTACCTGGCCTTCCTTGAAACCTCGTCCGTCAGCGGGCTGCGGTTCGTCTACTACCTGCCCCAGGCGCACGTGCTCCGTCAGCTGACCGTCTATCAGCGCGTGTTCGTGGCCGTGCTGTGCGCGCTGCTGGCGCTGTGCGGCGCAATGGCCTTTCTGCTGGCCTATCGCCACTATCTGCCGATCAGGCGGCTGTTCCAGCGCGCCTTCCCGAGCGCGATTCCCTCCGGGCGGGAGCTGGAGCGCGTATCCGAATCGCTCGAGCAGGCCAGAAAACAGGGCGAGGTCTATTCCCGCCAGGTGCGCAGCCAGTACGCCCAGCTGCAGAACCAGCTGCTCGGGCAGCTGCTCACCGTGGCCGGGCACGACGACGACGCGCTGTCCGACCTGCTGGGCGAGTATCAGATCAGCCTGGGCCGGGAGCCCTACTGCGTGGCCGTGGTCAGGGGCAGCCCGCCCGCGCTCAGGCGGATTACCGGCGCGCAGCTGTGCCTCTTCCCCACCACCGACTACTGCGCGCTGATCCTGCCCTGGGAAAACCGCGACAGCCTGACCCGGCAGATGCGCGAGCTGGCTCCCGACTGCGTGTGGAGCCTGAGCGGCGCCAGCGGACGGGTCAGCGAGCTGAGCCGGTGCTTCCGTGAGGCGCTTTCCCTGCTCGAGCCGCACGAGATCGGGCGCGAGCACGGCATGGTCTATCCGCTGAGCGACCAGCTGGGGCTGGTGGGCGCGCTCAGCGGCGGCGATGCGGCCGAGTGCGAAGGCATACTGCGCGAGCTGTGGCGCATCAACGAGGCGCGCGACCTGCCGGAGGGCGAAAGGCTGCAGCTGCTGCACCGGCTGGCGACCACCGCCTACCACGCCTACGCCGCCGGCGAAAAGACCAGCGACCGCGCGCCGATCGGGTGCATGGATCAGGTGCTCGCCTGCGAAAAGGCGGACGAGCGCGCCTTCGAGCTGCTGCTTGAGCTGTACCGCGCGGTCGCACGGGCCTGCGGCGCTACCCAGCGCGAACGCAGCCGCTCGCTCATCGAGGCCGTGCGCGAGTACATCGAGCTCAACTACGCCGACAGCAGTCTGTCGCTCGACTCGGTCGCCGAGGCCTGCCACGTCTCCTACTTCTACCTTTCCCACATGTTCCGCGCCGCCGGCAGCGAGAGCTTCTCCGAAATGCTCAACGCCTGCCGCGCGCGCAAGGCCGGCGAGCTGATTCGTCAGGGCGAGCTGAGCCTGAACGAAATCGCCCTGCGCGTGGGCTACACCAGCCCGGGCAGCTTCTCCCGCGCCTTCCGAAAGCAGACCGGCGTCTCCCCGCAAAAGTTCAAATGACCCTCCGGCGCACTTGACATGAGCGGTGCGCCGGTTTATAATACCAGTATGACCTTTTTCTTCCGGCATTCGCCTATTTAATAGGTAGAAACTTGTATAGAAAGGATCTGTTTGCATGAACTTTGACAAGCTGGCCGCCTTTCAGGATCGCCTGATCGAGCGCGGCATCGGCGGCAGCGACTGCGCGATCTACGTGGGCTTCGACCCGGTCTACCGCCACTTTTCCGGCTGGCAGAATCGCGAGGCGTACATTCACACCTCCCAAAGCACGCTCTATCGCATGTTCTCGATGACCAAGCCGGTGACCTGTGCCGCCGCGCTGCAGCTCTTTGAGCAGGGCGAGTTTCTGCTCAACGACCCGCTCTCCGACTACCTGCCCGAGTTCCGGGATATGCAGGTGCGCGAGCGGCTGGCCGACGGCAGCGAGATCCTGCGCCCGGCAAAGAACCCGATCCGGGTGCAGAACCTGTTCGAAATGACGGCCGGCTTGGACTATAACATGGAGGAGCCCGCGCTGAAGGCGCTTTACGAAGAGACCGGCCTGCGCTTCACCACCCGCCAGTTCGCCCAGGCGCTGGCCAAAGGCAGTCTGCTCTTTGAGCCGGGCACGCACTGGCGCTACAGCCTGGCGCACGACGTGCTGGGCGCGCTGATCGAGGTGATCAGCGGCATGACGTTCGATCAATACCTGAAAAAGAACGTTTTCGAGCCGCTGGGCATGAAAACCGCCTGCTTCCGCGAATCCGAGATCGACAAAAGCCGCCTGTGCCGCCGGTACGGGTTCGACGAAAACCGCAATCTGACGCCCGGCCCGCAGGAAAACCTCCTGCAGCCCAGCGAAAACTTCTTCAGCGGCGGCGCGGGTCTGACGATGACGGTGGACGACTATGCCCGCTTCGCCTGCGCGATGACCAATCGGGGCGTATCGAAGGAGGGCGTGCGGTTGCTTTCCGGCCGGACGGTCGACCTGATGCGGACGAATCGCCTGTGCCCCGCGGCGCTGGCCGACTATCAGGGGCCTGAAACCCGCCCGGGCTACGGCTACGGCCTGGGCGTGCGCACGCTAATCGACCCGGCCGCCTCGGGTTCGCCCGGCGCGCGCGGCGAGTTCGGCTGGGGCGGCGCCTGGGGCACCTATGTGGTGATGGATCCGGAAAATCACGTCACGCTGGTTTACGCCGAGCAGGGCGTGGACACCCAGGCAGGCTATATCCAGCGGCGTCTGCGCAACATGGCCTATACCGCGCTGGAGTGGAACGGACTGATCTGAGAAAGGACGATCGCGTATGAAAAAGTGGAAAAAGGCGCTGCGCATCATCCTGTGCGCGCTGCTCGCGCTGATCCTCGCGCTGACCGCCGCGCTGTTTCTCTCGTCCAGGCATCGCTCGAACCCCGCGGACGTGAAGACCTACGACACGACCAACCCGCTCATCATGGCCCGCACGGACGTCTCCGCCCACCGAAGCGGCGCGGGCATCGCCCCCGAGGAGACCATGATGGCCTTCCGCTACTGCGTCGAGCAGGAGGGCTTCGAGATCGACGTGTTCGAGTTCGACCTGCACATCACCAAGGACGACGTGCTGGTGCTGCTGCACGACGACACGCTCGACCGCACCTCGGACAGCGCGAAGGTATTCGGCGAAACCGACGTGCGCCCGGAAAACAAGACCTATGAGGAGCTCAGGCAGCTCAACATGGGCGCTCAGTTCGTGAACGACGCGGGCGAAGCGCCCTATAAAGACCTGACCGAGGTGCCCGACGACCTGCGGATTCTGCGCGTCGAGGACGTGCTGGATTATCTGGACGTGAACGGCGACTTCCGGTACATCATCGAGATCAAAAACGGCGGAGACCTGGGCAAAAAGGGCGTGGATATCCTCTACGGCCTGCTTGAGGAGCGAAACCTGCTGGACAGGGTGTCCTTCGGCACCTTCCATGAGGAAATCAGCGCCTATGTGGACGAAGCCTATCCCGGCCTGCGCAGGAGCGCCTCGATCAAGGAGGTTCTTCGCTTCTGGCTGGCCGCGCTGACCAACAGCAAAAGCTATGAGCCGCCCTGCTCTGTGCTGCAGATTCCCTTCTGCGAGCCCTATCTGAACTACGGCGTGAACCTGGGCACGGCGACCGTCATCAACTACGCCCACGCGCACGACATGGCCGTGCAGTACTGGACGATCAACGACCCTCAGGATATGGCCTACCTGCTCAGCATGGGCGCGGACTGCATCATGACCGACTACCCCGACGTGCTCTATCGCGTCATGCACGGCGAGTCCGAATGAGCGCGCTGGTTTACTACGTCGAGGACGACGCGTCCATCCGCGGCCTGGTGATCTACACGCTGCGAACGATGGGCCTGCAGGCCGAGGGCTTTGAGCGCCCCGCCGACTTCTGGCCCGCGCTCGAGGCACGTCAGCCCGACCTGATTCTGCTGGACGTCATGCTGCCGGACGAAGACGGCTTCTTCGTGCTGCGGCGGCTCAAGCGCACGCCGGGCGTGATGCGCATCCCGGTCGTCATGCTGACCGCGCGCGACGCCGAGGATGACGTGGTTCGCGGCCTGGAGGAGGGCGCGGACGACTACCTGAGCAAGCCCTTCGGCGTGATGGAGCTGGTTGCCCGGGTCAAGGCTGTGCTCAGGCGCAGCGCCGCCTCCCCCGCGCCCTCGCTTTTGAAGGTGGGCGGGGTCGAGGTGGATCAGGAGCGCCACACGGTACGCGCGCAGGGCGAGCCGGTTGAGCTGACGCTCAAGGAATACCAGCTGCTGACGCTGCTGATGCGCAAGCCCGACCACGTCTTTGAGCGCCAGAAGCTGCTGGGCGAGGTCTGGGGCAGCGACTACATCGGCGGCGACCACACGCTCGACGCGCACATGCAGACCCTGCGCAGCAAGCTGGGGCCGTGCGCCGGGCAGATACAGACCGTCTATGGACGCGGGTATAAGATTCGTTCCGAGGAGGAAGCGCATTGAAAAAGAAGTTTTTGCAGAGCACGCTCGTCACCGTGCTGTTGACCGCGCTGCTGTTCAGCGCATTGATCTGCGTCGTGCTGTTCAATTTTTTCGGCACGCAGACCGAAAAGGAGCTTTCCGGCAACCTGATGCAGATCAGCCTGGCGATGAATCGCGAGGATAACCCGGTCGAGTACCTGTCGGCGCTGTCCGAGGCCGGCTTTCCCGAGCGCCTGACATGGATCGCGCAGGACGGCTCGGTGCTCTATGACAGCGAGATGTCCCCCGCCGGCATGGAGAATCACCTTTCCCGCGAGGAAATTGTCCAGGCGGCGCAGTCGGGCAGCGGGCACTCCTTCCGCTACTCGGACACGCATCGCGAAAAGACCTATTACTATGCCGCCAAGCTGGCCGACGGCAGCTTCCTGCGCCTGAGCGACACGCGAAACAGCGCGCTGGGCATGCTGATGCACCTGATCTGGTGGTTCCTGGCCGCGCTGGCGCTGGCGCTGCTGGCTGCCGTGCTGTTTTCCACGGGCATGGTGCGCAGGCTGGTCGAGCCGATCAACCGCATTCAGCTCAATCAGCCCGAAAAGGACGCGGTCTATCCCGAGCTTCGGCCGCTGATCGAGCGCCTGAGCCAGCAAAACCGCAGCATCCAGGAATACATTCACGAGCTCAACGCCCGCCAGATCCAGTTCGACGCGATCACCGCGCATATGAGCGAGGGCCTGGTCATGCTGGACGCGCAGGGACGCATCGTCTTCCTCAACCGCAGCGCCGCCCCCTTCTTCAACACGACCACCGGCCTGGCCGGGCATCAGGCGCTCGACCTGATCGACGCGGAGAACTTCCGCCAGGCGGTCGCCACCGCACTGCACGGCCACAGCGCCGAGGCCATGCTCGAAAACCACGGCTCCTTCCACCAGTTGCTGGCCAATCCGGTGCTCGACGACGGCCACTTTACCGGCGCGGTGCTGCTGATGCTGGACGTGACCGACCGCCGCCTGGCCGAGCAGAACCGGCGCGACTTCACCGCCAACGTCTCCCACGAGCTCAAGACCCCGCTAACCGCCATCATCGGCTACTCCGAGCTGCTTGAAAACGGCCTGGCCGCCCCCGAGGATACCCGCGCGCTGGCCGGTCAGATTCACCACGAGGGCACGCGCCTGCTCAGCCTGGTGCAGGACACGCTGCACCTGTCGCAGCTGGACAGCGGCTACGGCCTGGGCTCGCGCGAGGAGGTGGCGCTTCAGCCGCTGTGCCGCGAGATCGTCGAACGCTTCCAGCCCATCGCCGCCGAGCGCAAGGTCACGCTCTCCTTCGAGGGCGAGCCGGTTCACGTACACGGCATTCGCCGCCTGCTCGACGAAATCATCGCCAACCTGCTCGACAACGCCATCAAGTACAACGTGCCGGGCGGCAAGGTTGATCTGCGCCTGAAAAACGACCAGGGGCACGCGGTGCTCACCGTCGCGGACACCGGCATCGGCATCCCGGAGCGCAGTCAGCCGCGCGTGTTCGAGCGCTTTTACCGCGTGGACAAGAGCCGCTCGAAGGCAACCGGCGGCACAGGCCTCGGCCTGTCGATCGTCAAGCACGCCGTCCAGCTGCACGGCGGCACGATTCAGCTGACCAGTCACGAAAACGAGGGCACGACGATCACCGTCACCTTCCCCGCCTGACACAGACAGCAGCAGCTCAGTTATTCAATAGAGTGACATAGAATGATCGTTCGTCATTTGGAGGGGAAATATGGCTGCCGCAGACCGGATCGAAATCACCGTCAGCTTTATACTTATGGCGCTGTGTGTTCATCAGCGCTCGTCAGTTTGCGGAAAAGGGATTCCTGTTTAATAACGCGTATCTGTGGGCTGCAAAAGACGAGCGCGAAAAAATGGACAAAAAGCCTCATTACAGGCAATCCGCCATTGTATTTTGCTTCCTGGGCGCGGTGTTTTTCGTCAGCGGTCTATCGATGGCGCTTCAGATCAGGAAACTGCTTCTGCTTGAAATCCCCTTGATGATCTGTGTTGTCATATACGCAATCATCTCATCGGTAAAAATCGAGAAGCAAACGAAGCAATAGCTTCCGATTGGGCAAAGAGAAATATCAAACGGGAGACCGCACGCTCGTCGATCTCCCGTCGCTTTTTGTTGTCCTCCGAATCACTTCGCAGCGGTCGGCTCGATCAGATAAACCGCCATTCCTGCCTGTGACGGCGTCGAGGCCTTTACCAGCGTCTCTGCAAGGCGCATCGTTTCTGGCAAGCGCGGCTCGTCGGCGACGACGCCTTCCTGAGAAAAGACGCCCAGCAGCCGGTTGTCAGCATAGACCGTACACCCCATCGACGCGTAGAAATGAACTCCCGCCGCCTGCAGAACAGGACGCAGCTGCTCCATGTGCAGGCAGGGCTCGGTCGCCAGTACGGCGCATCCGCCCTCCCCGCACAGTTTCCGCACGGCTACAGGGCCGTCAGACGCGGACAGCAGCGTCTCTCCCCCACCAGCCTCGTCAATGCGCAGAGGCGGAAAGTCAAGCGGCGCGTCGTCATAAACCGCCTCCGAATAGCCCGTACCCCCGCGGATTCCAAAGCCTGTGACGCGGCGAACGTTTTGCCGGTCAAACGCAGGCGCGCGAATCCCTGCAGCATAGTTCCACAGCAGGGTTGCGCCGGGGCGAATTCGCACCTTCAGGCTCTGCCACCTCTCCTCCGTGAGCGTGTATCCGTTCAGGAAGCAGATGACCTTGTACTGCTGCAGCGGCATTTCGTCCAGATCCGCCAGCCGGAAAAGATCCGTCGGCGCGCCGCACAGCTTGATTTCCCGCTCAAAGCGGCGCATTCCAGCAGAAAGGCCATAGCTTACCCGCATGTCGCCAAAGCTCTTGTCGTCCAGCACCAGCAGGATCTCACTCACACTGCGGTGGGGCGTCTGCTTGAGCCTCCCGGAGAGCTCGCGCTGCCTGCCCAGCGTACTCATGATCTGAGGATGGCTGAACCAGCCGTCGCCTAAGTCCATCCACCAGAAATTCTGATTGCACGTCACGTTTTTCGTCCACTCGCGCCAGAGCAGCACCTGCGTTTCCTCCATGTTCCGAGCGGTTCCCGGATGAGGGTGCTTGCGCGGATCTAAATGTGTCCAGATATCCAGCTCATCCAGCCAGATCTTCTTCCGGTTCATCGAGCGGCTCGGGCATTGCTCTCCTCCCGGTTCGCCCGGCGCACAGTAATAATAAGAGCGCGGGGAGCAGAGGAAGTCAATATCCGGCGAATCCAGCAGACGGTCAATCGCCAAATGGCCCGCATAGGCCGTTTGCGGCACCATCAGGTATCCGTAAAACGCGCCGGACGGTTTGTCGCAGGTTTCGTGCACCACACGCCCGAAGCAGTTGACAGCCTCCGCGTCCTTTTGCGAGAGGAACTCATGATAATCCGGCATCAGGGCGCTTCCGGCATAGAAGCATTCCTCCAGCGTGCTGTGCGCGCTTTCCCTCTCGGGCGGTGGCGGGAGCTGCATCTTTTCCGGCTCTACTCCCCAGGCTTCAGTCATTTTTTCGCGGCCGCCGTATTTCTTTTCTGCCCATTCGATGAAATCGCGGCGGTGACTGAGGCCGTAATCGCCGCGTCGAGTGGTTCCGGCGGGGCGCCAGGCTCCCCAGAGGGTGGTTTCTCCGCAGCAGCCAAAGGCAATCTGATAGGCCAGTATTTGCCGGCCGTACCTCCCGTTTTCCAGGTGCTCGATCAGCCGCCTGAGCGCTTCGCTCGCGTCCCGAAGCCACACTCTCGACGAAAAGCTCTGCATGGCAATGACGCCATTGCGGTTGATTCGATCATCCTGATAGAATCCTCCGTTCACCGGATACCCGTCGGTGTCCCCGCCGAACCAGTCATGCAGCGGCGTGTCTACCAGTGCGGCGATCTCTTCAGCCGTTTTCGGCCCGCCATAGTAGACCAGCAGCTCCTCCGGATGGCTGCGGCACCACTCCATCGGCGGGTTCAGCTTGATCCGGGGGATGTACAGGCGCTGCGGCGCGTCGTGCAGAACCGCATCGACTGTCGCGTCGGCCGCCTCGTAATCATACCGGTTGTCGCCCACCCAGCCGTTGTGCATGATGGAGGTGTGCAGCGTCACGCCAATTTTCTCAAACTGATCGTGCAGCCGGCGGTACCGGTCAAAGTCCCGACTGAAAATGATCTGCCTTCCATCCTTTCCCGCTCGGGGCGGGTCATAGCAAAAGCCCATGCGCGACCAGAAAACCGGTTCCTCCCTGAGCAGCTTCAGCGCTTCTTCTCGATTCATTTTTTCAGCCCCTCTTTCCGGGAAAAGGGGCGATTCATCCGAACCGCCCCCGCATTCCCTGCTTTACTTCATGAGTCGATCATAGTAAGCCTGATACGCCGCGGTGTATTCCCTGACATGCAGTTTTTCAAGCTGCGTCTTGTATTCCTCCCAGTCCGCTTCCACGTCGCGCTCGCCGGTGACCCACTGTGCGTAGCGCTCGTTGACGTACTTTTCAATATCGGTGGAATACTCGCTCATCTCGTTGGATTCCTCGATCGTCTGGAAGCCGTAGATCATGACGTCGTTGATCCAATGGTCGCCGTAGACCTCGGCCATTTCATACTGCGCAAGGCGGTCGAAGTCCTGCAGAAGGGAGTTCATCTGATCCGTATACTCAATGGCACTGGGGAGCTGGTTCCAGGAGAAGGTGCGCGTCCACTCCTCCAGGGTCGAATAGCCAGCCGGCGGAATGTCGTCCTTTCGCTTGTATTCTCCCTCGTCAGTGATCTCGGTCACGATATCGAACGGCCCGTAGACGATCTGGAAGCCCATGTCCGAATCATAGAGCAAATCCAGCGCGGACATCAGCAGCTCGGGCTTTTCCACTGCGGCGGAAATCACGCCCTTGTTCAGCACGGTGTAGCTGCCGTCCGGACGCTGGCGGAACGCGCGATCGTTCAGCGCGGGGAGAAGCGAGTAATTCTCGTCCTGGCCGGCTGAAATGTCAAGCACGGTCTGCAGGGTATAGGTCTGCATGGCGCCGTAAAGCAGCTCGCGGCCCTTTGCCTTGAAGGTCGCGCCGTCCTGCGTGAACAGCTCCGTATCCATCAGGCCGTTTTTCCAGCACTTGTTCAGCCAGAGCACCATGTCCTTCCATTCCTCCGTATAGGGGGAATAAATCGCCGTGCCGTCCTTGAACATCATGCCCAGGGTGACGCCGAACCAGGCGTTCAGCTGTCCGGTCGTCCAGCCCTTGTCGGACTGGCTCCATGCCAGAGGCACGCAGTTCTCGGGAATGGAGCCTTCGCCGGCATGCGCCTTGAAGGCGGTCAGCACGTCATAGAGCTCGTCGGTCGTGGTTGGCATCTGCAGATTCAGCTCGTCCAGCCACGCCCTGTTGATATAAACGCCCGTGGTCGTGGGCACGTTCGGCGCGCCGAGCTTGGGCAAGGTGTAGATATGGCCGTCCGAGAAGGTCAGAGATTTGAGCAGGTCGGGGCTGACCTCCGTCGCCATGTACTTGAGATTGGGCATGCCCGCGTCGATATACTCTTCATAGTGAAGGAAGACGCCCAGGGGAGCGTATTTAAGCACGTTGCCGTCGTTAAACACGCCGAAGGATACGTCCGGAATCTCGTTGCTGGCCAGCATCAGGGAAACCTGCGTTTCCAGGTTCGTCGAGGAAATGACCGTCCAGTCAAATGAAACGCTGGTAATCTCTGTGAACTGCTGGAAAACGGGCATCTGCGAAGGATCGCTGATGTAGTTGTTGGCCATGCAGGCGGTGTAGGTCAGCGGTTCCGTAGTCACCGGATAGCGTTCGGTGTTGATCTGGGCGTGCGCGGCGCTCGCGATCAAAACCAGGCAGAGGAAGAGAGCGGACAGGGTTCTGAGTTTCATTGAGTTTCCCTCCTTTTTTATTCTGTGATGTATCTTATGAGCCGTCGGCTCCATCACACGGATGCAGATTATTCCTTCACTGAACCGATCATCACGCCTTTTACGAAGAACTTTTGCAAAAATGGATACAGTATCAGCATCGGTACGCTGGACACGACGATCAGCGCGTACTTCATGGATTCCGCCAGATCCTGATACGCCATCATCGTGTTCGGGTCGTCCATGGCCGCGAGATCCTCCGCGCTGAACTGACTGTTGACCAGGATCTCGCGCAGGATCAGCTGCAGGGGGTAGCGCGAACGGTCCTTCAGGTATACCAGCGCGCCCATATAGGAATTCCAGAAGCCGACCACCGCGTACAGGGACAGTACGCCGATAATCGGTGTGCTCAGCGGAAGAATCACCGAGAGAAAATACCGAATATCCGAGCAGCCGTCGATCACGGCCGCTTCGTCCAGCGCGCCGGGAATGGAGGTGCGAATAAAGGTTCGCGCCAGGATCAGGTTGGAGCCGCTGATCGCGCCGGGGATAATAATCGCCCAGGTGGTGTTCAGCATGCCGTAAGAGCGGATTGTGTAATAGGTCGGAATCAGTCCGCCGGAAAAATACATGGTGAAGAGTATCAGCATCATGCAGACGCGGCTCCCCTTGAGATTCCGCCGGGAGAACACGAAGGCGGCGATCATTGTGCAGGCCACCTGAATCAGGGAGCCTGAAACGGTGTACAGCACGGTGTTGGCATACGCCCGCCAGATCTGACTGTTCTTGAAGACCATTTGATAGGACAGCGTCTGAAATCCCTTGGGCAGCAGAAAGACCTTGCCCAGCGCCACCTGCGAGGGATCAGAAAAGGACGCGGAGACGACAAAAAGTATCGGATACAGGGTCACGACGATGGCCAGCGCAATGCTGAGATAAACGACCAGATAAAAGCCCCATTCGGATTTCAAGTATCTTCTTTCCATTTGTTGTTCTCCTCCTTACCACAGCGAGATGCTGGTCAGCTTCTTGGCAAGCGCGTTCATCGCCATCAGCATGACAAAGGTAATCACTGAATTGAACATGCTCACGGCCGCTGAGAAGCTGAACTGCATCTGCTCCAGGCCCAGCTTATAGGAGTAGGTTGCAATCACCTCGGATGCGGAAATATTCAGGTCGTTCTGCATGAGATAGATTTTTTCAAACCCGACGCCCAGCAGGTTGGCAAAGCTCATGATGCTCAGAATCATCACCGTGGGCAGAATGCCGGGAATATCGATATGGACAATCCGCTGCAGGCGGCTCGCGCCGTCGATCGTCGCCGCCTCGTGAAGCTGCGGATCGACCCCCGCCAGAGCGGCAATGTAAATGACCGCGTTCCAGCCGGTATGCTGCCAGACGCCAGACCAGACATAAATGGAAGAGAACATCTTCGATTCCGCGAAAAAGTTGATCCGCGCGTGTCCCAGCGCGGCCAGAAGCGCGTTGACGGCCCCGCTGGTGGGCGAGAGAAACAGCTTCAGCATGCCCACGATGACCACTGTGGAGATGAAATGCGGCGCGTAGGCAACGGTTTGAATGCCCTTCTTCACCTTCTCATGAAAAAGCACGTTGACCATCAGTGCGAAGAGAATCGGGAACGGCCATCCGGCTACGATCGAATAGACGCTGATGCACACCGTGTTCTTGATGATTGGAATAAAGTAGGGCCCGTTCAGCAGCTTCTCGAAGTTTTTCAGGCCGACCCAGGGACTTCGCTCGAAGCCCAGCACCGGATTAAAGTCCATAAACGCCATTCGCAGGCCGTACATGGGCACATATGCGAACAAGAGAAAGTACAGCATCACAAAAGCGAGCAGCAAATACAGCTGATAATGATTCAGCAGGTAGATCAGCATGCTTCGCCTTTTTTGTCTGTTTGTTTTGATCACAGATGAAGTCAAGAACGACGCCTCCCCCAGTTTAGACGCAAGGCCGCTTTCCTCGCCTTGCGCTCATTTTTCATGCTCATTTTACAATCGGAGGCTGCTTTCGTCAATCTGCATTCCTTCAAAAATGGGTATTTACCGGATATGTGCAGGGAAAAAAAACTGCATATTGCCGGATTTTCGCGTAGGACTTGCGCAAATGAGAAAATGAGTTTATAATGGAAAAGAGAATTCTTGTGCAAGTAGCTGAAAAAGGACGGGATACATCATGAAAAAACTGACGCGGGAAAAGCTGCCGAAGGGGCTTAGAAAGCTCCGGCGCCTGTTCATTCCGACGCAGGCGCTGCTTCTCGTCTTTTCCATCGTGCTCTGCTTCTACGGAAACCAGCGGATTTCGCTCGGCTACGAAGCGGAGCTGCGGCAGAGGATCGACCGTCTGGTCAGCGATCTGAACGCTTATCCGGATCAGTTCACCCGTATTCACAGGCTCCTGCTGTTTGACGACGAGGTTTGCGGCAGCCACGACAACCAGCAGTACAGCAAGCTGGCCCGGCTGCAGAGCACTCTGCGGGTGTACGCGGCGGCCTGTTCCGGCCTGTCGGGGATCTGGTATCACTATTCGGGCGACGAGCTCTGGTATTCCGGGAATGACAGCAACGAATCGCTTCGGTATGCTCAGCGCTTTTCCCTGGGGAGCGATTCGGACGAGATGTATGAGCTTCTGGACAGTTTGCCCGCCTTTTGCCTGCTCAGCCGAAGCGACGCCTATACCGCGTCGCCTTGCTTCCTCTTCATTTACCGCCAGCAGAACGCCGATTTCAGCGCTGTGCAGACCGCCGTCTTTCAACTGGAGCGATGGGCGCTGGAGCGGCTGCTGCGCGATGTGCTTTCCGATGATATATTCGCCGCGTCGCTGCTGGGCGAGGACGATAGCGTTTTGCTTTCGGTTGGAAATACGCCCGCCGGACGCGCGCAGATCATGTTTCGCAAGCTCTTTATTCCCAACATCAGGCTCTGCGTTTCCGTCCGGCCCGCCCTTTCATATTCCATGCCGGTTCGCCTGCTGCTGGCGGCCGCTCTGGTTCTGCTAAATCTGCTGCTGGCGCTGTTCATCAAACTGCTCTCCAGCCGCTATTATATGCCGATGAAGGTGCTGCGGCAGATGGCGGCGGACTTCACCAAGCAGGACGATAACGACAGCCTGGATGACTACGAATACCTGGAAAGCAGTCTGGAAATCGTCTGTCTGCAGCACCAGCGCCTGCTGACTGAAATGCAGGCGCAGAAGAATGCGGCGGAGGACTATGTGCTTTATTCGCTTCTCAGCGGACATATCAGCGACCTGGAGGACTTTAAAAGGAAGGTTTCCTCGTTGAACATCCACATTCCTCAGGATCACCTGCGCGTCGTCGTGTTGCTGCCCGGCGACGAGCGGTCGCGCGTCAATCTGCGCCTCGCCTACCCGCCGTTCAGGAAGGCGCTGAGCGACGTCGCCGTCGCCTGTACCCTGCGATACGACGTGCCCTGCTGCATTGCAGTCGTCTCGTACTCACCCGCGCAGGAGGAGGAGCTTCACCGGCTGCTGAACGGCTGCCTGTCCGCGTCCGGTCTGCGCCTTTTCCTGGGGATCAGCGAGTCCGGCTCGGATCTGAAACGCATGCCGCTTCAGTGCGCGCAGGCGTTTTACTCATGCGCGCTTCGGCAAAACGCGCCGGTATATTATGCGCATCCGCAGGGCGAAGCGCCCTCCCTCAAGCAGCTGCAGGAGGAGCTGTCCGCTCTGGACAGCCTGAACGAGCCCCTAGCGCCCGAAGCGGCGCTGGCTCTGCTGCAGCGCTTCCTGCTGTATTTCTCCACTCCTGATCTGACACTGACAGCCCTGGACACGCCCGAGACCTTCTCAAAGGTCAACGGAAACGGCGAGGCGCTAAAGGCGGAGCTGAATCGGCTGTTAAAGGCTTTCTGCGAAGCAGAAAATCGAAGCGACGAGGGCTGGCTGGAGCCCATCGACGAGATGAAGCGCTATATTCAGGAGCAGTTCGACAACCCGATGTTCTCGCTCCAGACCATGGCAGAGCATTTTTCCATGTCGACCTCGTCGTTGAGCGGCTATTTCAAAAAGCAGAGCGGCTCGCTGCTGACCGATTATGTGACGGAGCTGCGCATTGGCAAGGCCAAGCGCCTGCTGCGCGAATCGGATCTCTCCGTGCAAGCCGTCAGCGTCGCCGTGGGCTATTGCAGCTGCACGTCCTTTATCCGGCGTTTTCGCCTGATCACAGGCAGCACGCCCGGCGAATACCGGCTGGCGAAGGCGCGTTGACCCTCTGCCGCTTTGCGCTCAGTCCAGCCCCAGCAGCACCTCGCGGTTGGTGCCGTAGAACACGTCCTTCTGCCCTGAAATCAGGCGGAAAAAGCCTTCCATCCGATCCCAGTCGTTGCAAATGTCGAACTCGTACGCATGCCCCCAGATATAGAAGATGCGCGGCCTGTCGTTCGGCGCGGCCAGGAATTCCCCGGCCAGGCGCATCATCTCGTCGAAGTGGTGGTGGTGATATACGGTCGGCTTGAACACGTACAGGTCGCTCTGCGGGTCGAATGCGGCATTGCACACGGTCGTGCGGGCATATTTTACGCCGGTCTTCTCCCGAATCAGGCGCGCCACGCGCTGATCGAAGTTCACCCCGCCGCCCGGATAGGCCATGCCGACCACCTCATACCCCACCAGCTCGGACAGGTTCAGGCGATCCTGCTCCACCTGCCGCACCACCTCGTCGTCGGGCAGGTCGGGCAGCATGGGATGCGTCAGCGTGTGCGCCGCCACCTCATGCCCCTCGTAAATCGCGCGCACCTCGCAGGCACGCGGCTTCACGTGCGCCACCGTGACCTCTTCGCGCAGGAGCGAGCCGGGCTTGCCCAGCAGCTCGCTGTTCAGGTTGAACGTGCACTTCAGGCCGTATTTGTTCAGCAGCGAAATTAGCCGCTGATCCTGGGTCACGCCGTCGTCGTAGCTGAACGTAACCGCCTTCATCTTTCCGTGAAACATCGTCGTTCCTCCATCGTTTTTGTGCCAGTATAGCACGCGCGCCCCGCCCTGTCAACCCGAAACAGAGCGAGGCGTGGTCTGATTTACGCGTTGTTGAGCAGCACGCGGCCGCCCTCGATCAGGTGATTGGAGCCGGTGATGAACGCCGCGTCGTCGGAGCACAGATACAGCACCAGCTTGACCACCTCGATCGGCTCGGCGGCGCGACCCATTGCGGTCTTCATGTTGGCCATGCTGGCGCGGGTCAGCACCGGACCGGGCGTCACGCCGCAGCAGCGCACGCCGTAGGGCGCGCCCACCCGCGCGATGGCCTTGGTCAATCCGTAGGTCAGGCCGCTCTTTTCGGCCGCGTAGTCCACGCCGCCGCCGGTCTCGCCGTCCACGGAGCCGATGTGGATGATGACGCCGCGCTTGTTGTCGATCATGTGACCCAGCACAACCCGGTCGAATAGCATCGGCGCGCGGAAGTTAACCTGAATGCCCCAGTCGATCACGTCCAGATCCTCGTGCAGGAAATCGGTGGGCTTGCCGCACATGCGGGGCGGGAAGCCGCCGGCGAAGTTGACCAGGATGTCGATGTGTCCCTCATCCTTCATCACGCGCTCGGCCGTGCGGAAAATCTGGTCGTACTCGCGCAGGTCGGTCACGCAGGCAATCGTCCTGCCGCCCGATTCGCGGATGGCCTGCGCCTCGCGCTCCAGCCGCTCCTCGTTGATATCCGCCATGTACACGATCGCGCCTTCCTCAGCCAGCTTCTGCGAGGTCAGCAGCCCCATGCCCGAGGCCGCGCCGGTGATAATCGCGGTTCTGCCTTCAAATCTCATGATAGTCCCTCCTTCAGTCACACTCATTGATGTGCCAGTTGTAGTTTTTCAGGATGCGCTGCATGTTCTCAAGCGGCGGCTGACCGGTGGTGAAGGCCGCGGAGTACTTCTCCACGCAGAAGGTCAGCGCATTGCCCAGCGACGGGCACAGGTACCGCATCGGCAGCGCGAATTTGCCGCCGCACAGGAAGATAAACGGCTTTTTCAGCTCGCGCCGGAGCACCATGGTCGTGCGCACGGCCTCGACGAACTCCTCCTCGGTGTTGGCCATGGTCACGATCTTCGCGAAGTCCGCCCCGCGCGCCTCGACAGCCTGCAAATGCGCCAGCACCTGCTCGCAGGAACGCGCCCGGTCGAGTATGTGCGAGGACATGACCACCTCGCCGCCCAGCTCGTGTACCCGATCGATGGCGCGCTTCTGCCGGTCAACGGCCTCGCTCTTCTCGGTGAACTCCATCGGCGACGGGTCGAAGGTATCGGCGGTGAAGTCGACGCACGCCGCGCCGCACTCAATCGCCCGCGTCAGCAGCTCCACGCGCTCCTCGTCGGAAAAGCGCCCGTCGCCGCGGTAGTGCAGAAACATGAACGGCCTGCGCGTGCACCCGGCGATGCGCCGGAGGTTGTCGTCGGTCAGGTCTTCCTTCGCCAGTTTTTCCAGGTGAATGGCGAAGGCGGGCGCGCCCTTGAACTCGCCGTTTTTGACGGTCGCAATGGCGTCCTCCACGGTTTTTTCGCCCAGGATGCAGGTCACGATCGGCCTGGGCAGCGCCAGAAAGGAAGGTCGGCTCATTTTATCACCTCACCTTGAGCACGATCTTGCCCACGTGCTTTCCGGAGGCCATCAGCGCCTGGGCTTCCTCGGCCTGCTCAATCGGGAAGACCCTGCAGATCGTGGGCCGGATTTCGCCCGACTCGACCTTCGGCCAAAGGATGTTCACCATGTCGCCCAGGATGCGCCCCTTTTCCTCGGAGGTACGGCTGCGCAGCGTGGTGCCGATCAGGCGGGTTCCGCGCACGTACATGGTCTTCAGGTTGACGTTGGTCACGTCGCCCGCCAGCGTGGCGATCATGATCCAGCGGCCCAGCCGGTTCATGTAGGGCAGGCACTCGCCCACCGCAGAGCCGCCCAGGCAGTCCACCGCGATGTCCACGCCGCGGCCCGCGTCCAGCTCTTCCTTCATCGCCTCGGCCAGGCTCTCGCGCCCGGTCACGACCACGCGGTCGGCCTTAAGCGGCGCGATCGATTCGGCGATTTCGTCGGTCAGCACGGTCGTGATCACGCGCGCGCCGAACGCCTTCGCCATCGGAATCGCCACGCTGGCCAGGCCGCTCGCGCCCGCCTGCACCAGCACCGTGTCGCCCGCCTGGAGCCTGCCCTCGACGAACAGGAACAGGTACGCCGCGCCGTATACCTCGGGCAGCGCAGCCGCTTCCTCCATCGACAGACCCTTCGGAATGGGCATCAGCATCTCGGCGGGCACGGCCACGTACTCCGCGTAGCCGCCGCCGCCCAGCAGCGCGCACACCTCGTCGCCCACGTGCCATCTGCCCTCGGCTGCCGCCTTAGGCCCCAGCTCGCGAATCACGCCCGCCGCCTCCAGCCCGAACCACTCCGGCCAGCCGGGGGGCGGCGGATACTGCCCCGCCCGCTGCAGAAGATCGGCGCGGTTGAGCGCCGCCGCGTGTACCTCCAGCAGCACGTCGCCCTCGCGCAGGGTGGGAGAAGGCACCTCGCTCCAGTGGAGCTTCCCGTCCTTTCCCTTCAAAACCGCATGCATCATTTGACCCCATCCTTTCATCGTCCGGTTTTCGTTTTTCATGTGCCGCGCGGCCGGTTTTCCCGGAAGCGCTTGCATTTTCCTGCCTTTATGATATAATATTTCCGGGCGTTCGTCCATGTGGATTTTCGCCCAATTCATGTATAAAACGGAAAGGAGCCGCGCATGATTCATTTCGACTTAGCCCAGGCGCACCGCGTGGCCGCCGCCAACTCGCACTATTACGAGCAGCCCACCGAGCCGCTCTATCTCAACCGCGTGCTGCAGTATCACGACCTGATCTACCTCATCGACGGCCGCTGGGCCATCACCGAGGGCGACACCGAGTACCCGATGGAGAGGGACGACGCGCTGCTGCTGACCGCCGGGCATCACCACTATACCCGCCTGCCCTGCGCCCCGCGCACGCGCACCATCTGCCTGCATATTTCCTGCGAGCCCGGCGACCGGGAGGACAACCCGCACGCGCTGCGCCTGCCCACCCGCATCAGCGCCCGCAGCTGTCCGCAGGTTCGGCAGTACTTCGAGCAGATCGTCGAAACGGCCTGGAGCGACAGACCCTACCGCGAGGAACGCCTGAGCGCGCTGTTCAGCCTGCTGGCGCTGTCCCTGGCCGACGCGCGGGAGGCGGGCGACCCCGGCCTGGCCGAGCGCATCATCCAGCTCATACACACCCAGCCGCACCGCCAGTTTCGCGTCGCCGAGGTGGCAGGCCTGCTCTACGTGAGCCCCAGGACGGTCGAAAACGCCATGCGCCGCGCCGTCGGCACGTCCTTTTCCAAGTACCAGATGAACCGCAAGCTGGAGATGGCCGCGCAGCAGATTTCCGTCGAGCCGGACGTGCGCCTGGCCGAAATCGCCGCCACGCTGGGCTTCTGCGACGAGTTTCACCTGAGCAAGGCCTTTAAGCAGAAATACGGCGTTTCACCCTCGCAATACCGCAGCATGGACAAGATTTAACATCGTTCCGCGTGAAAATCACGGCGTTTTTCTCGCGTTTTGCGCCGGTTTGTACTATAATAGGATATGTATACGGATTTTTCTCAAGGAGGATCACCCTGGTGTCAAAGCATACTTCCCCCCGCGCTTCGCAGGCGCGTTCTCTGATGATATTGGTCGTTTGCGCCGTGTGTCTGCTGCTGGTGGGCGCGGCGGCGCAGTACCTGCTGCCCCTGTCTTCCGCCGGAAGCGCCGCGTCGGATGCGCTGCCCGCCGGCGAAAAGGACGTGCGCCTGAGCGAGATCATGTCGGCCAATTCCTCGGCCTTCACCGACGACAAGGGAAACTACTCCGACTGGCTGGAGATTGAAAACGCGGGCAGTCAGGCGATCGACCTGACCGGCTGGACGCTCACACTCTCCTCTCAGGAGGTCATGCCCTTCACCTTCGGCAGTCAGGCCCTCGAACCCGGCGAGTACCTGCTGATCTTTGCCGACGGCACGTCGCAGAACACGCCCGGCTATTTCCTGCACGCGCCCTACAAGCTGCCCGCGGCGGGCGGCGTGACGCTCACCCTGCGCGACCGGGCGGGCCGCGAGGTGGACAGCGTTGAGCTGCCCTCCCTCGAAAAGAATCAGGTCTACGCGCGCAGCCGCCACGGCGAGTGGGCGATTTCCTCAATGTACACCCCCTCCCTGCCCAACGCGCAGGAATACTACGAGCTGGTGCTCGCCGAGCGCAGAACGGCCGCCGACCCGATCGAGCTGAGCGAGGTCATGGCCAAAAACGCCACCTACGTGATGAACGAGTACGGCGAGTATGCCGACTGGATCGAAATCCACAACACCTCGAACCGCGCCGTCAGCCTCTCCGGCTACGCGCTTTCGGACAGCAGCGCCAACCTGCGCAAGTGGATTTTCCCCGACCGCACGCTTCAGCCGGGCGAGTACCTGCTGGTCTACGCCGACGGCCGCGCCTCGACGGGCACGCAGCTGCACGCCTCCTTCCGCCTGAGCGCCGATGGAGAGAGCCTGTACCTGAGCAATCCGGACGGGCAGATCGTGGACACCGTCGCAATCGGCGCCCTGACCGCCGATCAGTCCTTCTCCCGCCTGTCAAGCGGCGAATGGAGCAGCGCGTTCGTGCCCACCCCCGGCTATGAGAACACTGCCTCGGGCGCGGCCCGCCTGGACGACGCCTTCCGCGCTCAAAACAGCACCGGTCTGTACATCACCGAGGTCATGGCCTCAACCGACTCGACCGACGTTTCCAAGGAGAGCTACGACTGGCTCGAGCTGTACAACGCCTCGTCCAATACAATCGACCTGTCCGGCTTCGGCCTGTCTGACAAGTCCTCGCACCCCCGAAAGTGGCAGTTCCCGCAGGGCGCGTCGATCCGGTCGGGCGAATACATGATTGTCTTCCTCTCCGGGCTGGACGGCAAGGTAGACAACGCCTACCACACCTCCTTCCGCCTGAGCGCCTCGGGCGGCACGACGCTCTCCCTGTCCGACGCGAGCGGCAATATTCTCGACCGCCTGAGCGTGCCCGAGCAGTACGCGAACATTTCCTACGGCCGCGTGTCCAGCCTGAGCGGCTTCGGCTACTTCGAGGCCCCCACACCCGGCGCGTCCAACGTCTCCCCCGCCTATCAGGGGCGCTGCGAGACCCCGACCTTCGCGACCGAGGGCGGCCTGTTCGCCGAGGGCGACAAGATGACGATCAGTCTTTCCGCGCCGCAGGGTCAGTCGATCTACTACACCCTGGACTGCACCGACCCGACCGCCGCCTCTACCCTGTACACCGGCCCGTTCACGGTCTCCTCGAACACCATCGTGCGCGCCGTCGCCATTGCGCCCGACCGCATCAATTCCTTCATAAACACTCAGAGCTACTTCTTCGGCCTCAGCCACACGGTACGCGTGGTGTCGCTGGTAAGCGACCCGGCCAACCTGTTCGACTACAACACGGGCATCTATGAAAAGGGCCCGAACGCCACCGATACCTATCCCTACGGTAGCATGAACAAGGGCGCAAACTTCTGGATGGACTGGGAAAAGGCCGCGAACGTCGAAGTCTTCAGTCCGGACGGCGAAACCATACTCTCCGACCCCTGCGGCGTCAAGCTGCACGGCCAGTACAGCCGCGCCGAGGATCAGAAGGCCTTCAAGGTGATCGCCCGCAGCAAGTACGGCGCTCACCGGTTTGAGGCCGCGCTGTTCGACAACCGCGGCTACACCGAATATCAGTCCTTTGTGCTGCGCGCCTCTGGCCAGGATACCGACAAGAGCCGTATGCGCGACTCGGTTCTTACCGCGCTGGCCGACGGCACCGGCGTGATGTATCAGCAGACCGAGCTGTGCGTGGTCTACCTCAACGGCGAATACTGGGGTCATTACAACATCCGCGAGCGCATCAACACCTACTCCATCTGCCAGTGGGAGGGCTGGAGCGAGGACGTGAAGGACGATATCGACCTGGTCAAGGCCAACCGCAATGCCATGCAGGGCTCCAATCAGGACTTTGCCGATCTGATCGAGTGGATCAAGGCAAACGGCGTCGCCACCGACGCAAACCTGGCCTATGTCGAGGAGCGCGTGGACGTGGACAATTACCTGAACTACGTCGCCGTCGAGATGTTCACCTCCAACCCCGACCTGCTCAACGTCAAGCGCTACAAGTGCGACCGGATGGACGGCAAGTGGCGCTGGATTCTGTTCGACCTGGACTGGGCGTTTTACCACAACTCCAACTCGATCAGCCGCTGGCTCAACCCCAAGGGCGTGGGCACGGATCTCAAGACCGACAACACGCTCTTCGTCGAGCTGATGAAGAACGCGGGCGTGCAGGATCGCTTCCTGACCATCCTGGGCAACCTCATGGCTACGAACTTCTCCACCGAAAATGTGATTGCCAAGATCGACGAGCGCTACAACCTGCTTAAGCCCGAGATGGAAATGCACCAGGCGCGCTGGGGTCTGAGCATGGCGACCTGGGAGAAGGAGGTCGAGCGCCTGCGCGAATACGCCCGCACCCGCCCCGGCCTGCTGCTGGGCTACATTCAGGACTACTACAAGTTCTCAAATGAGGAAATGCGCCGCTACTTCGGCGAGGCCATGGACAAGGCCGGCTACACCGGAGCCTGACCGCAGGACGCAAAACAGCCTCCGTACCGCGATGGGTACGGAGGCTTCAGACTGTCGAAAAAACCCGGAGAGCTCGAGAGGGTCGCAACCCTCTCGAACTTTCAATCGTGCCCAGCGGCGTGTACGGTGGGCACGGGACGATTTTTGCGCCGGAAAATCCCATTTTCCAGAGCAAAAATCGTTTCCCTGCAGTTTTTGCGCCCGGAAATCTCTTAGATTTCAGCAAAAACTGGAGAGAGTGGCCGTGGCGGGGGAGCTTGCTTCCCCGTCCACCAGCTTGTCAAAACCTTTTTTGACAAGCTGAGCCTCCGTACCGCGATGGGTACGGAGGCTTTCGTTATTGCTTTTCCTTGAGCACCTGCTCGATCCGCGCGCACACCAGGTCGAACGCCGCCTGATTCCGACCTCCGTTGATGATGATGTCCGCGTCCTTTTTCGAGGGCTCGACGTAGCGGTTGTGCATGGGCTTGACCGTGGTCAGGTACTGCTCGCTCACGTTGTCGATCGTGCGGCCGCGCTCGATCACGTCCCGGCGAATGCGCCGCAGGATGCGCTCGTCCGCGTCGGTCTCCACGTAGATCTTCAGGTCCATCAGCTCACGCAGGCGTTCTTCCCACAGGATCAGTATCCCGTCGATCAGGATAATCGGCCGGGGCTCGATGCGCCGAACCTCGCCGCTGCGGTTGTGCACCGTGAAGTCGTACACCGGGCAATCGATGCCCATTCCCTGCTTGAGCGCGCGCATGTGCTCGATCATCAGGTCAAACTCCAGCGCCTCGGGCGCGTCGTAGTTCAGGCGGCTGCGCTCCGTCAGCGTCATATCGTCGTGCCGCAGGTAGTAGTTGTCGCAGCTGACCGTCGTCACCTGACCCGGATAGCGCTCCATCAGCCGCTGGCTGAAGGTGGATTTGCCCGATCCGCTGCCGCCGCCAATGCCGATGATAAAGGAACCGCTCATCCCGCCACGCTCCTTGTGTGAATAGATTTGACTGCAAAAACGCCCCCGCGTTGGCGGAAGCGTTTCGCGCGCAATCACTTGTCCTATATTATATCACAGCTTGCGCCGGTTGAAAAGCCATAATTATTCATGTTTTCCCATTCGGTTGAGCAGCGCGACCAGACCCATGATCACCAGCATCACGCCCAGTATCACGCCCATGCCCTGCCCCATGACCTGCAGCGTTTTCAGAAACAGTTCACTCTTCATGCTCTTCTCCTCCTATCCGATCAGTGCGATGATCAGTCCGCCGACGATCGCCGAGGCAATCTGGCCGGCCACGTTGGCGCCCGCCGCGTGCATGAGCAGGAAGTTGCTCGGGTCTTCCTTCAGGCCCATCTTGTGTACCACGCGCGCCGACATCGGGAAGGCGGAGATGCCCGCCGCGCCCACCATCGGGTTGATCTTTTCCTTCAGGAACAGGTTGAGCAGCTTGGCCAGCAGCACGCCGCCGAACGTGTCGAACGCGAAGGCGAACAGGCCCAGGCCCAGGATCATCAGCGTCTGCACCTGCAGGAAGGACTCCGCCCTCATGCTCACCGCCACCGTCAGGCCCAGCAGCAGCGTAATCAGGTTGGCCAGCACCTTCTGCGCGGTCTCGGACAGCGAATCCAGCACGCCGCACTCGCGCAGCAGGTTGCCGAACATCAGAAAGCCCACCAGCGCCGCCGAGGCCGGAGCCGCCAGCGCCGCGATGATCGTCACCAGGATCGGGAAGAGTATGCGCGTGGTCTTGGAGACGTTCGCCGGGTTGTAGGTCATGCGAATGCCCCGCTCCTTCTTCGTCGTGACCAGGCGAATGCAGGCGGGCTGCACGATCGGCACCAGCGCCATGTACGAGTACGCCGCCACGATGATCGCGCCGATATACTTTGTGCCGAAGTAGTTGGCCACGACGATCGAGGTCGGGCCGTCGGCCGCGCCGATGATGGCGATGGAGGCCGCGTCCTTCAGATCAAAGCCCAGCAGCACGGCCAGGGAAAGCGTCATGAAGATGCCGAACTGCGCCGCCGCGCCGAAGAGCAGCATCTTGGGGTTGGACAAGAGCGGCCCGAAGTCGATCATCGCGCCGATGCCGATGAACAGCAGCAGCGGGAACAGCTCGTTGGCAATGCCCGCCCGATACAGCGTGTCCAGCACGGCCGTCGCGCCGGAGAGGGGCAGGTTGACCAGGATTGCGCCGAAGCCCATCGGCAAGAGCAGCGTCGGCTCCATGTCCTTTTTGATAGCCAGGTAAATCAGCGCCGCGCCGATCCCCCACATCACAATCATCTGCCAGGTGATCGCCGAAAACTGCGCCTCGAAGATACCCATGTTTTTCTTCCTCCTCGTTCAGATGGTCTCTACCTTGATCAGGTTGGTGTTGCCCGAGCGGCCGTTGGTCATGCCGCCGGTGACGATCATCAGGTCGCCCTTCTGCAGCGCGAACGCCTCCTTCGAGAGCTGCTTGGCGCGATAGAACAGCACGTCGGTCGACTCAAACCGGTCGCACATCATCGGCGTCACGCCCCAGGACAGCGCCAGCCGCCGCCAGCTGTGCTCGTCGGTGGTCAGGCCCAGTATATCCACCGGCGGGCGGAATCTGGACACCATGCGCACCGTCATGCCCGACAGCGAGCACACGGCGATGGCCTTCGCGCCGATGTCGATCGACATGCCGCACACCGCGTGCGAAATCGCGTCCACCGAGTTCTTGATCTCGAATTCGCCGTTCCGGAAGCGCCGGTCATAGTGTATGCTCTGCTCCGTCTTCTCGGCGATGCGCGCCATGGTCTCCACCGTCTGCACCGGGTACTTGCCCGCCGCCGTCTCGCCGGAGAGCATGACCGCGCTCGTGCCGTCGTACACTGCGTTGGCCACGTCGGAAACCTCGGCGCGGGTGGGCCGGGGCGAGTGGATCATCGACTCGAGCATCTCGGTCGCCGTGATGACGCGCTTGCCCAGCATGCGGCACTGGGTAATCAGTTGCTTCTGAATCGCGGGCAGCTCCTCAAACGGCACCTCCACGCCCATGTCGCCGCGGCCGATCATGATGCCGGAGCACTCCCTGCAGATGTCCTCGATGTTGTCGATGCCCGACTGGTTCTCGATCTTGGCGATCAGCTCGATGTCCTCGCCGCCCATCGTGCGCAGGTACTCCTTGATGTCCAGCAGATCCTGCCGCCTGGACACGAACGAGCAGGCAATGAAGTCCACGCCGTTTTTCACGCCGAACGCCAGGTCATCCTTGTCCCGTTCGCTCAGGAAGGCCTGAGAGAGCAGCCGTCCGGGGAAGTTCATGCTCTTGCGGTTGGACAGCTCGCCGCCGACGAGCACCGTGCACACCGCGTCCACGCCCTCCAGCCGCTTGACCTCGAGCGCGAGCAGGCCATTGCTCAGCAGCACGCGGTCGCCCACCTTCAGATCCTTGGTCAGGCCGGTGAAGTTGACCGCCACGCGATGCTCGTCGCCCACCACGTCCTGCTCGGTCAGCGTGAACTCGTCGCCCTCGCGCAGCGTCACCTTGCCCTTTTCAAAGGTCTTGATGCGGTATTCCGGCCCCTTGGTGTCCAGCAGGATCGCAATGGGCAGGTTCAGCTTCTCACGCACCCGGCGAATCCGGTCGATGCGCGCCTGATGCTCCTCGTGCGTGCCGTGCGAGAAATTCAGCCGGGCGACGTTCATGCCCGCCAGGCACATTTTTTCCAGCGTTTGCTCGTCCTCGCAGGCCGGGCCGATCGTGCAGACAATTTTCGTTTTACGCATAGTGAAATCCCCCTCCGCTTACAGGAATATGCAAGCTCGGAAGCGGCGGGTCTGTCTGCGCGTCATAAAAAACGAACCTCACACGACTGTGTGAGGTGGAGAAAGAGCAGACCCCGCGCGTCATGCGCGAAATCACGCCACAAACCGCAAATAAATAGAGCGCTTTTGCACCCTATGACAGACTCCACCACTTATCCTCGGCTGCATGCACAGTATAGCACGGCGCGGGTAAGCCTGTCAATCATGCAGACCCCCGCGCCCTGTTTATTTCCGGTTGAGTATTTCTACAAAAATGCGTTATCCCTCTTCGTACTGCGCCGCCTGTTGCGTTTCCTCGGCACGCGCGTTCCGCTGAAGCGTCTCGAAGGTCTCTTTGTCCAGGAAGGGAGCAAGCGCCTCCGCCTCGGTCAGGATCATCGCGTATCCGGTCAGCGGCGCCTCGACCTCTCCGTTTTCCCTTGCAGAAAGCGGATAGACGCGCCGCGTCAGCGTGTCCAGCAGCACCGGGCGCCGCCACTGTGCCTTCGGAAAGGTCTGCACGCGCACGCGCGCGGCCTCGCTGTCGTCCCGCAGCTCCTCGCTCTGCCAGTAGGCAAACAGGGGCGCCCCGCCGCGCTCGAACGAGCAGACCTTGGCAGTCACATTGTCCATCTCCCGGTTGAAGCGCAGCGTGCGCCAGGGTGCATGCACCGTCCCGCCGTCGAACAGATGCGCGAGCAGCTGCAGCGCCTCGAACGCCGGCTTGCGGGAATAATCCTCGCGCAGCACGCCGTAATAATAGTGATGCTGCCGCGAAAAGTGCAGAAACTCATAGGCGTGGAAATAGGACGTTTCCCGGATCGCCGGATCGGCGAAATCTGCGATCAGGTGCCGCGCCGCCCACTTGGCCTGAATGGTCTCCGAGGTCGTCATGCCGTGCAGCGCGCCGATGCTCGTCGGGGCGTTATAGGACGGGCAGCCCGCCTCGCCGCGAATCAGGCTCAGCCCGGGCGCGTAACGGTCGCGCAGCTGACGAAGCGTCTCCCGGAAGGCCGCGTTCTGCGACTCCGGAAGGGCTTTATAGTTGTGGAAGGAGTAAACATCCACCCATTCGCCCATGCCGGCGCGCAGCAGCGGCTCCAGCCCGTCCGCGCTGCCCGTGCAGGCGACAATCTTCGCCTCCGGGTCGTTCTCGCGGATCACCGGCGCAGTCAGGCGCACGAGCTCCATATACCCCTTCACCCAGTCGCCGTATTTCGGCGGGAAGAACGCCGTGACGTCCGGCTCGTTCCAGATTTCATACCGCGCGACCTGCCCGCGATAGCGCCTGACCGTCTCGGCCACGTACCGCTGCCAGGCCGCCCGCTCCTCCTGCGTCTCGATCGGCACGTGTCCGATGCCGCCCGCGCGCAGCGAGTCCGGGTCTCCCGAAGCGTACAGCGGGTTTCCGTAGCTCAGCGACAGCCAGGGCGCAAAGCCCGCCTCGCGCGTCTGCCGAACCTCTTTGTCCATTTCGGAAAAGTCGTATACGCCCTTTTCCCGCTCGGTGCGCGCCCAGCCGGTCTGCATCCGGCAGGAATGAATGCCCAGCCTGCCCAGCGTCCCAATTGCCGGTTCAAATTCCCACAGTCCGCGATCCAGGCATTCCATCCCCAGGCACAGCTTGCCGCCGGCCGCCGCGGGAATCTCGTCCAGGCAGGCGATCCCGCCGCAGTCCTCAAAGCCCAGCGCCCTGAGCCGCTTCTGTGCCTCGTCCTTTTGCCTCTGTGCCTCGCGGACTCGCTCCCCGGCCGTCATCGGCACGCGCGCCGCATCGTTCATTGTGTTTCCTCCTTCGTTCATCCGTTGTGTTTTATAAAGTTCAGCTGCCTTCTCTCCAGTCCGTCATTTCTCACTCCAGCCTCTTGACCATGCTGATTTCCTTCAGGCTAGTTCCGTCCTTCAGGCGAATCGCGTCGGGCTTTTCGCCGGTGACGCGGAAGCCCAGCTTCTCGTACAGTCCCCGCGCCCGCTCGTTGCCCTCGATGTACTCCAGCTCCAGTTGACTCAGGCCCGCCTTCTTCCCCTGTTCGATCAGCTCCTGAAGCATCGCCGTGCCGATACCCAGGCCCCAGTACCTGCTCATCAGCGCCACGCCGACCGTGGCACGGTGCCGGGTTCTTAAAAGCGTTTTCCGGTCCAGGCTGCACAGCCCGGCCAGCTCGCCCTCCACCTCGCACACGATCATCGCCGACGTCCCGGAGTCGACCTTCTCCTGCAAAAAGGCCCGCTCCCGCTCGATCGGTATGTCGCACTCCTCCGGCTCGCGCATCAGGAAATTCGTCTCCTGCGCGCAGGTTTTCAGGTATCCGGCCATGGCCGCCGCGTCCCTTTCGGGATGGGGCGCGCGCAGTATGGCCTCACGGCCGTCCTTCAGCAAAAGGGTCTTCTCCGGGATAATCATCCTCATCACACCTCCAGCTCGTAGTTCTCGATGTCCAGCAGCCGGCCGAATTTCTCACCCACCTCGTGGATGGTGCCGCAGTAGGTAAAGCCGAACCGTCCGTGCAGGCTCACGCTGGCCTCGTTTCCGGCCGTAATGACCGACACCACCAGGTGCGTGCGCGCGTCCTTCTTCGCCATTTCGAGGATTTCACGCATCAGGCAGGTCGCCGCGCCCTTTCGGCGGTGCGCCTTGCCCACGTAGATGGACAGCTCCACCGTCGAGCGGTAGGCCTCCTTGTCGCGGTAGGGCGACAGGCTGGCGTAGCCCATGACCTCGCCGCCCTCCTCGGCCACGATCAGCGGATGGTTGTCCACATTGTGCGCCTCGAACCACTTGACCCGATCCTCCATCGTCCGGGGATGCAGGTCGAGCGTCGCCACGCCGCAAAGCACCTCGTCGTTGTAAATTTCCCTCATTGCGGGCACGTCCGCGCGCACCGCCTGCCTGACGATCATCCGCACCACTCCTTTTGTCTTTTTAGACGATTCGCCGAATTATTCGGTCACGATCTCCACTTCTTTGGTGTCCTTGAGCATCTGAATGTAGGTCTTGCCGCGCGCGAACTGCACCACGTTGCCCGCGTCGTCGTAGTAGGTCGTGTTTTCGCTCACCGCGTCGCGCGTCCAGTAGCCGGAAAAGTGCATGCCGCCGATAAAGTAGTCGCAGCGGTTGGTGCCGGTCATCTCGACAATCGGGCGATTGCCGTCGCCGCCGTACCAGCTGTACTTCACGTACTGCACGATCACGTTTTCGCAGGTGATCTGTTCGCCGGTCGTGCCGTCGAGGTAGGGCTCGCGGTTGTAGTAGCGCCTGTACGCGCCCTCGGTCTCGTCCCACTCGTAGGACGGGTAGTAGCCCAGGTTTTCGGCATAGGGCACGCGGAACACCGAGACCTTTTCACCCTCGCTGGTCGGCGTGTCGCTGAAGACCAGCGGGCCTCTCTCCGTCTCGGGCGGTTCCGTCTGGTCGTACAGGTCGCGCAGCTTGCACACCACGTTGTTGGGCGCGCGGCGATTGTCGTCGCGGTAAAAGCCCTTGATGCCCGTGATGCCGTTGTACAGCGTCGTGACCACCTTTTTCGCATATCCGGCCGCGTCGCTGCCCTCGGCGTTCTGGAAGCCGTAGTTGACAAACGCGCCGCCCCACTCCTGATAAATATCCAGGTGCAGCATGCGCGCCGAACGCACCGCCTCGATTTTTTCAGGGATCGTGTCGTTGAACACGCAGGTATACCGCGTATAGCCGCCGTTGTACACCTCGGTCTCGTACACTACGTCGGCCGACGCAATGCCGCACTGGGGCCGCGCGCCCGGCTCGTTGTCCATCTGCGCCACCATCGGGCTGTACACATGGTCGACCGGCAGTCCGGTCGTGGGCGATACCAGGTCGATTTCCTCGGCCCCCGCCGCCGGACAGAGCATCAGCGCCGCCAGCAGCATCATCAGTATTCTCTTCATATCATTTCACCTCCTGTAGGTTCATTTATTGTACAGCGCCTTTCGCCGAATGTCAAGCCCGGGGAAGGAACGTTCGAGAGGCCGCCAGGTACATTCGAGAGGCCGCCTTTTTGAAAAAGGCGCCTCTCGAGCTCTCCCGGAAAACACTCTGATCCGCGAAACGCATCATCCGGGCGATATGCATTTCCCCTACCGACCCGCTTTTCGGCTACCCTTTCACGTACAAGTCTGCTAAATACTTCCTTGCTGTTCTCCCTCCAAAAAACGCTTTGTTCCTCATAACGCATCATCCGGGCGATATGCACTTCCCCTTCCGACCTGCTTTCCTCAAACCCTCTCGCGCGCGAAGTCTACTGATAATCCCTCGCCACTCTCTGAAAACGCTTTGTTCCACGCAACTCATGACTCTCCGAATGAATCGTTCTTTTCGGCTACCCTTTCACATACAAGCCTGCCAAATAATTCCTTACCGTTCTCCCGAAAAAACGATTCAGGCACACCTCAAGAACACACAAAACTCCCGCCGGGCATAGCCCAACGGGAGTCGCGTTTGTCCTTATTCCGCCGCGCGCCGGGCGAACATTCGTCCGGTTTTCTCGATCACTCTGAGCATCTCGCAGGCAACCTCTGGGTGCATCACGTTGAACACGTTGAAGGTCTCAAAGCTCATCGTCTTGTCGTAGCCGATCGCGCGCAGGCCCTCGATAAACCGCTCCCAGTCCAACACGCCCATGTACGGCGCGAGGTGCTGATCGTCCAGGCCGTTGTTGTCGTGCACGTGGAAGGCCTCAATGCGGTCGCCCAGCTGCACCATCGTGTTTTTGATGTCCTTGCCCAGCAGCAGCAGGTGTCCGGTGTCCAGGCAGAAGCCAAAGCACCTCGCGCCCGCGCGCCGGTTCAGCTCGTCGATATAGGCGCAGGCGATTGTGATGTCCGAGCAGCAGGCCGAGTAAATCTTGTGATTGTGCCCGGTAAACATGTTTTCCAGGCAGATGGTCACGCCGTATTCCTTTGCCGCCGGAATCAGCGCGCTGTAGCGTTCGAGGTTGACCTCCCATTCGCGCTCGGGGGTCAGCTGGTCGTTGTAGCCCAGGAAGAACGGGTGAATGATCAGCCGCCTGCAGCCGATGTAGTCGCAGCCCATCAGGCAGGTCTTGAGCATCCCGATCAGCTTCTCGTTGTAGCCGCCATCCTCCCCCGCCACGTAGCTCGGGAAGGGCGCATGCGCCTGATAGTTGTCCAGTCCGTACTTCTCCGCTGCGTCCTTCCACGGCTTGAAGTACGCAAGCGCCGCCTTGCCCTTCGCCTCGAAGGCCGGGCTCAGCCGACGCTCCCAGATGTCCCGCCCGGACAGCAGGTGGTCGATATTCGCGTCCACGCCATCGAAGCCCGCCTCGCTGATCAGTCTGTATGCGCCGTCAATACCCAGCAGCTCCTCCGGGCCGCCCGTCTGTACCGCAATCCGAATCATATGTCATAACCTCCTGTTTTGTATTCGGCAGGCACATTATACCACCTCAATCGCCCCTTGCGCAAGCGTTTCGCCGCGAATTGCCCGCGCAATCCGTCCGGCCAGCAGCGCATATCCCTCCGCCCTCAGGTGCACCCCGTCGGGCGAGTACAGCTCCGGCCGGTTTTCCAGCAGGCCGTACAGGTCGATCACCTCGATCCCCCGCGCCCCGGCGATTTCCCGTGCCTGCTTGTTGCGCCCGATCACGCGTTCGTTGCGCGCGTCGAACCGCTCAAGACACGCCCTGTCGCGAACCGGCGTGGTCAGCAGCAGCATCGCCTTCGCCTCAGGCCGCTTCCCGCGCAGAAAGTCTGCCAATCGCGCGTAGTGTGCCGCGTATTCCTCCTCGCTCAGGTGCCAGCCGTGCAGCCCGTTGTTGAGCAGCAGGTACTCCGTGTGCCCCTGCTGCGCCAGAAACAGCTCGAGCGCCGCGGGAAACGCCGGATTGTCCGCCGCCTTCGAGGTGCCGAACCCGTCGGCGCGCACCTCGCCCGCGAGCAGCTCGTTCACCTTCCCGCGATACCCGCAGGAAATCGAGTCCCCCACGATCAGCGCCCGCGGCGCCTGCCGGTCCTCGGTGTGCTCCCACCACACGTTGTCCCACTCATAGGTTTCCAGCCGCGCGCCCCGCTCGTCCCATTGATACGTAAAGCCCTCCATCGTTCCTCCCGTCTCTTGTCCTCAGATTCTGCCCTCGCGCCGCCTCACGCGGTATTCGTTGGGCGACTCGCCCTCGAGCGCCTTGAACTTCCGGCTGAAGGAGGCCGCGTCCACGTACCCCACCCTCAGCACGATCTCCTGCAGCTTCAGGTCGGTAATCTCCAGCAGCCGCCTGGCCTGCTCCATCCGCAGCCCGGACAGGTAGTCGTTGTAGTTCATGCCGGTCTTCGCCTTGATCATCTTGCTGACGTTGGACGCGGTCATGTGGAACTGCGTCCCCAGGCTGTCCAGGCTCAGCTCGTTGTCGCAGTAATTCGCGTCGATGCAGGCCAGTATCTCGTCCACCGGCTGCTTTTCAGGTTTCGCGGCCTCGAACGCCTTGCCCAGCGCCTCGAGGAATTCCTTCTCGAACGCGCTCGACTCGCGCCCCGTGACCGCGTTCAGCGCGGCGATCTGCCGCTGCGGAAAGCGCTGCTCCCGGAGCAGTTCCGTCACCTGCTGCACCAGCAGATACCCCGCGTACGCCTTCGCCAGCTCGCCCTCGAGCGCCCGAATCCCCTCAAGCGCCTCCCTGCAGGCGGCGGTCGTCGCCTTTTCGTCGCCCGCGCGCACGCCCGCCTGGATCGCCGACTGCGTATTGGCCGGAATCACGTAGCTTCCGCCGTCGCGTATGACCCGCTCGAACACCAGCACGCTGCCCTCCGGCGCGCCGGGCCGTCCCTTGAGGATGGCGGTGGTCTCGTCGCCCGAGCGGTGAATTTCGCGCAGCCTGGGATAGGCCCGTCCAGCGGCGGCCACCGCGCGCGCCTCCTGCGCCTGCTCAAGCAGCTCCCGGCAGATTTTTTCCCGCTGAGCGCACTGTGCGTCCGGGTCGGCCAGCCCCACGATCAGCAGCACCGCGTCGTATTCGCCCGCCTGTTCCCTGCGGCAGATCATGTCCTCCCGCGCGCACATTTTCTGATACAGCCTCTCCGCCTCCTCGCCGCTTCGGCAGGCCAGCGCGACCACCGCGTACGCCCCGTCCTTCACCGCCGGGCGAATGCTGTGGATAAAGTCGCGCACCGTGCCTTCCCGGCCGGTAAACCCGCCCAGCAGCAGCCGAGACAGCTGCGCGGCCATCTCGACGTTCGCCTCGCGCTGCCGGTTTTCGCGCGCGTCCTGCTCCACGTAGGCGTGCGAGATCATCTCGCGCATGATCAGCAGCTCGCTTCTCGAATCCCCGGCCGGCGCGTCGCCCGCGTGCGTGCGCACCAGCTCGCTCAGATCCTGTATCGGCCGCACCGCGCCCAGGTTCAGCACGAACAGCAGTCCCGCCATCGCCAGAGCCAGCCCGATCAGCACCCCGTTCGCCACCCGGCTCACCAGCAGGAAGTCGGCCAGCAGGTATCCCTCGTCCAGCGCCACGTACAGCCGCATGCCGTAGGGCAGCGGGTACTCAAACGGCACATACCCCATCCCGGGCGCGTCCCCGTCCGCACGCAGCCGCTCAAACAGCGCCCCGGCCTTTTCCGCAGGCATCCCCTCCCGCGGCATGCGCACCGCCGTCTGCCCGTCCTGCGTCACCGCCAGCGCGCAGCACGCCTCGGGCAGCACGCTCCTCAGGTACTCCGCCATGGTCTTTTCGCGCACGACGTACCCGATCACCTTCCGATCCTCGGCGTACACGTTGGGCGCGGGATACAGGTACATCAGCACGCCCTGCCCGCTTCTGTCCCGCAGCAGGATGCACCCGGCCTCGCCCCGCTTTTCCAGCCTGTCCGCCAGACGCGCGCGGCTCTGTTCGTCCAGGTTCAGCGTGCGCCCCTCGAAGGTCTCCGCGGAGGTGCGCCCGGCGTTGGTAAAGTAGCTGTCGGCCTCGTAAAAGGCGACCACGCAGTCGTTCAGCAGCAGCGCGTCCCGAAAGGTGTCCAGCTGCTCGATGCCCCGCTTCGCCTCCAGCTCACCCTCCGCCATGGCCTCGGGCGAGGACAGCGCGTTGAGGTAGATTTCCCGCGCCATCTCCCCCTGCCTCGCGGCCAGCTTTTCCAGCGCCTGCACGGCGGTTTCCAGGCTTCTGGCGGTGCTCGCGGTCACCTGCTCCTTATACTGGCGCAGCAGCCAGCCGCACAGAAGCGCCGTCGCCAGCGTGCAGCACAGTAAAAGGCTGCCGTAGCGAACGGTGTATTCGATGAGCACGCGGCTCCTGAGCCGAACCTTTCTCGGGCGCATAGGGCTTCTCTCCTCGCGTTTTTCATTTTGCCGCGACAAGCCAGGGGCGCGAAAGCGCGCTCCTGGCTATGTGCATAACGGTCTCCGCAAACGAACGGTCATTCCTGAATGATGCTCCACTTTGCTCGTTATAGAGCGGAAGCGTGTGCTTTTCGGGAGAGCTCGAGAGGGTCGCAACCCTCTCGAACTTTCAATCGCGCCCAGCGGCGTGTACGGTGGGCACGGGACGATTTTTGCGCCGGAAAATCTCATTTTCCAGAGCAAAAATCGTTTCCTTGCAGTTTTTGCGCCCGGAAATCTCTTAGATTTCAGCAAAAACTGGTGAGGGTGGCAGTGGCGGGGGAGCTTGCTTCCCCGTCCACCAGCTTGTCAAAACCTTTTTTGACAAGCTGAGGGGCTTTTCTCAGAAAAGCCGCCTCTCGAACGTTTCCTTCAGCCTCAGTTCACGCCGTACCAGCGGTTGACCGCGTTCTGGTGCACCTCGGTCAGCTTGTCCACGTTCATGGCCTTGAGCTGGTCGATGTAGGCGTCCCACTCCTCGTCGATCTTGCCGTTGACGATCCACTCGTTCATCTTCTGCTTCACGTAGGTGTCGATGTCGGTCTTGTACTGCGCCACGACCTCGTTCTCCGCCTCGGTGAACTTGAGCGAGTAGGTGTACTGAATCACGGTGTTGCCCGCGTTGGTGTAGGGCACGCGCAGGTTGTCGTTGATGGTCTTCTGGATGTGGTTGCCGGTCAGCTTGGCCTCGTCGCGGAGCAGGTTGGGCACGAAGCGGCAGCCGTAGGTGCCATAGAACTCCACGTGCGTGTCGTTGTCCAGGTAGGGCTGAATCAGGTCGATAACCTCCTGGCTCACGCCGGACTCGGCATACTTGTACGCGTCCAGGGTGAACAGCGCGGTGCCGTCCACGCCCATGCAGTAGTCCAGGAAGCGAACCGCCGCCTCGGGGTACCGGGTGTAGCCGCTGATCGCGGCCATGCACACCTGATAGCCCGGGCCGGCAAAGCCGACCGGCTCGGTGATGAACGGAGAGGTCATCAGCGGAATGGAGGTGAACTCGTCGGGGTCGTACTTCTCTTCCTTGTTGGGGTAAGTCTGGTTGGTTCGCACGCCGCACAGGTCGTTCAGGCGGCGGGCGGTCAGCTCGTCGCCGGTCACGGTGAACATGTCGCTGTCGATCAGGCCCTCGGCGTACAGGTCATGTACGTAGCTGATCAGGTACTTGTAGCGCTCGTCCATGAAGATGGCCTTCGCCTCGGTGCTGTCCTTGTCGCTGCCGTAGATGCAGCCGATCCACGGCCAGTCGATCATCAGGCCGCACGCGTTGCCCAGCACCTGAATCATGGCGTTGGTGTTGCCGTTCATGGGGATTTCGTCGGTGGGGTCGCCATTGCCGTTGGCGTCCATGTCGCGGAACTTGACGAGCATCTCCTTGAACTCGTCCAGGTTCTTGGGGTACTCCTCAATACCGCAGTTTTTCATCCAGCGGTCGTTGACCATCATCGTCCACGGCACGCCCGCGTTGTTATAGGAGGGCAGCGCGTAGACGTTGCCGTCGGTCGAAACGGCGTAGCCCTTGTAGGCGGCGTTCTGCGCCCAGGCAGCCTTAATGTTCTCGCCGTACTGCTCGATCAGGTCGTTCATGTTCAGCAGCATGCCCTGTGCGCCGTAGGAGGCCACCTGCTCCTCGGTCAGCGTGCTCTGCCAGAAGATGTCCGGATAGGTGTCCGGGTCGGCCATGATCAGGGACAGCTTGGTGCTCAGGTCGTCGGGCGTGTAGCTCTCGAACTCGAAGTTGACGCCCAGCTTCTCGCTCAGGTACTTCCACACCGGCGCGTCGCCCGCCTTGGAGAAGGTGGTGGTGGTGGATGGATCCTGCGTCAGGATCTTCAGGGTGATCGGCTCGCTCACGATGGGCAGGCCGCTTGCGTTGAAGCCGTAGCCCTCGGCCATCGCCGCGCCGCTCACCAGCAGCATCAGCGCGAGCGCAAAGGCGATCGTCTGCTTGAACTTCTTCATGTATTCCATGCTCCTTTTCGTTTTTGTGTGTATCGTGTTTCGGCCGCGCGCCCCGCGACAGGCTTTTTTCAGACCTCACCTCCCCATTGTATACTCTTTTTCTCCGCGGCGCAACGTCCTGCCGAAAACAACCGTTTTTTTTTGCGCGCCTCTCAGCCCTTGACGCTGCCGATCATCACGCCCTTGGTAAAGTACTTCTGGATGAACGGATAGACGGCCAACAGCGGCGCCGATGCGAAGATAATAACCACGTACTGCATGATTGAGGCCAGCTTGGCCTGCTCGAGCATGCCGGAGGTGATCTCCACGCCCTCCCTGTTGTTGGTCAGCAGCTCCTTCATCGCCTGCACGCGCCACAGAATCTGCCTGAGAAACAGCGACAGCGGATACTTTTCCACCGACCGGAGGTACAGCATCTCGGTGAAGTACGAGTTCCACCTGCCCACGCCCACCCACAGCGCCAGCACCGCCAGTATCGGCTTGGACAGCGGCAGCGCGATCTGCACGAAGAACCGCCCGTTGCCGCAGCCGTCGATCTTCGCCGCCTCCAGCAGCTCGTCCGGTATCGTCGAGCGGAAGAAGGTGCGCGCCACGATGATGTTGTAGGTGCTGCACGCGCCGCTCAGGATAATCGCCATCCGCCTGTCCAGCAGGCCCAGGCTTTTGTACACCAGGTACGTCGGAATCATGCCGCCGCCGATGAACATCGTCACCGTCAAAAAGCCCATGAAGGCGTTCCTGCCGTCCAGATCCCTGCGCGAAAGCGAGTACGCGCAGGGTAGGGTGATCGTCAGGCTGACCACCACGCTCGCCGCCGTGTAGAATATGGTGTTTGCGTACCCCGTCCAGATGTCCCTGCTGCGCAGCACCGCCTTATACCCCTCCAGCGTGAAGCCGTTGGGCAGCAGGTACGCCCCCACCACGTCCCGGCTGAAGGAGACGATCACGATGTAATACAGCGGGTACAGGCAGATAACCGCCAGCAGCGCCAGCAGCGTGTAGTTCACCACGTCGAAAACCTTGTCCGAGCGGCACTGCGCCCTCCACTTGTAATTCATGCTCTTCCCCCTCACAAAAGGCTCATGTCCTTGTCCACCGCGCGCACAATCGCGTTCACCAGCAGCAGCATCGCGGCGTTGACCAGGTTGTTGAACAGGCCCACCGCCGTGCCGAAGCTGAACTGCGCCCCGTTCACGCCCGCGCGGTAGACATAGGTCGAAATGACCTCCGAATAGGCCAGTATCGTGTCGTTCTGCAGCAGGTAGACTTTCTCGAAGCCCACGCCCAGTATGCCGCCGCAGGACAGGATCAGCTGTATGACGATCGTCGGCATCAGCACCGGCAGGTTGATGTACCACATCCGCTGCAGCTTGTTCGCGCCGTCGATTTCAGCCGCCTCCAGGTGCGACACGTCGACCGCCGAGAGCGCCGCGAAGTAGATCACCGACGCCCAGCCCGTGCCCTGCCACACGCCCGAGAGCACGTACACCCACTTAAACGCCGGGCCGTCCATCAGGATGTTGACGTCGGCAAGGCCCATGCCCTCCCGAATCGCGTTCACGCCCCGGCCGATCAGGCCGCTCGTCGGGCTCAGAAACAGCTGCAGCGCGCCGCACAGCACCACCGTCGAGATGAAGTGGGGCGCGTAGGTGATGGTCTGCACCGTCTTCTTGTACCCCTCGTGCGACACCTCGTTGAGCAGCAGCGCCAGCACGATCGGCAGCGGAAAGCTCAGCGCAAAGCCTAACAGACTGATCGTCACCGTGTTGCGCATGACCGTCGGGAACCAGTAGGACGAGAAAAACTGCCTGAAGTACTTCAGCCCCACCCACTGGCTGCTGCCGAACGCCTGCCCGATCTTGTAGTTCTGAAACGCGATCTGTATGCCATAGATCGGCCAGTAGTGGAAAATCACAAACCACGCAAACGTGGGCAGCAAAAACAGATACAGTATCCAGTTCTCGCGAATCCGCTGGAGCCTCCTCGTGCGCCCGCTGCGCTTTACCGTCGCCGTGCTCATTCTCGTTCCTCCCGTGTCGCTGCTCGCATAGTATGGTTCAAATTATACGAACCAAAGCGGCAAAGCGCCATGGTTTTGCTTGAATGTGTGCAGAATCAGGCGTATTTTCCGTTATCGCCGCCCGCGCCCTGCACAAATGCGCATAAAAAACGAGCCATTGTCGCGTTTGTCCGTTCCATCCTCACAGCGATTTACCATATGCTTTCTAATGGAGAACTTTTCGAGGATTTAGGTGCTGACTACTACAACAGCTTCAACAAAGAACGTAAAATCAATCTGCTTCTTTCCAAGCTAACAAAGCTCGGCTGAACTCCTGCTGCCGTCTGAATGTTTTTGCGCACAGTCAGGTTTTTTTCGTGTACCTTTGAGGAAATGCGGGGGGAAGAGCGTTTCAAAGAAAAAAGCGCCCAGGGCGGCATCCGCCCCCCGTCAGCGCCCGCGCATCTCATTTCTTTGCCGCATACCCCGCAGCCGCATCAAGCGTCCGCATCGTTCGCTTCAGCTTCTCGCCCGGTTTTTTCTCTGCCCCGCGCGGCCCGTTCCCCGAAAGGTCAGCCGCTGTCTCCCGCCGCCTGCCCCGCTTCAATACAAAAAAGGCCCGAGGCAATCGCCTCAGGCCTTCGACCTTCTCATGGTGCTTTTTCGATTCCGCAGGCTTTGCTCAGGCCGCCTGACAGCGTCCAGGCCTTTCCCTTTTCCAGACGAACCTCTTGCTCGCCGCCCGGCCAGCGCACGCGCACCGTCTGCGCGATCGGCGACTCGAGCCGCGCCTCGACCAGCCTGCCCTCTGCCCAGCGCAGGCTGACCGTCACGTCGCCCGGCGCCTTCAGCCCGCGCACGCTGCCCTCGCGCCACGCGCCCGGCAGCGCGGGCAGCAGGTGGACGCGCTGTTCGTCGGCCTGAAGCAGCATCTCGATGATGCCGCTGCACGCGCCGAAGTTGCCGTCGATCTGGAACGGCGGGTGCGCGTCGAAGAGGTTGGCATAGGTACCGCCGCCCGTGGCCGGCACGTCGCCCGCGACATATCGAAGCTGGTTGTCCAGCAGCCGCAGCGCGTGGTCGCCGTCGCGCAGCCTCGCCCAGAAGTTGATCTTCCAGCCCAGGCTCCAGCCGGTGCCGCCGTCGCCGCGCGCCTGAAGCGTCTTTTTGCAGGCCTCGACCAGCTCGGGCGTGTCCTCGGGCGTGATCTGATGCGCCGGATGCAGCGCGTAGAGGTGCGAAACGTGCCGGTGCTCCGGCTCGGTGTCGGTCTGCTCGTCATACCACTCCATCAGCCGCCCGTCCGATCCCACGCGCAGCGGCAGCAGGTGGGGAAGCGTCTCCTCAATGGTCTTTTGCAGCGCCTCGTCCGCACCCAGCGCTTTCGCACAGGAAAGCGCGTGCTCCATCGCCTCGCGCGCGATTTCCATGCTCATCGCGGTGGTTTTCGACAGGCCGCAGTCGCGCTTTCCGCCCTCGATCCAGTAGGCGTTTTCAGGCGACGTAGACGGGCACATAATAAGGAAGCCTTTTCCGTCGTCGGTCAGCATGCTCAGGTAAAACTCGGCGCAGCCCCTGATGACCGGGTAGGCCTTTTCCCGCAGGAAAGCCTCGTCGCGGGTATAGAGCCAGTGGTCATAGAGATGCCGGCTCATCCACGCGCCGCCGTTGTACCAGAAGCCCCAGGTCGCGCTGCCCTGCGCCGGGAAGCTCTGCCGCCAGAGGTCCACGTTGTGATGGCAGCACCAGCCCTGCGCGCCGTAATATGCCCTGGCCGTGTCCCGCCCGATGACGGACAATTCCCGCACCATACGCTCCAGCGGTTCGGCCATCTCCGCAAGATTTCCGGCCAGCGCAGGCCAATAGTTCATTTCCGTGTTGATATTGACCGTGTAGTTGGCCGCCCAGGGCGCGTACAGCCGCTCGTTCCAGAGCCCCTGCAGGTTCATCGGCTGACTGCCCGGCCGGGACGCGGCGATCATCAGATAGCGCGCATAGTTGAACAGAAGCGTGTACAGCGACGGGTCGTCCGCGCCCTGACCATGCGCGATCAGGCGCTGATCGGTCGGCGCGCTGCCCGCGTCGGTCTCGCCCAGGTGCAGCTCGACCCGGTCAAAGTACTTCGCCATGTCGCATTCGTGCGTTTCCAGCAGGTCAAAATACCCCTTATTTTGCGCCGCAGCGAGACGTTTTAAGGCACGCTTGCGGTAGGCACGGCTGTCCGGCGCGTGGTCGTAGCGCACGAACGAGCTTTCGGCGGTCAAGTACAGCGTCAGCTCCTTGGCGCCCTCCACCCGGATCACGCCGCCCTGCATCTTTACCAGCCCGTCGCACTGAACCGCGCAGGCCACCCTCGCCCGCACGCCGCCCTCTTCCTTCACGAACTCGTTGCGCATCAGGCCCAGCTCGCCCGGGCAGGTCACGTCCATGAGCAGCGCGCCCTCCTCGACGCGGCATTCGTGGCGCAGCAGACTGTGAAGCGTTGCCTGCACCGTCACCGGCTCGGAGGCGGTCAGCCTCAGCACCAGGCAGCGGTCGGGATACGAGACGAAGCAGGTTTCCTTCACCTGGGTCGCCAGATTCCAGCGAGTCCTTTCGCGGGAAAAGGCGACGGTGTGCACGCCCGTTTTGAGGTCGAGCGAGCGGGTATAGCCGTGCACCCTGCCCTCCTCGGCGAACTCCAGGCGCAGATCGCCCAGCGGCAGATAGGTGTTTCCGTTGCGGGTGAGCAACTTTTCCTCGATCAGGTCCTGCGCCTCGCGGAGCCTGCCCGCCTGTGCCAGCGCCTGGGCCTGCCTGTATGCGGCGGAATAGTCGCCGGTTTCCTTCGGATAGGGGCGGCCCGACCAGAGCGTGTCCAGGTTCAGGCAGATGCGCTCCTGCGGGCAGCCGCCGTACACCATCGCGCCCAGCGAGCCGTTGCCCAGGGGCAGCGCGTCAGTCCACTTGGCCGAGGGGCGGTCGTACCAGAGCGTCGTTGCGGTATTCATGAGCATTCCTCCCGTGTATTTATTTTAACGCATAAGGCGCACTTCGTCCATGGCGCGGGGCAGACTCGTCCGAACTGCGGCCGGTTTTTTCCGCTTTGGCCATGGGGTCAGTAGAGCGTCACGTCGCTTCGCTGGGCGCAGGTTCGCAGCAGCTCGCTAAAATCCGCCTCGGGATTCCACAGAAGCCCCGCGAAGAGCGCCGCGGGCAGCGGGATATCGCGCTCGAACAGGCCGTCCTCGAGCAGGCCGTACAGCGCGACCGGCGAGGCGGCCATCTGCCTGACCGTCGCCTGACAGACCGCGCCCCAGGTCATCCACTCGGCCTGTATCTGCCGCCAGATGGGACGAATCCGCTCCCTGCGGGCGCGAATCGTTTCCTCGTCCGCGTGACCCAGCACGAAGGGGCCGGCCTGGTGCTCGAACGCGCCCCAGTCCAGGCAGATCATGCCCTTGAGCACCGCGCCGGTGACCGTGCCTGGGCGAAGGGAGAGCATGCGGTCGGTGAAATCGCGCGTGGCCTGCGGGTTGGATTGCCGGGAGGGCATGTAGTGGTACGGGAAGTCGCCGCAGTCCTCCCAGATGATCTCGACGCGCGGGTCGGTGCGGGCGATGTGCTCCAGGTGGTTTTTGACCGACGAGGCGTGCAGGCCGAACTGCAGGCGAAGCCGCGGATGCTTTTCAAGGATGCGCGCGGCGATGCCGTTGACCCAGTCCACGACGACCTCGGCGATGAGGCGGCCGTTGACCCGATCCTGGGCGGTCTCGGTGAAGCTCTGGAAGTACAGCCCGTCGCCGTCCGCGCCGGCGTACTCGCGCTCGTACTGCTCCACCACCGCGTCGGCCGCCCGGTCAAGCGCCGCCTGATCGGACAGATCGAGATGGATGCCGGTGTCCCAGCCCCAGGCGTACCCCCAGATCACGCGAATGCCCAGCGAATGGGCGATTTCCACTACCTCGCGCGCGTTGACCGGCAGAAAGTCGTTCCAGATGATGATCTCGTTGAGCTTCAGGCGCGCCATGTGCTCCAGGTAGCCGCGCACGTCGTAGATCGCGTGTCCCCACGTCCACAGGCCGCGGTGAAGAATGACCGGCGCGCTGAGGTGATCGGCGGCGGGCAGCGCGTCCCCGGCGAAGATCGAGCGGCGATAGTAGGGCGAGCCTGAGGTGTCCGACTGCGCCGCCTTCTCGAGGTACACGTTCGCAAAGTCCATGCAGGCGTACATCAGCGCGTTTTCGTCCGCGCCGGAGAGACAGACCTGCTGACCCTGCACGGTCGGCTCGCTCACCTGCAGGCGATAGGCGTTCGCGGGCAGGGCTTTGTCCAGGCGCAGGCGGACGCAGCTGCCCTCCTCCACGCGCGGCCGCACCGCCGGGGCATAGCCCGCATGCCGCCGGATCGCCGCGGCGACCGCCTGAAGCCCGAACGCCTCCTGCGTCGAGGCGCAGGCCGACTCGATTTGCCATTTGTTCATGTCTTTCTCCTTTCGCTAAAAGGGCCTGATCGCGTGAATCAGGCCCTTCAATCAATAACGTTTACAGGATATAGCGGCTCAGATCCTGCTGCTTCGTCTCGGCCTTGAGCTGGCTTTCGACGTAGGCCGCGTCGATGGTCACCTTGACCTGCGCACCGTCGCCGCCGCCCGCGTTGAAGGCGATGTCGCTGAGCATCTTCTCAAGCTCTGTGTGCAGCCTGCGCGCGCCGATGTTCTCGCTGTGCTCGTTGGCATAGAAGGCGTGCTCGGCGATGGCGTCCAGCGCGTCCTCCTTGAACTCGAGCTCCACGCCGTCCACGGCGAGCAGCGCCTCATACTGGCGGATGAGCGCGTTCTGCGGCTGGGTGAGGATGCGCTTGTAGTCGTCGATGGTCAGGGGTTTGAGCTCCACGTGTACCGGGAAGCGGCCCTGCAGCTCGGGAATCAGGTCGGAGACCTTGGAGACGTGGAACGCACCGGCCGCGATGAAGAGGATGTGGTCGGTCTTGACCGGGCCGTACTTGGTGGCGACAGTGCAGCCCTCGACGATGGGCAGGATGTCGCGCTGCACGCCCTCGCGGGAGACGTCGGGGCCGTGGCCGGAGGCCTTGCCCGCCACCTTGTCGATCTCGTCCAGGAAAACGATGCCGTCCTCCTCGGCGGCGCGCAGCGCCTCGGTGTACACGCTGTCCATGTCGATCAGGTTCTGCTGCTCCTCGGCGACCAGGATTTTGCGCGCCTCGGCGACCTCGACCCTGCGCAGCTTGGTCTTCTTGGGCATGATCGAACCCAGCACGTCGTTCATGTTCACGTCGGTGCCGGGGATTTCGTTGCTCGGGGTGATTTCCTCCACCTCGACCTCGACCAGCATGTGCTCCAGCTTGCCCTCGCGCAGCTGAGAACGGATTTCGTCGCGGCGGGGCGCTTCCTTTTCGCGCGCCTCGGGCGAGAGCTCGGCCTTCTTCGGCTTGTTGCCCAGCAGGATGTCGATGGGGTTGGCGGGCTTCCTGGGCGGGTCGATGATCAGGTCGATCAGGCGCTCCTCGGCGCGCTCCTGCGCCTGGCCGGTCACGCCGTCCTCATGCGCCTTCTTGACCGTGCGGATCGAGGCCTCGACCAGGTCGCGGATGATCGAGTCCACGTCGCGGCCGACGTAGCCCACCTCGGTGAACTTGGTGGCCTCGACCTTGACGAAGGGCGCGTCCACCAGTCTGGCCAGACGGCGGGCGATTTCGGTCTTGCCCACGCCGGTCGGGCCGACCATCAGGATGTTCTTGGGCGTGACCTCCTCCTGCATTTCGGGAGGGAGCTGGGCGCGGCGATAGCGGTTGCGCAGCGCGATGGCCACGGCGCGCTTGGCCTCGTCCTGGCCGATGATGTATTTGTCCAGTTCGCGCACGATTTCGCGCGGGGTGAGCTTATTCACGGCCGATCACCTCCACGGTAATGTGGTCGTTGGTGTAGACGCAGATCGAGGAGGCGATCAGCAGCGCCTTCTTCGCGACGGCCTCGGCGGGCAGGTCGGTGTTCTCCAGCAGCGCCTTGCCGGCGGAGAGCGCGTAGTTGCCGCCTGAGCCGATGGCCAGGATGTCGCCGTCCGGCTCGATCACCTCGCCGCTGCCCGACAGCACCATCAGGTTGTCCCTGTCGGCGCAGATCAGCATGGCCTCCAGCTTGCGCATGGCCTTGTCGCTGCGCCAGTCCATCGCCAGCTCGACGGCGGCGCGCTGCAGGTTGCCGGCGTACTGGGTCAGCTTGGTCTCCAGCCGCTCGCACAGCGCGAACGCGTCGGCCACCGTGCCCGCGAAGCCGACGACCACCCGGTCGTTAAAGATGCGGCGAACCTTGACGGCGTTGTTTTTCATGACGACGCTTTCGCCCATCGTCACCTGGCCGTCGCCCGCGATGGCGGTCACGCCGTTTCGGCGCACCGCGCAGATGGTTGTACCCTTAATGGACATGTGCTTTAATCCTCCAGACGTTCCTCCGCGACCAGCCTGTCCAGGTCGGCGAGCGCGCGCTCGGACAGGGCCTCGTAGCGGAATTTCTTGCCCCGGACGCGCTTTTCGAGCGGGTCGAGTATGCCGAAGTTGGCGTTCATGGGCTGATAATCGGATGTTTTCGTGGTGGTGTGGCGCACGAGCGCGCCCAGCATGGTGGTGCCGGGCAGCGTGGGCTCGCTCAGGCCGCGCAGCCTGCGCGAGAGCATCACGCCCGCGAGAAGGCCGCTGGCCGCCGATTCCATATACCCCTCCACGCCGGTCATCTGGCCGGCGAAGCGGAAAAGCGGATCGGTTTTCAGGGCGAAGTTGTCCCCCAGCACGTCGGGGCCGTTTAGGTAGGTGTTGCGGTGCATCACGCCGTAGCGGGCGTACTCGGCCTTCTCAAGGCCGGGAATCATGCCGAAGACGCGCTTCTGCTCGCCCCACTTGAGGCGGGTCTGAAAGCCTACGATATTATAGAGCGTGCCCTGGGCGTTGTCCTGGCGCAGCTGCACCACGGCGAAGGGCTGCTTTCCGGTGTGCGGGTCGATGAGGCCGACCGGCTTGAGCGGCCCGAAGGCCAGCGTCATGCGCCCCCTGCCCGCCAGGATTTCGACCGCCAGGCAGCCCTCGAACACCAGCTTCTTTTCAAAGTCGTGCACCTCGGCCAGCTCGGCGGAGACCAGCGCGTCGTAAAAGGCGTTGTACTCCTCCTCGGTCATCGGGCAGTTGATGTAGTCGTCGCCGTCGCCCCGGCCGTAGCGCGAGGCGCGGAAGGCTTTGGTCATGTCGATCGACTCGGCGGTCACGATGGGCGCCTCCGCGTCGAAGAAGTTGAGCGCGCTCATGCCGGGGAGGGCCTGTATCGCCTGCGCCAGGCCGTCGTCGGTCAAAGGGCCGGTGGCGATGATGCAGGGCGCGTCCGGGAGCGACGAAACCACCTCGCGGCGCACCTCGCACAGCGGGTGATTCGTCAGCGCGTCGGTGACCTTCCTTGAAAACAGCGTCCGGTCGACCGCCAGCGCCCCGCCGGCCGGCACACGGCTCTCCTCGGCGCAGCGCAGGATCAGCGAGTCGAAGCGGCGCATTTCGGCCTTCAAAAGACCGCTGCCGTTGGTCAGGTGCTCGGCCTTGAGCGAGTTCGAGCAGACCAGCTCGGCAAAACCGTCGGTGACGTGGGCGGGCGTGGACCTGACCGGGCGCATTTCAATCAGCGTGACAGGGACGCCGCGCCTGAGCAGCTGCCAGGCGGCCTCGCTGCCCGCCAGTCCCGCGCCCACAATGGTTACTCTCTCATTCATCCGCGTCGTTTCCTCCGCCCTGATCCACTTCCACGCGATGGCGGCAGTTTTCGTTGACGCACACGTGGTACACCTCGCCCTTGCGGCCGCGCTTGAGCACCATGCGTCCGCCGCAGACGGGGCACTTTTCCCGAACCGGCTGCTCCCAGGAGACGAACTGGCACTCGGGATAGTGCTCACAGCCGTAGAACTTGCGGCCCTTCTTGCTCACGCGCTCGAGCAGCCTGCCGCCGCACTCGGGGCACTCTGCGTCGATGTACTTGAGCAGCGCCATCGTGAAGCGGCACTCGGGGAAGTTCGGGCAGGCCAGGAACTTGCCGTACTTTCCCATCTTGTAGACCATCATCGCCCCGCACTTTTCGCAGGGGATATCGGAAACCTCCGGCTCGACGGAGACCTTCTCGATCGAGTTTTCGGCCTTCTCAAGCGTCTTTTCGAAGGGGCCGTAGAACTCGCGGATGATCTCGTGCCAGTCCACGCCGCCCTCCTCGACCTTGTCCAGCTGATCCTCCATGCCGGCGGTGAACTGGATGTCCACGATGTCCGGGAAGTAGGTCTTCATCATGTCGTCGACCACCAGGCCCAGCTCGGTGGGCATGAGCCGCTTGTTTTCGCGGGTCACGTAGGAGCGCGCCAGGATGGTGGCGATGGTGGGCGCGTAGGTGGAGGGACGGCCGATGCCCTTTTCCTCCAGTGCGCGGACGAGCGAGGCCTCGGTGTATCGCGGCGGCGCCTGGGTGAACTTCTGCTCCTGCGCCACCTCGAGAAGGCGCGCCCCGGTGCCCTCGTCCAGCGCGGGCAGCATGTCCTCCTGCTCGGCCTGCGCGTCGTCCTGACCCTCCTCGTAGACCACGGTGAAGCCGGCGAAGCGCAGCTTCTGTCCGCTGGCGCGCAGCAGCACGCCGTCGCCCTCGATGTCAGCGGAGATCGTGTCGTAGACCGCCGGGGTCATCTGGCTGGACACGAAGCGGGACCAGATCAGCTTGTACAGGCGGAACTGGTCGCGGGTCAGCGAGGACTTGATATTCTCCGGGCGGCGGTTGACGTCGGTCGGGCGGATGGCCTCGTGCGCGTCCTGGGCGGTCTTGCGGCTCTTGTAGCGGTTGGGCTCGGCGGGCAGGTAGTCGGGGCCGTAGCTGCCGGAGATCATCTCGCGCACGGCGGCGACGGCCTCGTCGGAAATGCGGGTGCTGTCGGTACGGATATAGGACACCAGACCCTGCGTGCCCTCGCCCTCGATGTCCACGCCTTCGTAGAGCTGCTGGGCGATCTGCATGGTCTTGAGGGTGGTGAAGCCCAGCTTGCGGCTGGCCTCCTGCTGCAGGTTCGAGGTGGTAAAGGGCGCGGCGGGGTTCTTGCGGCGCTCGCCCTTCTTGACCGACTGCACGGTAAAATGTGCCTTCTGCATGCGCTCGGCGACGGCATTCGCCTCCTGCTCGTTGTGCAGCGCGTCCACGCCGTCGACCGACAGGAAGCGCGCGTCAAAGCGCATGCCCTCGCTCTCGAAGGAACCGGTGATCGTCCAGTATTCCTCCGGCTCGAAGGCCTCGATTTCGCGCTCGCGGTCGCAGATCATGGCCGTGGCGACCGACTGCACGCGGCCAGCCGACAGCCCCTTATGAATCTTGCGCCACAGAAGCGGGCTGATCTTGTAGCCGATCAGGCGGTCCAGCACGCGGCGGGCCTGCTGCGCGTTGACCAGATCCATGTCGATCGGGCGGCAGGACTTGATGGCCTCCTTGACCGCCTTGTTGGTGATCTCGAAGAACTCGATGCGGCAGGGCGCGTCCTCCTTGATGCCCAGCACGTTGGCCAGATGCCAGGAAATGGCCTCTCCTTCGCGGTCCGGGTCTGTCGCGAGGAAGACTTTGGTCGCGTTTTTCGCTTCCTTGCGGATCTTGTCCAGAATTTCCCCGCGGCCGCGGATGGTGATATACTTGGGCGTGAAATTGTGCTCAATGTCCACGCCGATCTGTGACTTGGGCATGTCGCGCACGTGACCGTTCGAGGCCTCGACTTTGTAGCCTCGGCCCAGGAACTTGCTGATGGTGCGCGCCTTGGCGGGTGACTCCACAATGACCAACTTGTACGGCATCTATCTAAAACCTCCGGATGATGTGATGTCTCTTCATTAGATAAGCGACCGGTACAGCTTGCCGGCCGACTGTCTTATTATTCCCTGCATTTCAAGGATTGTCAAGAGTGAATTGAGCTCCCACGCTTCAATTTGCAACTCATTAACGATTTCGTCAAAGGATTTTTCGTCATTTTGCAAGAACTCGACGACGCGGCGGCTCTGAGGATCCAGCTCGACTGGCTCCTCGGCCTGCTTTTCAGGCGAGGCGGACAGCCAGGACATGGCCGAGAAGACCTCCTCGGCGGACAACGCGACGTGCGCGTCGGCGACCAGCAGGCGGTTTGAGCCGCGGCAGGCCTGGGCGTAGATCGAACCGGGTACGGCGAAGAGCTCGCGGTGCTGCGCGAGGGCGTACTGGGCGGTGATGAGCGCGCCCGACTTCTCCCCCGCCTCAACCACGATCACCGCCTGGGAAAGGCCGCTGATGATGCGGTTGCGCCGGGCGAAGTGGTAGGCCCGGGTATGCGCGCCGGGGGCGTGCTCGGAGAGGACGCAGCCGCCCTCGTCCAGTATGCGCTCGAGCAGGGAGCGGTTTTCAGGCGGATAGCAGCTGTCGATCGCGCAGCCCAGCACGGCGACGGTCTGTCCGCCGGCCTCCAGGCAGCCCAGGTGCGCGGCGGAGTCGATGCCGTCCGCCATACCGCTGACGACGGCGACGCCGGACGCGGCCAGGTCGCAGGCCATGCGCTGGGCGGTCACGCGCCCGTCGGCGGTGCATTTCCGAGTGCCCACGATGGCGGCGGCGCGCGCTTTTTCAGGCAGGCAGCCGCGCAGATACAGTACCGGCGGCGCCTCCTCGATCGCGCACAGGCGGTCAGGGTAGTCGTCGTCAAACAGCGTCAGCACGCGGACGTCCTTTTCCTCGAGGGCGCACAGCAGCGCGTCCAGGTAATCCTCGCTTTTCGCCTCGCGCAGGGCTTCCATGGATTTCGTGCCCAGCACGCGCATTGCGAGGTTCGGCTCGTCCCAGAGCACGCCCGGCTCGGGAAAGGCCTCGAGCAGCTTGCCGAGGGACTTGTCGGAAAGCGCCGGAATACTCGACAGCCAAATGAGCGCGGTGGAATCGTTCATGAGGCGCCTCCCTTATCCCCAGTACTTGCGGTCGAGCGAGCGATACTGCACTGCCTCGGCCACGTGGTTGAGCTCGATCTGCTCGCTGCCGGCCAGATCGGCGATGGTGCGCGAAACCTTGAGCACGCGGGTGAAGGCGCGATTGCTCAGGCCCATGCTCTCGCCCGCCTTCATCAGCATGGCGCGGGCGGCTCCGGAGAGCGCGCAGTAGCGGTTCATGGAGCTGGCGTCCAGGCGGGCATTGCAGGAGATCTTCTCCCCGGCGTAGCGCGCCCTCTGGATCTCGCGCGCACGCTGCACCCGCTCGCGAACCTGCGCGGAGGACTCCTCCAGCGTGGTCTCGGCGAGGCGCTCGGGCGGAATGCTCTCCACCTCGATGTGCATGTCGATGCGGTCGAGCAGCGGGCCGGAGATGCGGTTTAAGTACCTGCGAATCTCCCCGCTGGAGCAGCGGCAGGTCTGCGTGCGCGAGCCGTAATTGCCGCAGGGGCAGGGGTTCATCGAGCAGATCAGCATGAACTGGGAGGGATAGGTGGACTGGGCGTTGGCGCGGGTGATGGTCACGAAGCCGTCCTCCATGGGCTGACGAAGCCCCTCGAGCACGTCGCGGCGGTACTCGGGCAGCTCGTCCAGGAAGAGCACCCCGTTGTGCGCCTTGGAAATTTCGCCCGGCTGCGCGTGCATGCCGCCGCCCACGAGAGAGACGGTCGAGGCGGTATGGTGCGGCGAGCGGAACGGGCGCTCGACCAGCAGGCCTCCGCCCTCCATGATGCCCGCGGCGCTGTGTATGCGCGTGACCTCGAGCGCCTCCTCGAAGGTCATGTCGGGCAGTATCGTGGGCATGCAGCGGGCCATGAGCGTCTTGCCCGAACCGGGCGGGCCCACCATGAGCACATTGTGGCCGCCGGCCGCCGCGATTTCCAGGGCGCGCTTGGCGCTCTTCTGCCCCTTGACGAAGGCGAAGTCGACGGCGCTCTGCCGCCGAGTGAGCAGCTCCTGATAGGAGGTCTTGACGAGCGGGGCAAGCGGCTTTTCACCCTGCAGGTGCTCGATCGCCTGGCGCAGCGTGCCGGCCGGGTAGACCTCAATGCCTTCCACGCAGCGAACCTCCTCGGCGTTGCCCGGCGGGAGAATCATCGCGCGCATGCCCTTTTCCCTCGCGCTGATGGTCAGGGGAAGCGCGCCGCGCACCGGACGCACCGTGCCGTCGAGCGACAATTCGCCCAGAAGCGCGCAGCCGTCCAGCGCGCTGGCAGGCACCTTGCCCGCCGCCGCCAGGATTCCCGCCGCCATCGGCAGGTCAAAGGCCGGGCCTTCCTTCTTCTGATCGGCCGGGGCCAGGTTGATGACCACCTTGCCGTCGGGATAGGCAAAGCCGCTGTTCTTGAGCGCGGTCGTCACGCGCTCGCGGGATTCCTTGACCGCCGCGTCGGGCAGGCCCACCAGCTCAAAGCCGGGCAGGCCGCCGCTGACGTTGACCTCGACGCGGACCGGAAAGCCGTCGATGCCGCTTAATCCGTAACTGTTTACCACAGCCAGCATGCGTTCACATCCGTTTCTCAGTAGTTATACCAGTTAAACCAGCGCAGGTACTTCGCGTAGCTCCGGGCGACCGGGTGGCCGGACTCCAACGGGTAGAAGCCGATGAACAGCACCAGCGCGGCCAGCAGGAACACGCCGAGGCATACCTTATACCCCTTGAAGCGGCGCTGCTTCAGGTACTTCATCACCACCGTGATGCACACGATGATGAAGGGCACGCTCGCAAAATAGTGATAGATGAACGTCGATCGGGGCACCAGCACCCAGGGCAGGTACTGCGCCGCGAAGGCGATCACCAGGTACAGGCAGGTGCGGTCGCCCTTGCCGCGCAGCAGCTGCACGATCACGAAGATCAGCGCCAGCAGGCCGCCCCACCACACCGCCGGGTTGCCCATGCAGGAGATCGAGGAAATCACGCCCTCCGGCATGAACGCGGTGCCTGAATAGTACCACATCGGCTTGATGATCAGCGGCCACTCGTACCAGGGCGAGCGGAAGAAGTGGGTGTCGTTGGACAGGCCCTTGTGGTAGTTGAACATGTTGATTTGCCGCTGCCACACGCCGCTCACGCTCAGGCCGCCCAGCGGCTTCATGTACCAGTAGTAGGAGAAGTAGTAGATCAGGATCGGCACGATGATGAAGAACACGATGCAGAACGCGCCGGTTCGGAAGAAGTACGCCCAGAAGTGCCGCCTGGCCGCGATTTCGGCCCGCGTGCTGCCGCCCGAGCGCATGGCCCGGCGATACTCGAGGTAGCGCCTGATAAGCGTGTAGAAGAACAGCACGGCCAGGCCGATGCCCGCGTAGATGCAGATCCACTTGCTGGCAATGCCCAGTCCCATGCACACGCCCGACAGGCCCAGCGGGATCAGCGTCTTCTTAAAGTCGTCGAAGTAGAAGTTCATCTGACAGTACCTGAACATGAACAGGTACATCAGGATGATGAAGAACACGCCGTAGGAGTCAATCGTGGCGATGCGGGTTTGCGTGAAGTGCATCGCGTCCACGGCCAGCAGGAACGTGCCCACCGCCGCGTACTCGGTCTTCTTGAGCAGCTGCTTGATCATCAGGTACATCGCCGGCAGCATCAGCACGCCGACCAGCGCGCCCATGCAGCGCCAGCCGAACGGCGTCATGCCGAACAGGTGAATGCCCAGCATGATCAGCACCTTGCCCAGCGGCGGGTGCGTGGTCTCGTACGGGGTCATGCCGTGCTCGAACTCGTAGCCGGTGCGGGCGTGGTAGATCTCGTCGAAATACATGCTGTTATAGTAGGAAGGATAGGCGGGCACGGTATTCTGCTCGTCGGCCAGCAGCGCCGGGTCGCCCGCGCGCCCCTCCACCCCGCCGAAGCTCTCGACCGAGGCGACGGGCAGCGCATTTCCGTCCTCGTCCAGGAAGCCCACCTCGCTGAGCACCAGACCGGCCTTCTGCGCGGTCAGGCGCACATAGCGCGCGGTCAGCAGGGGATAGCCGCTCTCAAGGCGCGTGAACTTGCCGTTTTCGGTCTGCTCGACCGGGGTGAACCACAGCCACTTGAAGATCTGGCCCTGGTCGTACTCGGCCAGCTGTTCCTCCGACCAGGTGGTTCCGTCGTCCGAGGTGGCCACGGTGAAGGTGGAGTTGCAGATGCCGCCGTAATAGGTCAGATGGAAGGTCTGCTCCTGACCGAGGTCGAAGACCACCTGCTCGCCCGAAATGGACGAGGTCCAGCTGGCCTGGGGCGCGGCGGTCGAGCCCAGGTCGGTAAAGGCCAGCGCCGCGTACACGAGGGTGATGCCCAGCATCAGCGCGTAGTCGATTCTGCGCATGTGCAGGTGCGAATCCTCGCGCAGCAGCACCGGGCGCATGGCGTTGCGGGGCAGCTTATGGTAGATTTTGGTGTGCCGGTCGCCCAGCTTCTCGGTCACGCGGTCCATGCTCACGGCGCGGCCGCGCACGCACAGATCCCAGCCCGTCCAGGACACGAGCAGGGCGTTTACCACCGACAGGCAGGAAATGATCCCGTTGATCAGGCCCTGCGAGGACAGCAGATGCTGGTTTTCCAGCACCAGCGCCGTGTTGAGGTAAGTGGAAAGCGAGCAGGTGACGAAGGCCAGCAGGAGACGCGCGTCCTTATCCTGGGCATAGGCGAAGAGCAGCAGGAGCAGCGCGGGGAAGGCGTAGCGCTCGTGCATCTTCGGGCCGAAGGCGAACACCAGCGCCAGAAGCAGCGCGCAGCACAGGAAGATGCGCTTCCGCTCGCCGCCCTTTATATAGAGGAAGAAGCTGTAGAGATACGACAGGCCGAACAGCGTCCAGGCGACGACCGGCCAGGCGCCGCTGCTCTCCATGGCCTTCCAGTTCATGCCCATAAGGGCGTAGAGGTTTGCGGCGTTGATGGTCATGTAGTTGTAATTGCCCATCGACTCCATATAGCGCGCCTTCAGGAAGGTAAACGGATCTTGACGCAGACTCAGCGCAAAGGGCAGCGAAAACAGCAGCATCGCGCCGACCGCCGCCAGCAGCGCCAGGCCCACCTCGCGGGCGGTTTTGCCCTTATTCTGGGCGCGCACGACCGAGGCGGCCGCCATCACCACGCCCATCGGGGCCAGCAGCAGCGCCTGCGGCTTGACGAGGATGGCCGCGGTGAACAGCAGCATGCCGCGCAGCCACTTTTCCTCCGAGGCGTTCCAGACCGCGAGGATCAGCAGGAGCGTGAGCACCGAGTCGATCTGGCCCCACATCGCGCTGTCCACGATGCAGGCCGGGTTAAACAGGAACAGAAGCGACAGGCAGGCGGCCACGTACTCGCCCACCCGCTTCTTCGCAAAGCGGAAGAAGACCAGCGCGCACAGCGCGTCGCAGGCGATCGGATAGAGCTTGGTGACAAGCCAGGCGGGGCCGTTGTCGCCCGTCAGGCCAAGGATGGCGCGCATGGCGCCGATCGGCCACAGAAGCAGCATGTATCCGGGCGGGTAGTCGCAGAAGGAGGTGTCCGAATAGAAGCGCAGCGGGCCTGCGCTGAACATGCGGTCGGCCCAGGCCTGAAAGCAGCTCATGTCGTTGGGATAGCCGCGCACCTGCATGGCCAGCATCGCGCGCACGACAATCGCCAGCGCCGCCAGGTAGACAAGCGCCGCGCGGCGCACCCGCTGATCCTGGGAGCCGTTCATGCGCAGAAGCACCATCGCCGAGAGTGCGAGGAACAGCGCGCCGCACAGGAGAATCAGCGGCAGGCGGTTCTTTTCCGCCGGTTCCTCGGCGGAGGTATCGGCCTTCGCGGGGGCGTTCGTGGCCAGAGACTCCGCCACTGCACCGGCGGGAAGCGCCTTGACATAGGTCACCTGCAGGTCGTCAAACCAGGCCTTGCCCACGCCCAGCCGGCCGTAGCCGCCCACGCGCAGCATGACCGTCAGCTCGCGCTGCTTGGGGCCGGTCGTGCCGTAGAACACGACCTCCTGCCACTGGCCGTGGGTGTCGTAGACCATGTCGGAATAGGTGAAGGTATCCTTAAAGGAAATGGACGCGCCGTTGGTCGACTCGTCGCAGCCCTCGGCCTTCACCATGCAGGAAAAGCGATAGGTGGAATTGGGCAGCACGGAGATGGTCTGCTCAAAGCGCGCGTCGTTCTCCTCCACGTTTTCCACCAGGATTGAGTGCTCGCCCTCGTAGGCGTCGTCCGACAGCTCGAGGTAGCTCACGCCCTCGTCGCCGAACCACTTGCCCGGCGTCCAGTTCGCGGGCAGGTCGCCGTCCAGCGTCTCAAAGCCGCCGTTTTTGATCAGGTTGACCGTCTCGTCGCCGGTCTCTCCCCCGCGCGGCCAGAACATAACCGCCACCGCCGCCAGCAGAATGACGATCACTGCCGCCAGCAGATATTGTCTCTTCGTCAGTTTCATGCGTTCCAATACCTCACGAACATATTGTTTATCCCAGCGGGAGCACGGCCGCGGCAAACTGCCGCAGCGCGACGAGCAGGTAAATCACCATCGGCACGTTCAGCCACAGCCTGCGCCCCACGCGCTGCGCCTGAAACTCCGCCGGGTCGGACAGCTCGCCTGTCTCCCTGCGGAAGCGCCGAAGCAGCGGGATGCCCAGGACAATCATCGCCAGCAGCGCGATCAGGGACGTCCAGTCGGGCAGCAGGTCAAGGCCGAGCGCCAGCAGGTTGTTGCCCGCGTGCGCGAACATACACACGAGCAGCGAGCCATAGCGCACCCGCGCATAGCCCAGCAGCAATCCGATGCACAGCGCGCTTAAAAACTGGGAGAGATTGCCGTGCATCAGACCGAACAGCAGCGCGGAGGAAACGACGGCGAAGCGGTCGCCGTACCTGCGCAGCCCGCCCAGCAGGTAGCCCCTGAACAGGATTTCCTCGATCACCGGGGCGAGAACCACCGCGTAGACCGTCATGATCGTCTTCGCCGCCGCCGTATCGCCCAGCGGGAAGTCCCACAGGATGGTGTAGCCCGCCCGGTTGAACAGCCACTCGACCGGGATATTGGCGAACCCGGCCAGGCCGTTGACGCACATCGCCATCACGATCAGCGACAGCACGCGCTTTATCGTGACCTCGCGCGGGGCCAGGGACAGGTTCACCTGCCGCCTCGCGCCATAGATCGCGAAGGGGATCAGGCTCAGGATCGCGCAGAGCACGTTGAGCGCGCAGGCCAGCGTCTCGTACCAGCTGCCCTCGCTCGCCGCGCGCACGACCAGCTCCTGCGCCTTTTCGGAAATGGCCTGCGGGTCGAGCGCCGCCTGACTGAACGAGGCGGAGAGCTCCGGCCAGATTTTCACCGTCAGCACCGCGATCAGCGCGAGCATCGGCAGAACCGCCATGCACAGCGCGTGGCCCAGCATGCACCAGGCCGGGCCGCGCAGATCCTTATTCAGTCGCCTTGCTTCCATCCTGCTTCTCCCATTCGTATTTTTCCAGCAGCACGCCGCCTTCATTCAGCATGTCCACCGCGAAGGCGTCCGGGTAGCCCTCGCCGTACACCACGCGCGTAATGCCCGCGTTGACGATCATCTTGGCGCACACCGAGCAGGGCTGATGCGTGCAGTACAGCGTCGCGCCCTCGATGGACACGCCCAGCCGCGCCGCCTGAATGATGGCGTTCTGCTCGGCGTGGATGGCGTAGCACACCTCCTGGCGCGTGCCCGAGGGAACGTTCAGCTTTCTCCGGAGGCATTCGCCCCGCTCCACGCAGGTTTTTACGCCCGCCGGCGCGCCGTTATAGCCCGTGGTCATGATCCGTTTGTTTTTTACGATCACCGCGCCGATTTTGCGGTTGGGCTGATAGCAGCTGGCCCACGAGGCGATTTCCGCGGCGAGCTTCATGAATCGCGCGTCCCATTTGTCCATCGTCTTCACTCCTTTTATACATATTATAGCATCCCGGAAAATGAAAATCAACGCAAACCGCTCCGCTTTCCGGGCAAAGATGCGTGGAAACGGCGCATTTTTTGATACGTTCGTGTAAATGCAATGAATCTGCGCGAAATAATGAGCATTTCAGAGGAATTTCAAGTACAAAGTCGCTGTTGTCTGTTTTTCCATATTTTTCAGTATTTTTGCGTGCTGTGCGGGTTTGTACTTCCGGGGCATTTGGGTTAAACTAATGCCTGTAAAAAGTTAGCACTCCTTCCGAGTGAGTGCTAACAGACTGAAGTCATCTCAGAAGGGAGATCTTTATATGACTATTAAACCGTTGGGCGATCGCGTCGTCATCAAGAATGTCGAGGCCGAGGAGACCACCAAGAGCGGCCTGCTGCTGACCACCTCTGCCAAGGAGAAGCCTCAGATGGCCGTTGTGCTGGCCGTCGGCCCGGGCGGCAACGTGGATGGCAAGGAAGTCACGATGCACGTGTCCGTGGGCCAGAAGGTCATTTACTCCAAGTACGCCGGCACCGAGTGCAAGCTCGAGGGCGAGGAGTACATCATCGTGCGCCAGAGCGACATCCTGGCCGTGGTGGAATAATCCGCCGCGAATCCCATCAAAAACGAATTTTTCTCTTGAACTGATCGGAGGTAATTAATATGGCAAAGCAGATTCAGTATGGCGAAGAGGCGCGCCGCAGCCTGGAGCGCGGCATTAACGCGCTGGCCGATACCGTGAAGATCACCATGGGCCCCAAGGGCCGCAACGTGGTGCTGGACAAGAAGTACGGCGCCCCGATGATCACCAACGACGGCGTGACCATCGCCAAGGACATCGAGCTGGAAGACCCCTTTGAGAACATGGGCGCGCAGCTGGTGAAGGAGGTCGCCACCAAGACCAACGACGTGGCCGGCGACGGCACCACCACCGCCACCCTGCTGGCTCAGGCCATCATCCGCGAGGGCCTGAAGAACGTGGCCGCGGGCGCCAATCCCATGGTGCTCAAGAAGGGCATCGAGCTGGCGACCGACGAGGCCGTCAAGGCGCTGGTTGGCATCTCCAAGCCCATTGAGAACAAGCACGCCATCGCGCAGGTCGCCTCGATTTCTTCGGGCGACGAGCAGATCGGCGCGCTGATCGCCGACGCGATGGAGAAGGTCGGCAAGGACGGCGTGATCACCGTCGAGGAGAGCAAGACCCTGAAGACCGAGCTGACCGTGGTGGAGGGCATGCAGTTCGACCGCGGCTACGCCTCCGCCTACATGGTCACCGACAACGAGAAGATGGAGGCCGTGCTGGACGATCCCTTCATCCTGATCACCGACAAGAAGATCTCCAACATTCAGGAAGTTCTGCCGCTGCTTGAGCAGGTCGTGCAGGCCGGCAAGAAGCTGCTGATCATCGCCGAGGACATCGAGGGCGAGGCGCTGGCCACCCTGGTGCTCAACAAGCTGCGCGGCACCTTCACCTGCGTCGCCGTCAAGGCGCCCGGCTTCGGCGATCGCCGCAAGGCCATGCTGCAGGATATCGCCATCCTGACCGGCGGCCAGG